>NZ_BQYI01000001.1:242500-542500 GCF_027923405.1 Paenibacillus sp. YYML68 | reverse complement strand
AATCGGAGGGCAGCTCCACATAACGAACAGCGCGCTCCACCTCTGGCTCGAGCTGCAGCACTTCCGGAACCCACAGCTGCTTCCAATAGAACAGCCACTCTCCATTCAAGCGAAGGCTATGCTTACGGTCCCAGTCGTAGCTGTCGAGCACGAGGACGCCCCCCTGCGCCCGGTACTTGGATACGTCCTCGGTGTGCATCTGACGATTACCGGATAAGAAGAATAGGAGTACGAATAAAAGTATGGCAATGAGCACCCAAAACCATTTATAATAAGAATTGCTTCTGGAAATCGATACCACTTCTTTCCTATTGAAATGATACTTTCTCGTACGCGATGCCCAAAGCCTATATCGTTCGAAGTCCGTGTCTGATGACCATTGTCCTTATTTCGGAGGAGAGCTTGATGCCTAGAGAAAAAATATTAATTGTCGACGATGAAACCGAAATTGTTGAGCTTATTACCCTATACTTGCGCAGAGAAGGCTACGAGGTGCTCTGCACCTCAGACGGCGCAGAAGCTGTCGGCATGGTGAACGAGCATCGCCCCGATCTCGTCATTCTGGACGTTCTGCTGCCTAGCCTGGACGGCATCGAAGTATGTCGGCAAATACGTAAGCTGTACACGACACCTATTCTTTTCCTGAGCTGTAAGAGTGAGGATATGGACATTATTCTCGGCTTCAACATCGGCGGTGACGACTACATCACGAAGCCGTTCAGCCCTGGGCAGCTCGTTGCCCGCGTGAAGGCCCACCTTCGCCGCAGCCAGCTGATGGAGCAGACGAAGGACGAAGGGCAACACTTGATCTTCCCGGGTCTTGAGATGGACCTGGTGAACCGTACGGTCAAGGTCAACGGCCATCCGGTTCCGCTCTCGTCCAAGGAATTCGATCTGCTCCTGCAGCTCGCCCGTACTCCGGGCAAGGTGCTGTCGCTCGAGCAGCTGTACAAGCTGACTTGGGGCGTCGACAGCAACGGCGACACCCGAACGCTGCTCGTCCATATCAGCAATCTGCGCAAGAAGGTGGAGCCGAACCCCGCCGAGCCGAAATATATTCTCACCGTGCGCGGAATCGGCTATAAGTTCAACGGCTAAGCGCGCCGACGAGCTGGCAGGGTCAGTTACTCCGCCGGCTCGTACGCTGCTCCAGCAGGCCGCGTCTCATCTCGGCTGATGGCCTCCAATGAGCTTGAGCAGCTCCCCCAGCTCGTCCGGTCCAAGATCGCGCCAGCGACCGACCGGCAAATCGCCGAGCTTGATGTTCATAATGCGCACCCGCTTCAGCCTGCGCACCTCGTAGCCGAACGCCTCGCACATGCGGCGTATTTGCCTGTTCAGCCCTTGGGTTAATATAATACGGAACGTTCGTTCGTCCATCCGACTAATGCGGCACGGCTTCGTCACAGTACCAAGAATGCGCACACCACCTGCCATCCCCTTCAGGAACGCGTCTGTAATCGGCCGATCAACGGTCACGATATATTCCTTGTCATGCTCATTCTCCGAGCGCAATATTTTGTTGACAATATCACCGTCATTCGTCAGCAGGATCAGTCCTTCCGAATCTTTATCCAGCCTCCCGATCGGGAATATACGCTCACGGTGTCCGACGAAATCAACAATGTTGCCCCGCACATGCTGCTCCGTCGTGCTCGTGATGCCGACTGGCTTATTCAGCGCGATATACACCCCGGACTTCTTCGCATTCACCCGGCGACCGTCAATCCGTACGTCGTCTCCGTCCTCCACTTGACTGCCAAGCTCCGCCTTCCTTCCGTTAATGGTGACCCGACCGGCTTCGACCAGCTTGTCGACCTCGCGTCTGGAGCAGAAGCCTGTTTCGCTAATATATTTGTTAATCCTCATCTCATAGAACCTGCCTTCTTCATCTGTTACGACTATCATACCATATTTTGCACGTTTCAAGCTTGGACAAGACGGGTAATGTGTCCATACTCGGCAGTGCTTTCCAGTAATGTGACACAATCCGCACGCCGAAGTATTAGAACGAGGAGTGTTGCCAGATGTTTCGCAGCCTAACGATGCCGTCCTTGATCAAGCCGTTCGCTTTCGTACACCGGACACTTGCCTCATTCGGCTTCACCCAGTCGTCCACCAGCCTTGGAGTTGTATATAGCTGTACATTCCGCGACCCGGCAACGCGACAAAGCTACGTATTGATGCTGCCTACCTCTACCGAGGAGAAAGGGCAGACCTGCATCCGCTTCAGTGAAGCCCGCTTGACCGGCATCGAGCCGATCCCGACTGAAGTACGCGACGCAGTCGACGACATCATGCGCGAGCTGGTGCAATACTTACAGAACGATACTCGCAGCGCTCGTCCGGAGGCAGAGCTGGAGAGTATGAACGGCTATATGGCGAACAATGAAGAAGAGCTGAAGCGTCTTGGAAAAGTGATGTCGAGCATGCCGACCAACTCCCAGCTCGTCAAGAACGGTCTCGTCCCTGATCCGATGCAGTAATGCTATCATCAGCTATAAGCGAAGGCTTCCTGCCGAATTTGAGGCAGGAAGCTTTTTTATTGGGCCGATCTACCAGCCAAAAGGTGCTCTCCGCTGCGAATACGTTAATAAAGGAACGTGCAGCAACGAACAAGGGGGAACTCACATGAACCAGAAGGCTCCGAATCGCGAACAAGCAGCGGCCGTAAGCCGCGACTCTATACCGGCAACGGAAAGCAGCCGCTCATCGATCGAATGCGGCATGAGCGCAAGGCCGAAGACCACAGTTGGCCGCAATCGCGTGCAGGTCAAGCCGTGGATATGGCTAGCCGCAGCGTCTCTCCTCATCGTGATCGTCTGTGCCGGACTCGGGGCAGCTTGGGTGAGCGGACTGGACATCAGCAAGCTGGAGCAGCCCTTGCCCGAGCCGAGCCTGGTGCTCGATGCAGACGGACGAACGGTCGCGAAGCTCGCTTCCTCGAAGGTGACGCCGGTCGGTCCGGCCGACGTTCCGATCCATCTGAAGCAAGCGGTTATCGCCGTGGAGGACCGCCGCTTCTACGAGCACCGCGGCTTCGACCTGCGGGCGATGGCCCGTGCCCTGTACCGCGACGTGCAGGCCGGCTCCTTCGAAGAGGGCGGGAGCACCATTACCCAGCAGCTGGCGAAGAACATGTTCTTGAACGCCGACAAGACGGTCACACGCAAGCTGATGGAGCTGGCCTATGCGCTGAAAATTCATTACAGCTACACGAAGGACGACATTCTGCTGCTGTACTTGAACTCGATCTACTTCGGCGAGGGACGCTGGGGAGTTGAGAGCGCCGCCCTGCATTATTTCGGCAAGCGAACCGGGCAGCTGTCGCTAACAGAAGCAGCGCTGCTCGCCGGTCTGCCGAAGGCGCCGTCCCGCTACTCGCCCGTCCAGCACCCGGAGGCTGCGCTGGAGCGACGCAATCTCGTGCTGCAGCTCATGCGCGAGCAGCAGCTCCTCACGGAGAGCGCCTATACCGCGGCCGTGGCAGAGCCGCTGCGCTTGCAGCCTGCACCTGCTGATCCGATGAAGGGACAATATTCGTCCTTCGTCGATCACGTCCTGGATGAGGCCGAAGCGCTGTATGGCTTCACGGAGCAGCAGGTGCTGACGATGGGTCTTCGTATTCATACGACGATCGATCAGAAGGCGCAGCAGGCCGCAGAGGCTGTTCTGGCGAACGCGAGCCTATTCCCACCGCCTAGCCCCGACGGGCAGCTCGTGCAGGCCGGCGTCGTCGTGATGGACCCGGCGAACGGCAAGCTTCGTGCCATCGTCGGCGGGCGCGGCAAGCCGGTGTACCGCGGCTTCAACCGCGCAACCGAGCTGAAGCGCCAGCCCGGCTCCGCCTTCAAGCCGATCGCCGTATACGGACCGGCGCTCGAGCAAGGGTACGGGCCGCAATCTCGGCTGTACGACGGTGAGCTTAACATCGGCGGCTATCGACCGCGTGACTGGGACGGTCGCACCCGCGGCGAAGTGTCCTTGACCGAGGCGGTGACGCGCTCGTGGAACATCCCGGCCGTATGGCTGCTGAACGAGCTCGGCATCGATAAGGGCCTCGACTTCGCGGCTCGAGCCGGGATGCAGCTGCCTGCGGCCGACCGTCAGCTTGGCCTCGCCCTCGGCGGCTTGTCCGAGGGCGTGTCTCCGCTGCAGATGGCACAGGCGTACAGCGCTCTTGCCAATCTCGGCACGATGCACGACGCGCATGCGATTGAGCGAATCACGACGATGGACGGTCAGCTGCTCGCCGAGGCGAAGCCGCAGGCTCGAGCCGTGACAGAGCCCCGACATGCGTTCATGCTGACGAGTCTGCTGCGCGAGGCGGTTGCCTCCGGCACTGGCCAATCGGCGTCGCTGCCGAACCGACCCGTAGCCGGCAAGACGGGCACCACCCAGCTGCCGGATACGGCAGAGCTTGCCTCCATTGGAGCGAATGGCGCCAAGGACGCCTGGTTCGTCGGCTATACGCCAGAGCTCACAGCCGCAATCTGGGTCGGCTACGATCGCACCGACAGTCAGCATTACTTGACGACCTCAGGCGGCTCCCTGCCTGCCGTCCTGTTCCGTGAGCTAATGTCACGCGCACTGGAGGGAACGCCTGTCCGCGACTTCCCCGTTCCACCCGAGCTTCTACGCTTGCTGCAGCAGCAGCAAGCAGAGGAGAAGGCCCGACTGCAGCGGGAGGAGGAGAAGGCGAGGGAGAAGGAAGAGAAGGAAGAAAAGAGCGAAAAGCGAGAGAAGAAGGAGAAGAAAGAGCGTGCTCACGAACGGAGCGAGCGAGAGAAGGACGATGACTAAGAGTGTACCTGTCACGCCTGAACGGGTGCTGCACGTATGGACCCTTCATCGTCAGGCTATCCTAAACTAAGCAACATCCCCCAGTCGGAGCACCAAGAGGACCAAGAGCACCAAGAACATATAGCGAAGAAAGGGAGCTGTCGATGAAGATCGAAACGAATCAATACGAAATTGCGCCGCTCACGCAAACGAACGAAGCGCTGCGCATCATCCAAGAGGCCGAATCGAAGCTTGCGCAATTGACCGGTGATGAGATTACACTCATTGCGTATACCCAAGCCGAAGACGGCTTACAATGAATGAAAGGCCAGCACCTGATGTCCGCTTCAAGCTTGGCGGGCATCAGAGCTGGCCTTTCTATTGTTGCACCCATTCCCACCGATTCTCATGGGCTTGCAATACCGGATGAGGCACGGCTCCGACCTCACGCACGATGTACAGGCGGATCTTCTTCAACCAAGCCTCGAAGCCGTCATAGCCGGCCAGCTTATTGGCCATCCGCTCGGTCGTATAGAGAAAGAAGGGCGCCTTGTACTTCTCTTCTAAAAAGCGGAACGCCGTATCGGCCGGCGTATACTTCTTGCGCTTCCCCTCGAACTCATCCACCGTCCAATCGAGCTCGGTCTCTGCTTCCTCAAGTAGTGACTCCAGGTTCTTCACCCTCGCATAATAAGGCTCGTCTGCAGGCTCCTTCTCCATGCGCCGCAGCGTCTCGTCATGGAGCGGGTAGAACACCGCCTTGGCAAGCTCCCGCTCCTCGGCAAGACGAAGCAGCGGCAGCAGCTGCTGCTCGCTCCAATGGTCGAAGCTGTCGTACACCCACAGCGTTCCGCGAGCTCCTGTACGCTCACGCGGCGCCTCGTAGCCGAAGGGCACCTTGATTTGTTGACGGGGCATATCGCTCCACTCCTCTGCTCATTTACTCGATAGTATGCCGCGCACGGTCGGCGTCATTCGGGTCGTTGCATATTCCCACCTCGGTCTGAGCACGTTAGTACAGGGTTACCCTAACAAGCGACTCAGCGACCGAAAGGAGGCAAAACGCACATGTCTGAGAATACGAAGCATAAAGGCAATTATGAAGGCACGGCATCGATGAAGGCCGAGAATCAAGATATGGAATTCGTCAACGACAACCTCGAAGGTGCGAAGACGACGAAAAATCTTGTCGGCGCTACGCAAAAGCATAAAGAACAGAAATAAAGATCCGCACCAGAGACCAGACTGACCACAAGACCGCAAGACCGCTGTACACCAAAGCCGCGAAGCGAGCTCCCCCGAGCGTCGTCCTTCGCGGCTATTCGGCTTGCTCTGCGCCATACTGCCTACTGCCTACTGCCCACTGCCCACTGCCTACAATAAGATCAGCACAGCCCATCTCTCGTCGCAAGCCAAGCGTCCCGCACCGGCTGCCATGCCGCGAGCTTCGCTGGCAGACTCATCGCCCTCGCCGGACTCGAGGAGGGCAGCGTGTGCAGCTCGCGCGGAACGACGCCCTCAGGCAAGCTCGCACGAACGTACCGTCTGTATAGGTCAGCGGCCGCGCTGCCGTTGAAGAAAACATATTGGAGCGCTGGATACTGACGGTACAGCGTCGCCATGTCGTTCGCCTCGGGCTTGCGAATGGCCGCATCGAGGCTCCCTTCCCGCTCACAGGCGCCCAGCACGTCCCACAGCGCCACACCGCGGGATAAGGCGAAGGCGAGGCGGGAGTCGTAATCCGCCGCAGGCTCACCGCCGTCGAGCAGCTGGTACAGCAGCGGCCAGAAGTGATTGCGCGGATGGCCATAATATTGTCCAGCCGCGAGCGAGGCCGCTCCCGGCATAGAGCCGAGCAGCAGAATGCGGGACTGCCCGTTCACGATCGGGGCGAGCCCCGTCAACCGTCTGGCTCCATATACGCTTTCATCTGACCCCTTGTTCAAGCCGCCGCACACCCCCTTCTTCAGCCTGCCTCCGTACGTCCCTTGCCAGTCCCTGCCGCAGTCGACACGCGCACAGAGCGCCCAGGCAGGTTCAAGAGGACCAGACCTGCCATGAACATAGCCGCTCCCGCGATAATGTACACCGTAATCGGGTCGCGGAAGAACAGATAGCCCCACAGTATCGTGAACAGCACACCACAGTTACTGACGATGATGGCCACCGGGAACGACACGAGCCGCAGCGCTGTCGCAAACCAGTAGAAGCTGAGGCCCGTAATGAGCCCGAGCAGCACGATCGCGACGATTGAGGATACGCTCACCTCACCGCTCCACGAGAACTGGAACGGCACCGGCAGCGCCATCAGCACCGAGCACCAGACGAACATCGAATAGTTCATCGCGCCAGCCTCCAGCTCCTTGATCAGCATGCGCTGTCCCAGCACGTGAAACGCGGTTCCGATGCCTGAGATCACATAGAGCAGCGTCAGCCATGCTTCGCCCTGCAGCAGCACATCAAGCGGCAGCCCGTTCCAGCTGATCAGCAGCACGCCCAAGATGCAGAGCAATGCCGCGACCCATGAGCGGCCCGTCATCCGGTCCTTCAGCCAGATCGCCGAGATCGCAAGCAGAATGACCGTCTGGATCGGACCGACGAGAATGTTGCCGTAAGAATACCCGATCGATAACGCTATATTTTCGAAAAAATAGTTACAGCACTTCCCCGCCGCCCCGATCCAGATCCACTTCATCGCAAAGCGCGGCTTCAGCGCGGAGCTCTGCTTCTTGAACAGAAGCAGGAAGCCCCCGAGGAACACTACACCAAGCGCAAAGCGCAGAAACGTAATCGTCGTGCTGTCGAGCATGACGGATGCCATCTTGACCAATATCCCAACAAAGCTCCACGACAGCGTCGCGAGCAGCAGCAGCACGTAGCCCACCGTCCGTCACCTCTTCCTATGCACACTTACCTGTATTCCAGCCTGCAAGCTTGCGAGCCTGGTTAACGATAGTTCGAATCAAGCGGCGGCAAGACCGCCGGCTCTTGACCGAGCGCCCGCTCCAGATACGGCTGTGCCGACAGGAAGTCGCGGAACGCCGTATACTGCTCGGCAAGCCTAGCCTTCTCGGCATCCGTTGATGCCTTGCCTGAGCGCACCGCGCGGATTAGTAGGTTCTTGGGCGTATGCTCAAGATCAATGAACTCCAGCAGCTGCGTCTTGTAGCCGGACAGCTCCAGCAGCTTCGCACGAAGCGCATCGGTCGCGAGAGCGGCGAACCGCTCCTTCAGAATGCCGTGCTCCAGCAGCGGACTGAGGACGTCGCTCTTCACTTGACGGAACAGCTCATGCTGGCAGCACGGCACCGACAGAATGACGGAGGCTCCCCAGCGCACCGCCTTCTCGAGCGCCGCATCGGTCGCCGTATCGCACGCATGGAGCGTGACGACCATGTCGACCTGCTGCAGCTCCTCGTACTGGGCGATATCGCCGACGAGGAAGCGGAGACGGTCGTAGCCCAGACGCTCCGCAAGACCGCTGCAGAACTCGATAACGTCCGCCTTCAGGTCAAGACCAACGATACGCAGATCCAGCCCCTTCATCACCGACAAATAGTGGTATAGAGCGAACGTCAGATACGACTTGCCGCAGCCGAAGTCGATCAGATTGAGCGTTCGGCCTTGAGGCAAGTACGGCAATACATCGGCGATCATCTCCAGGAATCGGTTAATTTGCCGGAACTTGTCGTACTTCTTCGCCAGCACCTTCCCCTGCTCGTTCATAATGCCGAGCTCGATGAGGAACGGTACCGGTGTGCCCTCCTCGAGCACGTAGTTCTTGGTACGGTTATGTGCCGCTGGCGCAGCAGCCTCGGCCTTCTTCGTCGGCGGCTTGCGCAGCACGGCCGCCTTCCCCTTCTTGCTGACCAGCACCTGGTAGTCAGCCTCGGCCGCCTGCAGCAGCCCTTGCCGGTACGTATCCGCGAGCGTCTCCTTCAGCTGCGCGGCCGTGTCAGCTGGCGTCCGATTGTCGTGCAGCACCTTCGGCCCGCAGTAGGAGCTGAACTGGTACATGCGCTCACCCTTCAGCACGATCGGCTTGATCGTCACCTTCGTGCAGCCGTCCGGCTCGCTGCGCCTCGGCTGACTGAGCGTCGCTTGAATGAGCGCCTCCGCCTCGATCAGCCTGTCGATTAATGGCCCTACCTCTTGCTCCTGCTTCATATCACATGCCCCTATACCCGTTAGATGATGTTGTCATTACAAAATAAACTCGGGCGTAATGCCCGAGCATGGAATGGTAAGCTTATGCTGCTTCATTATACCCGATAAGGAAGATAAGTCTCTAGTCCGACTGCGGCGGACGCAGCTGTAGCAGCTCTCTGGGCTACATGCCCCCCGCTAGCAGCCGTTACTCCGGCACCGCGAACCGGACGAGGAACGTTGTGCCTCCGTTGCCCGTCTGCCAGGAGAGCTTCGCCTGATGGCGCTCGGCAATGCTGAAGCATACGGCAAGTCCAAGTCCGGTGCCCTTGTCCTTCGTTGTGAAGAACGGGGTGCCCAGCTTCTGCAGCACGTCGGGCTCAATACCCGGTCCCTGGTCCGCAACCTGCAGCACGACCTCGCTGCCCTCCAGATACGTAGCCAGCGTCAGCCGGCCTCCAGCCTCCATCGCCTCCAGTCCGTTCAAGGCGAGATTAAGCACCATCTGACGAATTTCCTTCGCGTCCAGATCCAGCTTGGCACACTTGCCGAGCCGAACGTCCAGCTGCTTCCCCGCCAGCGTAGCCTCCGCCTCCAGCAGCGGCACGATCGCGCGAATGACCTCGTTCAGGCAGTTGCGCTGCCGATCCGTCGTCTTGTTCTTGGCCAGCGCCAAAAACTCCGATATAATCCCGTTCGCCCGATTCAGCTCTTCGACCATAATATCGATCACCTCGGTCGAGAGCATGCTCTGGTTCGAGCGCATCAGCTGCAAAAACCCACGCACCGTCGTCATCGGATTGCGAATTTCGTGGGCAATGCCCGCCGCCATCTCTCCGATCATGTGCAGTCGTTCCAGCCTTGCAAGCTCGTGCTCCAGCATCGTGCGGTCGGTAATATCCGTGATGACGACCAAGAGGCACGGCTCCTCCGGCGTCTCGATCATTTCCGTCGAGAGCAGACCCGTTCGCAGCTCGCCCGACTTGGCACGGAATTGCACCTTCACATCCGTCAGTCCGTACACAGGCTCCAGCGGCAGCAGGTCACCCGTATCACTGGCTTCCATCATCATATGAAGGCTGCCGAGTCCGGCGAGCATCTCCGCGTATGTATAGCCCGTATGCTTCTGCCAGCTCTCATTCACATCCAGACACGCCTCGTCATAGAGCGAGCAGATCGCCATCAAGCTCGGGCTCGCCTGAAAAATTTTGTAGAAGCGCTCATGCGAGTCCTTGGCCTCCTGAATCATGTGACGCCGCTCCGTCGTATCCTGTACGTATACGCTTAAGCCTTGCTCGGAAGGAAACGCACGAATCTCAAGCCAGCACTTCGCGATCACCGAATAGAACTCCTCGTGCACCGGCTGATTCGTCTGCTTCGCCCGTACGAAATACTCGTAGCTTCTCGATCTTTCGATCGGAACGAAATCCCATAACGATCGGCCGAGCGCCTGCGCCCGTGTGACGTTAATCTGCTGCTCTGCCGACTGATTCAAGTACGTAATACGCCAGTCATTGTCGAGCGCGTAGAACGAATCGGTGATGCTCTCAAGAATGCTGTTAATCAGATTGTAGGACGCCTCCAGCTGCTCACTGACGCGGCGACGCTCCCGCACCTCCAGCTGAAGATGCTGGTTCATACGCGTGAGCTCCTGGGTGCGCTTCACCACTTCCTGCTCCAGGATGCTGTAATGCAGCTTCCGCTCCGTAATATCGCGAACAGCGCATATATAGATCGGCTGCTCGTACAGCTGCACGCTGCCGACCTGAATTTCCGCCGGAAACGTGGTGCCGTCTTGACGCAGACCCGCAGCCTCCATGCATAAGCCCTGAATGGCCATCTCATCACCTGACATCGGCTGTCCACCCGTCAGTACACCATCGATGCCCTGTAGAAGCTCCCGCAGCGGCTTCCCCAGCATCGTATGCCGAGCGTATCCGAACATATGCTCGGATATCGGATTCGCAGCTATGATGATCCCTTCATCTGACACGGTAAAAAACGTATCGATCGACGTATCCCCAATCGCCCGCGCCATCGCCTCAGCCCGCCGCAGCTCCTCGGTCATCGCCACCTGACGCGCCTGCGCAGCCTCCAGCTCTCTCGTGCGCACACTGATGAGCTCCTTGCGTAGCTTCAGCTCCTCGCGGTCCTTATGCATGCTCACGAACTGCTCCACCTTCAGCTTCAGCACATTCGGATTGAACGGCTTGTAGATGAAATCGATGCCGCCGACCTCATAGCCCCGCTCGATATGCTCCTGCACATGACTAAGCGCGGTTACAAAAATGACCGGAATATGCTTAGACCGCTCCCGCGACTTGATCAGCTCGACGGTCTCGAATCCGTTCATACCCGGCATCTGAACATCCATTAAAATCAGTGCAAAATCGTCCTGAAGCACCTTCCGCAGCGCTTCCTCACCGCAATCTGCCTCCAGCACCGCATATTCGTCGGATTGCAGAATCGAGCTCATCGCCAATCTATTTTCCGGCCGATCGTCAACGATCAAGATGTTCACTTGCTTTTGCTGCATGTTAGCATCTCCCGTATTGTCACGTTGATTTTGTTTACCAGTACATTCGCTGCGAGCAGCCTTATTCCTGCCTTGTAGCATAAAAAAAGTTCGTTTGCAGCTGCAAACGAACTTCCAATCGCCCCATAGAGGCACGTCTAGCTATAGCGCGAAATGAGCTCCCGCAGCTGGCCTGCGACAGCTTGCGCACCTTGGCGCAGCTCGCTGCCCGGCACAGATACCCGTACGAAGCTTTCGTCCAGACCCATGCCTTCGGCGAACAGGCCCCGCAGCCCTCTCGCCCGGCGGTCGATCTGCAGCAGCAGCTCGAGGTCGTCGCCACGTGGGAAGAACAGCACCTCCAGCTCGTCGAGCTGTCCGCGGAAATGCGTCGTCGGCACGAACTCGAACTCCTGCACGAACGGCAGATGACCGCCAAGACGTGAGGCGTATTCATTCGTCACCTCGCGCAGTCGGAAGCCGAGAATATCGAGCGCGTCGAGCACCGTCTGCATGTTCGCATTCGGCAGCACCTGGAAGTAGTCGCGGTCCTTCGGGTCGAGTGCGTTGTCAATGTCAAGTCCGGTCTCAAGCCACAGCGGGGCATTGCGCAGTGTAACTGGCATCTGCTCGGGCAGCGTCAGGCTGAACGGAATGTCCTTGCGCTCGCCTGTGCGCACCGTGAACGACTCGCTGAGCAGAAACTTCCCGACAACAGCCTCATACGAGATCTTCTGATCGTTCTCTTCCTTGATATAGCTTGTCTTCACGTACAAGTAGATGCGATCGACATGCTGCTCCGTCTGTCCGCCTTCGACCTTGACCACTCCGCTCAGCTCGCCGCCTACTTCTACCTGGGACTGATCGAGCTGCGTGTCTACCTTGGCGGAGCCGATTCCGACGCTGGCCAATACTTTTTTGAAAAACGACATGCTCACATGCCTCCTCATTCAACATTATGGATTCACCACTAAAGACGGCCGCGACGGGCACCGCCTGCGAGTCACCTCTGCCCTTCCATACGGAAGTCGCTGCTGTGCGGTTTCAATGGCAGGTCTGTCCGCGGGTGCCCCGGGCAGGCTTAGGAGCGCCAGCGCCGCAACAGCCTGTAGCCCTTGCGCACCGCGTTCAGCAGCCAATCAGGCACGCGAGCCTTGCGCAGAAACGGTACGTACAGCCGCTCATACGCCCGCTTCAGGTCGTCCCACATCTCGCACGGCTCCTCCTTGAGGAAGTCGGAGACGTCGACAACGAGGCCGCGACCGTCCTGAAGCATCACATTTTTACCATGCACATCATGTGGATTCAGACCCTTGCTGCGGGCATACGCGAGTGCGGCGTCGATATCGTCGATCACCTGCTGCGGAATGTCAATGCCTCGCCGAATACAATTGTACAGCGTCACACCGGTCAGTCTGCGCAGCAGCAAGTATCGTTCGCCGTCGTGCAAGCACTGCGAATATGCCGGATGGTTGCCGAGCCTGCGGTATACCTCCTGCTCCTCTTCAACTCCCGGCCTGCCGGGCGCGTACACCTTCACAACCCACTCAGGCCAGGACGGGTGTACGAACACGGCCGCGTAATTGCCGACGCCGACAATGGTCCACGGCTCTGGCACCGTGTACACCTGAATCGGGTCGTGCTCGCTCTCGCTGGCCATCTCTAGACCGACCAGCAGGTGCTCCTCAATCTGCTGCAGGCAAGCCGCGAGCCGATCCGGCCCATCCTCTTGCCCAGGCTGCATCGTTATGCCGTTGATCATGGGTCATTCTACTTCCTTCCCGTTCCATGTGAAGCGGCAAGACGAGCACCGCTCCATCCGTCGCTGCTACTATTGTAGCATACGGTTCGCGAACCGGTCATGCAGGACTATACGCATCATGACCGTCGACATCGGCCTTCGCTTCGCTTAAGTGAAGCATGCCACCAGCTGCTCCAGCTCCACGACCGTCATCGCATCGGGCATCGCATCGTGCGTCGCGCATAGCGCTGCGGCGTACCGCTCGCCATCTGCTTGAAGCTCGTACAGCCGGAAGGAGAGCGGCCCTTGCGCCTGTGCACTTGGCTGCAGCACCGTCAGCTCGATGCCGCCCGGCTTCGGCAAGATCGCGAAGGCATCGAGGGGTATGGACAACCCTTTGCCGACCTGCTTGATGAAGCTCTCCTTCAGCGCCCACAGCTGGTAGAAGAGCTCGAGTCGCTGGGCTTCAGGCTGTTCCTCGAGCATCGCGCACTCGGGTCGCGAGAAGAAGCGGTCTGCGATCGACAGGTCGATCTCCTGCAGCTGCTCGACATCGACGCCGATCGGCGCTGAATCCCACGCGCAGACGACCCAGTCGCCCGAATGGGCAGCATTGAAGAATATGTCCGGATAACGGGCGAATGAAGGCTTGCCGTATGTATTGGTTGATAAGGTCATCTCCTCGTGCCGAATACCGAACAGCCGCTCGGCTCCGTACCGAATGAGCAGCCCGGCGAGCAGACATCGATCGGCATCCTCCTGCCGAACGAACCGCGCCATCCGGCTTCTGCGCTCCTCGGACACGAGCCCGCTCAGACTGCTTCGCTGCAGGGCGGTCAGACGCGAGACGCGTATGGCATGCACGACGGCGGACAAGCGTTGATTCATACGGATCCTCCACCTTTCATGCGTCCTACTAGAATGTACCATATTTAGGTTGGCTCATGCTTTCATTATTTATCATAACGTGTAAAATAGAAAGTAAAGAAACAAGGAAACTCTATTCTAGGAATATCGAACATATAGGAGGAGTATACTTATGGCAACTGTAAATGAGGCGGTGGAACGAATGGAATGGAAGCGGGCGCGTGTCTCACAGAAACGCCAAGTTACAATACCTCAGAAGCTTTTCGAGCAAGCAGGAATTAAAGATGAAGTAGAGTTCGGTATTAAAGGCAACCACATCATTATGCGACCTGTACGTGAACATACGGGCAGCGACTACTTTGCAGATCTCATTTTGGCAGACTTAATCAAGGAAGGCTACACAGGTGAGCAACTCCTAGCCAAATTTCGCGAAAAACAAGCTGAATTACAAGTTGCTGTTCAACAGCTCATTGCCGAATCCGCAGACGTTGCCCGGAGCTATAGAGGAACGGGTGAAGACGAAACGAAAAAGCTATTCGGCGATGTAATAGAGGATTAGATGCTTCCCGTTACGTATCTTAGCCCCGCAAGAAGGTATTTCAATAAGCTGGTTGAGAAGCCACTCAAAAAAGCGTACCTGGATGCCATAAATGCCATTCGGCTAGATCCTTCGATAGGCCGACAAAAAGCAGGCGATCTAAATGGTATCTACGGGTACGATGTATCGTATCAGGGTACGAATTATGAAATTGCCTACCGAATGGAAGAGAATGAAGATGGGGAGCTAGTCGTTGTGATTTTGGCTGGATCCAGAGAAAATTTCTATGAAGAGTTGAAACGATATCTCAAAAGCTGAATGACAGCAACCACAGCTTGCACGTAAGAAAAACGCCTAACGGCGTCTTTTAAGATCTCTACGTACTGATCCATACATTCGGCGCGTGGGGAGGGATGGGTGTGGGGTTCCAACCGCTCTTGAAATCGTGTCCATTTGTATTTATTTAGCGGTAAGGACACGACTTCAAAGGCGGCCCGTAAACTTTCCACCCCATACCCATTCCCTCTCTGGATCTACTCCTTGCTCAACTCCATTTCCTTCTTCCCTAACCGGTCATCGATCCGGTATTCATATCCTTGGACTCCCTTGTAGTACTCAGGATACATCTCCCCACCACATCCTTCGCAGCTAAATTGCGGAGGCACTTCCGGGTCCCCATCATCCATCATATCGAAATCTCGAACCACGCTAAGCGGTATGTCTTCCATTTCTTTGCAGTTCAAGCATATGTACTTGACCGTCTCTTTGTTTACCATGTGCTTGCTTTTGCTTAGCGGCTGCTTTTTCTTTTTCTTCCCTGTTGTTCGTTTCTTTGACACCGGTGACATCGTTTATTACCCTCTCCAGACATGTTCTTGCAGTCATACACTTTGCATACTTCACCTTCAATTTGCCTTCCTCAAGGCAGACTTCTCCCTTGTATTCATAATAACTTTCACACTTCGGGCAACATGGCGGTTTTCCCGTTTGCTCCTGGATACGCTCTGCCCATGTTCTTCGTTTTAGTAGTCGTTTCGCCTTCACGATCCATTTTCTCGCTGCTTGTTGCCACTGGCTAACTAGTTTTTTGCACAGGCTCTTGATCCTGCGTGAATACACTCCATAGTAACGGATCGTTTTAAAATTCTCATCCGGGATATGGCGTATAAGTCTACCGATAAACTCCTCCACGGGGATCGATTCCGTTTTCTCTTTCCCGTCTTGCTTGTCACGGTAACGAAACGTCACTGTCTCCCCGTCATACGCCTCGATTCGGCTTACGGCGATCGCGGGTCTTCTCATGTAACGTCCAATATACCCCAGCTGCTGTTTCACGTTGCCTTTCTGTTTTGGAGCATACACATAGAAGCCTTCCCCATTTTCAGAGTAGGCCTTTTGCAAGCGGGCTTGTACTTGCTTTTTCTCTTGCTCGCTGAGCTTTCGACGAATAAGTTTCAATACAACCGTCTGCCATTGCTTGCGCAGCATTTCAAACGGAACGAAGTCATACGTCTTCCATTCTACATTTGACTTCATACCACCCATCGTCACCAACATATGAACATGAGGGTTAAAGTTCAACCGTGACCCAAATGTATGTAATCCAGCGATGATGCCGGGAGTGACCTTATGCTTCTTTTCGAAATACGTCTTTATCACACGGACTGCCTCATCCATGAACTCTTTAAGCAACTTTTCTCGATGTCGTAAAAAGATGTCCCTAAGTCCCTCATCGATCGTAAAAACGACATGCCGATGATTCACCTGAAATACGTCTTGTTCTAGAATACGCGCCCATTCTTCGGTCTCTCCGCACGAACAGGTCGTACAAAACCTTCCTTTGCAGCGATACGGAACAATTCGCAGGTCGTGGCATCCTTCGCACACGAGCAGCTTAAAGCCTTTCATGAGGTCTCCGCAGCCGCGGAATTTCTCTACTTCCTTAAGTACGTTAGAACGGAGTTTGTCCTTATATTTCACGACAAAGCGATCCCAATGTCCGTGTCTATCGAAAAAGATCCGTTTTAAAATGTTCGTCTCCATATCTTTACCTTACCAAAAACACAAATAAGATGGAATACATGCCCCACCCTAAAATGTTATAAATTCTATAATGTAAATAAAGGAGGGCCGACAGCTTCGGCACCTCCCTTTTTGCGTGAGCGTATATCTCAATATGGCCTTGCGCCGCTACTACTCTTCCTTCATCGGCTTCAGGCCGTGCAAGCTAGCTTCGTCATCCGCAAGCGATTGACGCGCCGTCTGCAGCGGCTCCTTGTACTTGTCGTCGTCGACCTGGTCCAGCGCGCGGTGCGCCTTCGTGATCGCCGATTCCGCCTGCTCGATCAGCTGGGAGGAAGGATGAGACTGCGCCTGCGTAACCGCATGATGCGCCTTCTCCACCGAGTTTTGCGCTTGAGACAGCGGGTTCTGAGACTGTAAGCTGGAGTCGTACTCGTACTTGGACATAGGGCATGCCTCCTTTCGCACATCGATCGATGTTAATGTGAGGAGTTCGCCTTTGTTTTATACAGAGTGTGTCCGCTGTGCGAGCAGCTTGCCGATCACGTAGGCCGCATCCCGTCCCACGCCGCCGACCAAGGCCGAGCTGCGCGAGCGCTGCCAGAGCAGGCCGATGTAGAACAGACCATTCACCTCGCTCACACCGTTCAGGTGACGAGGTCGTCCTGTCTCGTCGAGTGCACCCGGCACCGCCAGCCAGCTGTAGTCTGATCTGAAGCCGGTGGCCCAGATGACGTTAGCTGCCTCCGCCTCCGTACCGTCTGCGAATCGAAGCCGGCGCCCCTGGACCGAAGTCGTACGACCCTTCAGCTGAATGTGGCCTGCACGGACCGCATCGCGCAGCTCACGCCCGAACACGGGGTCGGGGCGCTTCTGCAGCCATGCTCCGAGCGGCGACCGAGCCGAGGCGTACACGATGCCCGTTCTGGTCAGCCATGTGAACACGCTCGTCCCTAGCAGTGTTAGCGGCGCGTAGCGAATGGGGGTGGAGGCAGATAGCAATACGTCGCTGCCCTGCTGCGCTAGCTCAACGGCGATCTGCGCGCCGGAATTGCCCGCTCCGACGACGACGGTCGGGCCGGGCTGCAGCTGCTGCGGCCGCTTGTAGCTGCTCGAATGCAGCTGCAGGACGCCAGGGTCCAGCTCCGCCGATAACGCAGGCACTACCGGCTGCTGGAACGGACCTGTCGCTACCACAATATGCCGCGCGGTCATCGCGCCTCGGCTCGTCTCGAGCCGGAAGCGTCCGCCTGCTGCTGTGCGGCAGGACGTCACCTTCTCGACTATTGTACCGCTCAGCACCGGCAGCTCGAATGCGCGCGCGTATGCCTGCAGGTAGTCGGCCAGCTCATCCTTGCGCGGGTAGCCACCCGGCGCACCCGACAGAGGCAGTCCCGGCAGCGAGCTGAAGCTCCGCGGCGTGAACAGCTGGAGCGAATCGTACCGCTCTCTCCATGTCTGTCCGATCCGCTCCTGCCGATCAAGGCAGACGAACGGTACGCCTGCCCGCTTCAGCTCATACGCCGCGGCAAGTCCCGCCTGCCCCGCACCGATGACAACAACCTCCCAGTGCCTCTCATCTTGCTGCATGAGACTCAGCCTCCCCCTCTACACGTCCAGCTCCGCATGGGTGATGGTCGAATTCTCTACCTGTATCGTCGCATGCTGAATGCCATACCGCTCACTGAGCAGCCGAATCGCTTGCTGCAGAATACGCTGTCCGTCCGCATCGTCGGCCACCCGCACATGACAGCTTAACGAATCGAGCCCTGACGTAATCGTCCAGATGTGCAGATCGTGCACATCCTCCACGCCCGGTATCGTCTTCAGCTCCGCCTCCACCTCAGGCGGATGAATCCCCTCGGGCGCACCCTCCATCAGAATGTGAAGCGTATGCCGAATGACGCCCCACGCCCCTCTCAGAATGAGCAGCGCCACAATGACGCTAATGATCGGATCGGCATAGTACCAGCCGGTCAGCAGCATGATGAGTCCAGCGACTATGGCGCCTACTGATCCAAGCGCATCCCCGATAATGTGCAAATAAGCGCTTCGCATATTGACATTACCGTGCACATCACCCTTGCGCATTAGCGCCCAAGCGCTCAGCAAATTCGCCAGCAGCCCGACCGCCGCGATGCCCATCATCGCTCCGCTTGCCACCTGCTGCGGCTGAAGCAGCCGCTCGTACGCCTCCCAGACGATGAATGCGGCGATGACGAACAGCGTCACTCCGTTGAACAGGGCGGCGACGATCTCGAAGCGGCGGAAGCCGAACGTCTTCCCTGCCGTCGCTGGTCGTGCTGCTACTCCGATCGCGATGAAGCTCAGGAGCAGCGACACCGCATCATTAAGCATGTGACCAGAGTCAGACAGCAGTGCGAGACTGCCGGTCCATAAGCCGCCGACGAACTCAAGAAGCATGATGCCGGTCGTTATGGCGAGCGCAATCGCAAGCCCCTTGCGATTGCCGTCGGCTCCACCGTGGTGATGGTGGTGGTGATGACCGCCCAGCCCGTGGTGATGGTGATGATGACCGCCGTGCCCGTGGTGATCATGATGGCCGTGTGAATGACCGTGGTGGCCATGATGGCCATGTGAATGTTCGTGATGCTGTTCACAAGATGTACCCTTCGGCGCATGATCATGCGCGCAGTGGTGTGAGTGTTCATGGGAATCGCCTTGCGGCTTACCTTCTGTATTCGTCACGAAGGCACCTCCGTTACATATTAACATATGAATAAGTGTTCATATGTTATATTAAGTCCGCCACGCCGATCCTGTCAACCATAAATGCCCAGTCATGCGGCGCGATGGCTACAGTGTATTCAGCTTTCCCATGAAAAGCCCTCACAGCCCCAGATTAGAACAAGTCGAGCTGCTGTGGTGGAAGCAATGGATACCCCGTTCCGAAGGAGCCAAGCCTCCCAGATTGGGTGACTGTGAACGATGTAGATTGCATGAATTCGTTTACAATAAATCCTTTATGTGGTAGTTTATAGAATGAATTGATAATCAATCATGGTGTCTTACATCAATACTATCGAGGAGTATCGCCGTACAATGACAAAGCTATTGAAAGCAAGTCTTGCTTTGGGTCTCGCATTATCTATTTCTTTCGTCGCATCTGCTGCTATTCACGAGAGTAAAGTCGTAACTACTCAAGGCAGCTTATTCCATGTAGCTCCAGTTAAAGGTTCAGCTGCGAACAGCTCTGAATTCAATCCATTTGACGTTGTTATGATTAATCATGTGCGCCACTCAAGTACATCCGCCTTCGATATGACGTTTACGTGTGACCCTGACAATGGGACTGAAATGACCGTCTGGATACAGAACAATGGCAGCTCATCGGTTAAAATGAAGGTCATCCATGTCTCGACCAACTTGGATTACGGCTATGAAACGGTTGCTGCCGGAGATCAGTTAACCGAGCATTTTCATATGGAGAATGGCAAGGGGATCTATGGAAAATTCAGAGTCTATGTTACAACTGATGACGGTAGCACTACGGACATCAACGTTTACGCACGGCAATATTAATAATGTGGGTCAAGCAATCTAATATTGATATTGTGCACCCCAATACCAAAATGAAGCGTTACCCTTGGAGTAGCTTTTGACATCAATAATGATATGGTCCGTGTTCACTTGCGCGATACGTATTTTATGTTTACATTCACTAAAATCATTAAACTCCATAAGATCTGAAGTTCCGTACATATGCTTTTCACCACCGTATACTGGATGAATAAACAAATCGCAGCCATTACAAAATAGAGAAATTCTAAATACTCTCTTGGAAGACTATAACCATGGAGTAGCTTTTGTATGACTGATACTTGTTGCGTAGTCGCAGGCTCTCTAAACTTACAAGCATACTGATCTACATCCCCCCTCACTGTATTGAATTTTAAGAAGTCCTCCATTTGTGTCTATGCGATTTTTTAGTGATAGTAATATCTTGTGGACATTATTCATACTGAACCCCTTTATCTTTTTCCTTAAAGAGCCTATTCAAAAAGCTAATAAAATCGAAAAAACAAAAATGCACCGCGGCGAAAAATGGTAAAATGGAAGTACCCCTACCACCAAATTAACCATTCGCGAGGTGCATTTTCATGGACTTACAGCTTGAATTGCTGCCCTACCACTACTATAACACACTCGGCTTTGATGCAGAACTCATTGATTACATCGACCATGTTGATGACTCGAGTGTGCTGAAGAAGACCGCTCCGCTTTACAAGAAAGGCGGACGTCCTCCGATCGATCCGAGAGTCTGCTTTCGGATGCATTACCTCTATTTCACACGACCAGAGATCTCCTCGTTCCGGGAACTGGTGAGGCAATTGAGAGAGCCGAAGAATCAAGCATGGCGCAATTTAATCGGCGCCCCTAATTTAGACAAGGTACCGTCTCACAGTTGCCTGAGCAACTTCAGGTCCAAGGTCAACACTGAGTTGTTTTATGCCATTCTTTTTGATCTCATTGCTCAGGCATTGCAACTAAAAGACTTTCTATCACCGATGCTTACAGGCATCGATTCCAGACCTGTTTGGGCCAACGTCAACGGATACAAGCACAAACGTTGTTCATGTCCAGATCAGAACACATGCGAATGTGTAAAGACGTTTTCCGATCCGGATGCGACGATCGGCGTGCAGCGAACGAGGGCGAACCAGAACAAGTTTTTTATCGGCTATCGAAAACATTCCATCATCTGTCCCAGCCCAAAAGGGCCGATTGTCTTGTTCTCGATCATTCTGCCCAATGATACAGCAAACGTCAAGGTGATGCTGCCGCTCGTTGAATTGATGACGCAGATTGACGGACTGAAGGTCGATTATCTTGTGGCAGACTTGGGTTACTTCGATGCCGACGATCAGAAAGAAGCGCTTTTGTAGCATGATGTAGCCGTACAAACACGAAAATACCCGAGCACTGCTCCCCCGAAGGAAAGCCGAAATGCGAGCAGGGTCACGATCTTGTGTTCGACGGATTTGATAAAGATACAGCGAGTGATTGGATATCACGATAAGGCAAGAACTTTTACTGTGTTTATCTATCTTGCTCCATTTTTTAACGAATGCCGCAGCAAGAGAGTGGGAAGGCTATCGGGCCTGTGTCGATAAAGCAGCTGAATGCGGTTTGCCAACGTTCAACCACTCTACCTTCTCCAAGAAAGCGTCCGACGTTCCTTTTCAAACGTCTGTTTGAGATCCTTGTTTCCAAGTGTAATCAGTCTACTAGGCGAAAGCTCGGGGTCCCAACCTCGCTGCTTCTCGTCGATTCGACAACCATTATGGCGGGCGAGACCCGATTACCCTGGGCGGTGTTCCATGGAAAGCGATCAGGAATCAAACTTCACGTAGCTTACGATGTGGTGGCCAACATGCCTACGAAAGTCATCGAAACGAAGGCTACCAAGCATGACGGGCCGATCGGTGAAAAGCTTGCCAATCCTGATTTTATCATCGTAGAAAATCGCGCTTACGGGAAGATTGAGCGATTCGATACCTATGCGCAGCAAAGCCAATATTTCGTGATACGTATCAAAGAAAACATGACTTTGGTGACGCCGCATTCTTTGCAGCGCCAATCCGTAGAAGGCTTCAGTGTCACGCGTGACATCACATGCCGATTGGGCACCGAACAATGTCGATCCGAAAAACGACATCGTGTCGTGTTTTTTCAAGATGACCATGGTCATGAGATTCGAGTTGTAACGAACTTGTTGCACGTATCGGCTGAACATATCGTAGCGATCTATAAAGCACGTTGGGGCATAGAAGTATTCTTTCGATGGATCAAATAACATTTGAATGTACCCACCTTATTTGGTACAACAGAGAATGCGATATATATCCAATTATTCGCCGCTTTAATTGCCTATGTCCTTCTCCAATGGTTGTATAGCAGCACCAAGCTATTTATTATAAAGTGCTAATCACTGGCTCTCGTTTCGTTCACTCGCTTATTTCTTCTGGATAGGCTATCTCCCGAATGGATAGTCGCCATTTCTATGCTTTAGACAAATGCAAGAAAAATAGTCGCCTAATATCTGGTTAATTAACAGGCCTGTAAGAGAATGTTTCAAAGGATAATAAAGCGAAACTTCTCCTCTGGCAACTAACAACACTAGGCTATGATGTGAATATCATAGCGGATCCAGAAGCCTCATAATTACTCATTTTTTCAAATTGGGGCCAGGAGCGAAAAACGAAAAATGGCCATTCCGGGCATCCTATTGCGTTCTTTCAGGTTCCTCCGAATCAAGTTCTATGGTAGACTTGACTCTGTTAATTGACAATCGTGTTATGAAGTCATCAATTTCCCATCAGAGATCGTAATAGTGTGGTCACATAATAATTCAATATCTTCTTTGTTGTGTGATGTCATAACTATCAATTTCTGCTCCGTTTTTAGTTTTTTTAGGACGTGTCTTAATGTTTCCACAGAACTCTCATCTAAGGCATTAAAAGGTTCATCTAGAATGATGAATTGCTGATTCTCCATCATAGCCTGAATAATACCTAACTTTTGCTTCATCCCTAATGAGTACTCTTTCATTTTTTTTCTTGACCTCCAATCTAAATCAAACAAACCCATGTACGATTGGATATCTTCATTGCTAGTCACATTTCTAATTTTCGCTAACATTTGTAAGTTCTCATAACCCGTAAGATGCTGGTGAAAGCTAGGTTTTTCAAGTAATACACCTAAGTGGTCTGGAAATGATTTATCTTTTCCTAATACCTTTCCATTTACCCTGACTTCCCCTATGGTTGGCAGGATCAAGCCAGCAAGCATCCTTAAAAACATAGTCTTTCCGCTTCCGTTCTTTCCGATAATTCCATATATATTGCCACTTTCCAATAGGGCATTTATATTATCTAGAACCTGGATGTTGCCGATGGATTTAGAAAAGTTTATAACCTCAATCTTCATATGAGGACAACTCCTTCTTACGGTTTATTCTTGTAATAAGGACAACTAACTTGAACGCAAATAATATATTCAAAATAACGTTAAGAAGTGTACTTGTAGGATTACTAAATTGAGGTAAGATAAATATCAATCCCCCCCTATGATGACTAGTCATAGCTAAAAAGATAGCAATTCCCCCCATAATCATATAGGTGCTTGTTTTCGTCAGTTTCAGCAACAGACAGACAAAAATTAAAATCAATATGATACAAAACAAATAAATTCTCCCTATAACAACAAGAGCATGCATATTAAATACTTGAACCATCGTAGAAGCGCCAAAGCAAAAATCTAGAAGCAGCCATACCGTGTAAAACATCATCACGAATACTGCTGTTATTATAAAAATACCCTTTATTAGGGCTTTCAACCAATTGTCTTTGCTGCCATACCGAACAGACAAGCTATCTGAGTTGTCTATATAGAAAGAAATATAGTGAATATTTATATACTGTAACCATGCAATTACCATGATGAATAAAGCTTTTAACTTTACACCGTATAAAGGCTTGCCTCCGAAAATGATTTGGAACATAGTTACAAAGTCACTGTTGTTGCCGTTCATTCTTAGGTATCCATACGCAATAATAATGCCAATCAAAATTATGAATACAGAAGGAGTCATACTTTTCAACACAGCCATCACAAAAAATCCCTCTTATCACTAAACCAAATATTCAAAAGTGCAGTAAGCACAATTAAAATCAAAATAATCGGATAGCTCACCAGCCCCGTATAAAAGACCCATGAAAATATCAAGTTAATTTCCAATAAAAAAAACTTACTAACATAAGGCTTGAGCAATAAGAGATCTACAGTCATCATCAACAAAGTAAATATTTTGCAATATTTACTTAAAATATAGTTTTTTGACCATTTCATACAGGACATTATGTTGATAAAAAGAATAATTCCGAGTAAATATCTGATATAGAAATCTATTAATTGTACGATGTAATTATTTTCTTTGAGTAACAATGCTCCAAGTACTATAAAAGTGTACATAATATTCAAATAAATAAAACCTTGTTTATAGTATCTTAACAACTCTATGCGGAGAATCTCTCTTCGACTTCCTAGCCTAATGTAAGATAAGTTGTGGAGATATCCTCCTTCGATAACTAATCCAATAATCATGACGGATACAAATTGAAAAACGAAAAATTTATCAAAAAACCATTGATTAAACCAAGCATGGCCATTTGACAATTTCACTATAGCTATTAAGGCAGTAATTGAAATATAAATTGTAAATAATAATTGAAATGTACGTCTACTCATAACAATCTCTCGATCTAAAATATATTATACTTATAAATAGTAAGTTCATTATGATCCAGCCTCCTATAACAGTAATTACATTGTCCCATGTAATTATAGTGGTTAATGCACTAACCGCTCTGGGCTGGAGTATCATTCGGATATTATATGAAAATAAAATTGGAAAAGAATCAAAAATAAAGCTAATACCATATAGAGTAATGACAGGAACTAAAAGTGCAACATATCTGATTGAAATTTTAAATAACATACTCATACAAAGCGAGAATATAACAAATGTTGACATTGCGAGAGCATTTAATAAACTGTAGATATGAGCCATATTTATTGGGTTTGACATAAAAGTTGTATACACAAAACTGTTTTCTTGTGGAACTAGGAAATTATAGTACTCTGTCATGACCATCGTATCAGGAAAGAGCATGTAGGTTACAAATAAATTTATCTCTAAAACAGATAACAATATAACAAATGAAAATAAGCCTGTGGAAAGAAACTTTGAGAACAAGTACTGATTTTTATTTTTTCTAATAATTTGATACATATACATCGAAGTATTTATATCATCGTAGTAGATTAATCCGGTTAATAATACTGCGATAATCCAGAACAACATATTATATACGTTGTTTCCCCAACTTACGGAGTTCATTAGCATCCAAAACTGAAATGGATTCTGTCCAATTGTCTGCGCAGTACCAATATCTTTAGAAAACTGCATATATACTGTAATTGGGTCTCCTATGGCTATAACAAGCAGTAACATAACGGTAGCTATTACTTGTTTGCTTGTCATCAGCCTTTTGAGGTCTATCCTAAAGTAGTTCATATGCCCCCCTAGTGAATGCTGTTTTTCGTAACGCAATACAATTCGTTTTACAAGAGGCGTACTACCCCCCCTTGTAAAACGAATCCATATTGATCGCAGACCTTATTTGATCTGGTAGTCTTTGTCGCTTATAATGCTCTCGTTAAAGTATTTAAGTTTAGTTTGGACTCCATTCACCCTCTACAGAAACTGTCGAAGTTGTATAAACAGGGTTATCACGATTTAAGGTAACGTTATCACCTTTAGCAGGAGTTGTAGTATAGGCAGGAGTATGCCAATTAGAATTTGCCGATACTTCAGTATACGGATTGGAGTAGTTTTCTCCTTGCCAACCTGCTTCTTCCGTCCATGCTCTAACTGATGAGTAGCCGTTTGATAGTTTAGTTACTTTAATACTAAAGTACTGAACAGTATCCTGCGCGTTAGCTCTCCCTACTGTACTCACCTCAGTGTCTCCCTGTTTTGCAGGTAGAGTTCCACTAAATGTAGTCGATGCAGCAAACGCAGATGTTGAAAACAACATGGACAATACTAGAGCACCCATAGCTAACTTACCGTTAATATTCATAAAATATCCACTATCTTCTTTCAATAGTAAAATTTGGGATCCCACTTCATAGTAAATTTACTCTTTAATTTTGTCAATACTATATTACAAGATTTAGACCTATTGATTAATCACTACATGATAGATAACGAGCTGCCCACCTCCACCACCGAGAAGTACCGGCTGTATGCCTTCAACCGATCCCTCGCCGTCGTCCCTCTCGCATACAGCTGCTCCTGGTCGCCCCAGCCCGCCAGGCCAATTCGAATCATACCTCCCACCTCGCTCCTTTTATCATAACGACCATGAATCCCATTCCCACTTTATACGTACGATATGATCAGCAGCCGCAAGGAGGAATTGTCGATATGGACGTTAACACGCATCCCAACCTCTCATCATCGTCATTGTACCGAAATACAGAATCGAACGAAACGCTCCTCACCATGCTCCGGGAAGTCGAAGCGTGGGAGAAGGAGCAGAAGGATCTGTGGCTGTGGGAGCGAATCGGCCGCCTGCCCTTCAAGCTGCTCGATCGGCTCACCCCGCAGTCGCTGCAGACGAAGCTCGCCGAGGCGCTCGATGAGATCGGCAGCTACGTGCAGACTGGCGGTCAGCATCTCATCTCAGACAGCAGCGTGCTGCGACGGCTGAAGCAGGAGCTGAAGGACGCTTCACCTGAATACGCACCGCACGCCGAGAAAGTGAAGACCGCGTCGCCTGAGCAAGCACCACACACCGACAATCTGACGCACGCTCCACCTGAGCAAGCACCACACGCCGAGGAACTGACACTCGAGCGCGTCAAGCTGCTGCCGCTCACCGTCATGAACCGCGCCGCCGACAGCCTCGCCCGCAGTCGCAAGACGCTCGCCACCGCACAGGGCGCGACGACCGGCTTCGGCGGACTGTTCACGCTCGCCATCGACATCCCAGCCATTCTCGGCCTATCGCTGAAGACGATCCAGGAGATCGCCATGACGTACGGCTACGATCCAAAGCTCAAGGAGGAGCGCGTCTTCGTCATCAAATGTCTGCAGTTCGCCTCCGCCGATTACGTCGGCAAGCAGGCGGTGCTGCAGGAGCTGTCGGTGTACGGTCAAGCGCATGAGCACGCGGAGCAGCGTCGGGAGGCGCTGTCCCAGCTGCAAGGATGGCGCGAGGTCATTACCGCCTACCGCGACAACTTCGGCTGGAAGAAGCTGTTCCAGCTCGTGCCGATCGCCGGCATGCTGCTCGGCGCCATATTGAACCGCAGCACGCTCCACGATGTCGCAGAGGCGGCCACGATGCTGTATCGCAAGCGGCGCATTCTGGAGCGGCTTCACGCCCAGACCGAGACATGACGCGTCGCACAGCATGCCCAAGTAGCAGAGGATGACCTGCGCCACGCCCACACCGCACGCTCGTTCGATGTACGCAAACGTTTCATCCAACACATCCGTTCGACACATACGACAATTGAGCGAGGCCTTCAGCTAATTGCTCGACTGAAGGCCCCGCTATTTTCGCACCCTATACGATTCACGCCTGCACTGACCGCTCCTGCACCCATTCGGTGAACAGCTCGTAGTCCGCCTCCACCTGATACGCATACGCGGACGCCCAGCGCGCCACGAAGGCGCTGAACGACTGCTCGTCCTCGCCGATCGCCTTCGCGATCTCGTCCTCGCTGTGGTACTCGATCAAGCTGTGTGCCATATCCGCATCGGCCCGCGCATGCAGCTTCGCTGTGATGCGGCCCATGCAGTCCAGCACCTCCACGAGCTCCTCCGCTCCCGCCAGCTTCTCCAGCTTCAGCTTCTTCTTGTACGGCGAACGCTCGCGCACGTAGAACTGCCGGTCGCCCATCGACAAGTACCCGAGGAACGGGTCCGCCTCATGGTGCATCATCTGCTGCGTCACCGTCACCCGCTTGCCCTGATGGGCGAAGCGCTCCCAGAACGGCTCGTGATACGGCATGAAGTAGGCCGGCACCGGAATGCGCACCTCCTTCACCTCGATCACGCGGTCCTCCGGCGACTGCTCGCCGCCCTCTCCCTCGATCAGCACGTAGTAGCGGTCCAGTCCGATCGACGCCGTACCGGAGCCGTGCTTCACCGCTGCGTCCTTGATCGCATAGCTGCTCGCAGGCCGCAGCGCGTCGGGTTCAATCGTCGCCAGATAGTCCGGCCACGCCTCGTCCAGCTGCCGCCGCTCCTCCGCGCTCAGCACGAGCAGCTCCTCGCTGCGCACGAACGTACGCTCATCCCTCGTCAGCATCGTCACACCCTCGAGGAACTGCGAGGCCGCGCGCTTCTCCGCCTTCTTCAGCAGCTTGCGAATCGGCCCGGTCGCGTGCTCCTTATCGAACACGAGCGTCCGCGGATCGTCCTTGCGACGGGCGAAGCGGCGAATCTGCTTCACATAAGCATCCGTATACGCCGTGATCGCCTGATGCTCATCCTCGCCGCCAAGCCCTAGCTGACGCGCCACGAGCGCAATGCTTACGCTCATCCGCAATATATCGAACAAGTAAGAGCCCATATAGCCCTCGTCAAAATCATTCACGTCATACACCAGACGACCCAGCTCGCTCTGGAACACACCGAAGTTCTCGAAGTGCAGATCGCCCTGAATCCAGGTCGGGTAAGCGTCTGGCGTATGATACGGGAACCACTCCCGGCTCGTGTCGAAATAGAACAAATACGCGCTCCCCCTGAAGAAGGAAAAGGAGCTCGCCCCCATCTTCGCATACTTCGCCCGGCGGCCCTCCTCGGCAAGCTCCATCAGCTCCCCGTCAAACTCATCGAATATGCGCTGCAGCAGCAGCTTCCGCAGCTTGCGGTGCGTGCGCTGCACGCGCATAATTTTCTCCTCTATAGGCATCCGATCGGCTCCTCTCCACGCATCAACGAACACGAGCTGCCTGCTGGCAATTCCGTCATTATGCCTCATCGTAGCCGATCCAGAAAGCTAATGTCAACGCGGTCTAGTCCATTCTAGCCCATCGAGGCGAAGAACGACTGCACCGCCTGTCGGACGGTATCGGCGAGCGACTTCACCTCACTGGTCACACTCGCCAGCTCCTGCCGCATACTGTGCAGAACGCCGGTCTGCTCTTGCACCGCCTCGGTCTGCGCCTTGACGGCCTCCGTTTGCTGCGTAACCGCCTGCCCGACATCCTCAAGCCCGCCGAGCAATGCCCCGAGCATCACCGCGATCACCCCGACGCCGAGCACAGCAGCGACCAGCCACACCCACCGCCAGCCGCGGGCTTGCGCCCGATGTCGCTCCTCAGCCGCCTCACGGCGACCTGCTGCATACGCCTGCTCCAGCATGCTCTGCTGATCGTACGCCCCGCCTCGCCCATACGAGCCCGCCTCATCACGCTCGACACCTTGCTCACGCGCTCCTCTGCCCGCCTCCTCAAGCCTATCCGCCTGCTCATGCGATCTAGACGACTCGTACCTCCTCTGAGGGTCATAGGCCCTTTCCTGCTCGTACCTCTGCTCATTTCCAGCGTTATCATTCGTATTCATCGTGATCCCTCCTCCACATTTTGCGTACCAATGGTTCGTCGGGCGTAGTAGAGCATTCGTCATCGGTTGTCATTTTATGGGGGCAAAAACGGACTAACCCTCGTCCAACAGCACCTCCTGCGAGCGAATGTCGCGAAAAACCATTATAATCCACGGTAAAATTGTGTATTATAAGGAGTAATAGATTTACGGTCTTATTGCGATACGATATTGTCACGTAGAGAGAGGTTGATACCACCGTGGAGAGAACGAAACCTGCGCCTGCTTCATCTAATCATTTCATTAAGCAAATCGTCGCTGAGGATCTCAAGTCCGGTAAAGTGAAGGAGATCGTCACGCGCTTCCCGCCGGAGCCGAACGGCTACCTCCATATCGGACATGCGAAGTCGATCTGCCTCAACTTCGAGGTCGCCGATGAGTTCAACGGCCGCACGCATCTTCGCTTCGACGATACGAACCCGCTGAAGGAGGATACGGAGTACGTTGAATCGATTAAGGAGGATGTGTTGTGGCTCGGCTTCGATTGGGAGAAGCTGTTCTTCGCCTCCGACTTCTTCGAGGAGATGTACAACCGCGCCGTGCTGCTGATCAAGAAGGGACAAGCGTACGTGTGCGATCTGTCGGCCGACGACATTCGCAAGACGCGCGGCACGCTGACGGAGCCAGGACAAGACAGCCCGTTCCGCAGCCGCTCCGTTGAGGAGAATCTCGACCTGTTCGAGCGCATGCGCAAGGGTGAGTTCCAGAACGGCGAGAAGGTGCTTCGCGCCAAGATCGATATGGCTTCACCGAACCTGAACATGCGCGATCCGGTGCTGTACCGCATCTCCCACGCGCATCATCATAATACTGGCGACAAGTGGTGCATCTACCCGATGTACGACTATGCGCATCCGCTGGAGGATGCGATCGAGGGCGTGACGCATTCGATCTGTACGCTCGAATTCGCCGACCACAGACCGCTGTACGATTGGGTCATCCGTGCCTGTGAGATGGACTGCGTGCCGCAGCAGTACGAATTCGCCAGACTGAACGTAACCAACACGGTGATGAGTAAGAGAAAGCTGAAGCAGCTCGTCGACGAGCAGGTGGTGGACGGCTGGGACGACCCGCGCATGCCGACCATCTCAGGCTTGCGTCGCCGCGGATATACACCGGAGGCGATTCGCGAGTTTTGCCGCGAGATCGGCGTCGCCAAGGCGAACAGCACGGTCGATGAGAAGCTGCTCGAGCACTTCATCCGCGAGGACCTGAAGCTGAAGGCTCCGCGCACGATGGCGGTGCTGCAGCCGCTGAAGATCGTCATCACGAACTACCCGGAGGGGCAGGTCGAGATGCTGGAGGCCGAGATCAACTCCGAGAACGAGGAGATGGGCGTTCGGCACATTCCTTTTTCCCGTGAGATCTATGTGGAGCAGGATGACTTCATGGAGGAGCCGGTCAAGGGCTACCACCGCTTGTTCCCGGGCAACGAGGTGCGTCTGAAGCACGCGTACTTCATCAAGTGCGAGGAGGTCGTGAAGGATGAGGCCGGTCAAGTGATCGAGCTTCGCTGCACGTACGACCCTGAGACGAAGAGCGGCAGCGGCTTCACCGGCCGCAAGGTGAAGGGGACGATTCACTGGGTCGAGGCGACTCAGGCGCGCAAGGCCGAATTCCGGCTGTACGAGCCGCTCATTCTTGATGCATCGGCTGGCGAGAGCGACAGCTTCCTCGACAACCTGAATCCGCAGTCGTTCGTGTCCGTGCAAGGCTATGTCGAAGATAACATGAAGGATGCAGCGGGGCACGACAAGTTCCAGTTTTTCCGTCACGGCTACTTCAATGTCGATCCGAAGCATACGAGTGCTGAGAAGCTCGTCTTCAACCGTATCGTCTCGCTGAAGAGCTCGTTCGACGCCACCAAGGGCAAGGGCTGATCCTGCCCCCTGTCTACTTGTCTACTGTCTGCATATGAATAGGGCCGTCTCTTCATCCGTTCCGACGGAGGGGGGGACGGCCTTCGTTATGTGCGCGCGTATAACTTAATTATTCCTTAACATATAGCCGGCAGGAAATACGAACATATGTGTGGAATTGGATATATACAACCTGTAGCACTTCATGGCAATCCCACTCCCCCTTGAAAGGATGTATTGGCCCATGATGTACCAAACAATCGCTGGATTCGAAGAGACGTGGCAGTTTGAAAGCAGCTCCACCCTGAAGGTGCTCCGCGCACTGACCGATGAATCCCTCTCTCAGGAGGTAGCACCCGGCCATCGCAAGCTCGGCGAGCTGGCGTGGCACCTCGTCACAACACTGCACGAGATGATGAGCCGTACCGGACTGACATTCGAGGCGCCGGGTGAGCATGCCCAGATGCCTGCTACGGCCGAAGACATCGTCCAGAGCTATGAGCGTGCCTGTGACTCCATGCTGGAGGCGATCCGCTCGCAGTGGACCGACGCGTCGCTGCAGGAGCTTGTGAACTTGTACGGCGAGCCTTGGCCGAACGGGCTGACGCTGCACATTCTGGTTGCGCACCAGATTCATCATCGCGGCCAGATGACCGTCCTCATGCGTCAAGCCGGACTGAAGGTGCCTGGCGTCTACGGACCGGCCCAAGAGGAATGGGCGCAGATGGCCTAGGCGTAAGCCCGTCGTTCGTCTGGAGACTGCCGCCGCTATGCGCAAGGCACCGAGTCACCGAGGAACGCAGCATACCGCTCCACACCGCAAGCGCCGCCCTCCCTCATGGGAAGAGCGGCGCTTGTTAGGATGCTATTGAATAGGCAGCCATGCGGCGCTAAGCCACGCGCGCTGCTCATCATTATGCGTTAGACCAGAACCGTGCTGCAGATGATCACAAGAAGAATGAACAGAACCAGAATGGCACCTGTCGTTGTATAGGCATTACCTGCGTGTGTCATGAATATCGTCCTCCTTGGGGAGCTGATTGACTTACGCTATATCCTATGCCTAGGGCGGACAGAACGAATGGGCTCGCGTCCAGCTGACCTCACTTTAGGCGCTTGCTAGCTATGGAGGCCCTCGACGACTCCACGCAGGAGAACCCGCTCATGCCGGGGCTGCTTCCCCCTGGGACCGTCTGAACCGTCTGGAGCGCTAAGACCGTCAGCCCACCGCTAGCGTTGCTCCCACCTATCGCGGCCGCTTCGGATGCTTCTTCATATCGCCATGAAGCTTCTTCCAGCGCTCCTTCTCCGCCCGCTGCAGTGAGCTGTCCGCCCGCCTCGCCTCATACGCCAGCTCCTTCTGCAGCTTGACGTAGCTCTGGTAGCGAGCGTCTGCAAGAGCGCCGCTCACCAGCGCCGCCTGTACGGCGCAGCCCGGCTCGCCCGCATGGCTGCAGTCGCCGAAGCGACACCGCGCAGCCACCTCCTCGACGTCGTCGAACGCAGCGGCAAGCCCGCTCTCCGCCTCCCACAGCTGCAGCTCCCGCATGCCGGGCGTATCGATCAATAGCGCGCCCGAAGGCAGCCGCACCAGCTCGCGGTGCGTCGTCGTGTGACGGCCGCGGTCGTCCCCTTCGCGGATCTCGCCGGTCCGTAGCAGCTCAGCGCCATACAGCTTGTTCGCGAGCGTCGACTTGCCCGCCCCGGACGAGCCGAGCAGCGCCACCGTCAGTCCCGGCTGCAGGTACACCTTCAGCGGCTCCAGCCCTTCATCCTTGACCGTGCTGAGCGCGTACACGGGCGCACCCGGCGCGATGAGCCGCACCTCGGACAGCCGATCCGCGACCGACTCGCACAGATCGGCCTTGCTTAGCAGCACGACAGGCTGTGCGCCGCTCTCGTAAGCAAGCGTCAAGTAGCGCTCCAGCCGCCGCACATTATAATCATGGTTCAGCGCGTGCACGAGGAATACCGTGTCGATATTGGCCGCCACGACCTGCTCCTGCACCGTAGACCCCGCCGCCTTGCGGGAGAACTTGCTGCTGCGCGGCAGCACAGCCTGAATCGTCGCCCGGCCCTCCTCAGGACGCGCACGCAGCACGACCCAATCACCGACCGCGGGATAATCAGCCCGGCCTACGGCTAGATGCATCATTTTGCCGGATACCTCGGCCAGCAGCTCGCCATGCTCGCTCCTCACACGGTACAGCCGCTTATGCTCCAGCACGACGCGCCCCGGCACACAGCCCTGCTCCTTCCACGGAGCGAACGGCTGCTCCAGCTCCTCGCGCCAGCCCCAAGCTCTCAGATCGATATCATTCAATCGTCGTACCTCCGCCTTCACGAATGCTGCACAGACGATAGCTGCATCGCCCTGCATGCTTCAGTATAGACACAGGCTCACTCCCTTACTATGGAAAAGACGGTTATAACCGAATAATCTGCTCGGTTACACCGCCTCCTTACTTCATATACCGTTTCTCCAGCCTCTTGCCAATGAACCACATCAGCGCCAGCACCCCAATAATGAGCGCCAGCTTCCACGGATTCCTCAGCATGCCCCCAAGGTCGCTACCGGCCATCGAGACGAGGAAGATCATGACGCCCTTGCCGAGCAGCGTCGCCGTGAAGAACGTATGGAACGGAATGCGCGACATGCCCGACACGATATTGACCAGCGAGGACGGCGTGAACGGGAAGCAGGCGAGCAGGAAGATCGACGTGAAGCCGTGCTTCTCCAGCCAATGAATCAGCTTCTCCGTCCGCGGCAGACGACTCTCCAGCATGCTGCGCAGACGACCACCCAGCGCCCGCACGATGGCGAATACGCTAATGGAACCTGCTACGACGCCAATCCACGAGAGCAGGAACCCTTGGCCTAGTCCATAGGCGTTCACATTCGCAACGAGTATTGCCACTAACGGCAGCACAGGGAAGAATGACTCGAGCATCGGCGCGACGATTCCCGGAATCGGGCCCAATGACTCGTACTGCTGCAGCCAGTGCTGTATATCTTCCCACCTGATCGAGGTCAGCTTGTTCGTCCAATCCATAGCTCAGTTCCCAACCACCTTATGCTTGTACTTCCTTCACTATAAGCGATGGAGCTGCCTAGAAGCAAAGTTATTCTCCTTCCCGCCGCACGAAAAAAAAGCACCCGTTCGAAGCCGCCGCTTACGCTAGCCAGCCTCGTCAGGCACTTTGGAGTGCATGTTAATTTTTAATTAAGAAGCCATATCAACCTCGTTCAAATAAAGAGCCAGCAGTCCGCCTTCCTCGACCTCGATGCGGAATGTCTCGACACAGCCCTCATCCGGAGCCTGCACAAGACCGTCATTCACGTCGATCTTCCAGTCATGCAGCGGACAGAAGACATGATGATCGCACAGAATGCCTTCGGACAGCTTGCCGCCCTTATGCGGGCACTTGTTCTCGATCGCCTTCAGCTCCCCCGTGGACAGCTTGAAGATCGCGATTTCCTTCCCGCCGGCTACGACCACCCGCGAGCGCTTCTCCATAATATCGGACATGTGACCCACGATAATACGGTTCATATCGACTCAGTCCTTTCGAATATAAATTTAGCCAATCCGTCTATGCTTCTGCCCCGTTACTCTGCCGCTGCCGCTACCTCGACCTCAGCCAGCACCTCGAACGTCGCCTTCAGCTGCTCGGTCTCGATAATTTCCTTCCATGGGTCCTTCATCAGGCTCAGCGTATGCTCGATCCGCTCGACGAGCGCCTGACGATCCTCCGCCTTCTCCAGCGCCTGCTTGATCGCATCAAGCCCCATACGCTCCGTCCATTCGGACGTACGCTCGTTGAACTTGCCCGTCTCGCGGTAATATTGCAGGAACGCGCCCGTCCATTCCAGCACCTCGTCGCTCGTCTTCACCTTCACGAGCAGGTCGCCGCCTCGCAGCTTCGTACCGCCGTTGCCGCCTACGTACAGCTCCCAGCCTCCATCAATCGCGACGACACCGAGGTCCTTGATCAGTGATTCGGCACAGTTACGCGGGCAGCCGGATACTGCCATCTTCACCTTCGCCGGTGTGTTCAGACGCTCGAACTTCTTCTCCATGTCGATGCCCATCTGGATCGAGTCCTGCGTGCCGAAGCGGCAGAACGTGTTGCCGACACACGTCTTGACCGTACGGAGCGCCTTCCCGTATGCGTAGCCGGAAGGCATGTCGAGCTCCGCCCATACGCTAGGCAGATCCTCCTTCTTAATACCGAGCAGGTCGATCCGCTGTCCGCCGGTGAACTTCACCATCGGCACCTCATACTTCTCCGCTACCTCGGCGATCTTCTTCAAATCCTGCGGCGTCGTGACGCCGCCATATATACGAGGCACGACCGAATACGTGCCATCCTTCTGAATGTTCGCGTGGTTACGCTCGTTGACGAAGCGGGATTCTCTCTCGTCCTCATGCTCAGCCGGCCATACCATACCGAGGTAGTAGTTGAGCGCCGGGCGGCACTTGGAGCACCCTTCCGGATTGCTCCACTCGAGCACGTTCATCACCTCGCGGCTCGTTGTCAGACTCATGCTGCGAATCGACTCGACGACCTCGTCACGCGACAGCGATGTGCAGCCGCAGATGCCTTCCTTGACCGTCTGCACGCCGTCTGCGCCGAGCACGAACGACAGCACATCAGCGACGAGCGGCTTACAGCCGCCACACGAGGCCGACGCCTTCGTGCATGCCTTCACATCGTTGACGCTGGAGCAGCCCTTCTCGTTGATCGCACTGACGATCGCACCCTTGGATACGCCGTTACAGCCGCAGATGATCTCATCATCTGGCATCGCCGCGACCAGCTCAGCGCCAGACTTCTTCGTGCCTCCGCCGCCTTCGCCCAGCAGCACTTCCTTCTCCTTGCCCGTCACGTCCTCGCCCTTGCGGATCATCGCGAAGATGCGGGAGCCGTCGCTCGTGTCACCGAACAAGACAGAGCCGATGATCTTGCCGTCCTTAATGACGACCTTCTTGTAGATGCCGTCGAAGTCGTCCTGTACGCGTACCGAGCGCGTGCCCGGGGCATCGACGAAGTTACCAGCAGAGAACACATCGACGCCGGACACCTTCAGCTTCGTCGACACGACGGAGCCTTGGTAGCCTTCCGTCTCAGCGCCTGCAAGACGCTTCGCCAGCACAGCGCCCTGCTCATAGAGCGGAGCGACGAGGCCGTAGGCGATGCCGCGGTGCTCGGCGCACTCGCCAACCGCGTAGACGCTTGGAACGTCCGTCTCCATGTAGTCGTTGACCACGATACCGCGATTCACCGTAATACCTGCCGACTTCGCAAGCTCGACGCTCGGCTTAATACCGACCGCCATGACGATCAGATCCGCATCGACTGACGAGCCGTCCTTGAACTTGAGGCCGGTGACGCGGTTTTTGCCCAGAATCGACTCGGAGTTCTTCTGAAGCAGGAACTGCATGCCTTGCTGCTCCAGCTCCCGCTGCAGCATGAGCGCTGCGGTCTCATCGAGCTGACGCTCCATCAAGTAGTGGTGGATATGAACGACCGACACTTCCATGTTGAGGTTCAGTAGGCCGCGGGCAGCCTCCAGACCGAGCAAGCCGCCACCGATGACGACGGCCTTCTTGTATTGCTTCGCCGCCTCGATCATCGTCTCGCAATCTTGAATATCTCGGAAGGCGATGACGCCTTCCTTATCCGCACCTGGCAGCGGCAGCATGAACGGCAGCGAGCCTGTCGCGAGAATGAGCTCATCGTAGGCGACTGTCAGCCCCCGGTCCGATGTGACCGTCTTGTTCACGGTGTCAATCTGATTCACCTCGTGGCCGGTATGGAGCGTGATGCCGTTCTCCTCATACCAGGACCAGTCGTTCAGCACAATATCCTTCATGTCCGAATCGCCAGCCAGTACCTTGGACAGCAGAATCCGGTTGTAGTTCGGATGAGGCTCCTTACCGAATATCGTCACTTCATATTTGTTCGGAGCGATCTTGAGCAATTGCTCGACACAGGATACGCCAGCCATACCATTACCAACGAGAACGAGCTTCTTCTTCATCGTACTCACACTCCATCATGTAATAATATCTAACACAAACGCTTGTCGCGACAGCTTAACATAGGGACTTTGAGTAGAAAACTTCGACTAAGTAAGATTATCTAACATTGTTCTGTTACTTAATAATATAAGCGATACGTCACATGATTGACAACACTTTTATGTAAATTTTCATAACATTATTTCTTATGGACTTTATAAAAAAGCTTAATATCTCTCTTTGGAGTCAGGTATTCTTACATTCAAAGCTTATTGTACGGCACAGAACGGAATAAAAGATGAGCAATCACGTCTTTATTGATGGCAGGTCGAAGGTAAGAACTCAGATATAGGGTACTTGTGGATCATGCTAACCATGACAGCAGGCCAATGAGCGTCTACGCTTACGGAACGAGGAGGCGTTATTCGGTGAAAATGGGGCTGTATGGACCGTTAACGGAACGCAGAGACGTTATTGTTCAGCTTCTGTACCGTCTCGACCTCATAATGGTCATATAGCGACGATGAGTTCCGTTAGCAGCTGTAATCGTCTCGAAACGGCAAATTAAGGCCTCTGAGTTCCGTTACGAGGAGAAATGGATGCAAAAAAGCCACCACGCATGTGGTGACACTAGAGCTTGAACGATATAACGGATGCAGCGGCATCAATGCTTGCCGAACCCTTTCTCGCACCAGATGCTCGATTCGAGAATGTCGGTAAGTGATCGCTTGGCCGCCGCTAATTTGTGCTGCGCTTCTTCGAGCTCGGCTATTTTGTCTCTAAGTATACGTGTCTGCTCTTCTCTCGTGAGCCCTTGCTTCGCGATCATCGACTTCACATCTTGTATGGAAAAGCCGACTGCAAGACACGTCTTCACAACGTCCAAGTGGCGAACAATGTCCGACTCGTAGATCCGATAATGATTGGAGTCTCTACGCATATATTCATCAGGAATGAGACCTGACTTCTCGTAATAACGAATCGTCGAGATCGGAAGCCCTGTCAGCTTCGCTACTTCGCTAATCCTCACAGCCATCTCCTCCATCTCATGAAGTCTCTTGCTATGAAGTATACTTCATGGTTTACGCTATGGGAAGTGATGATACGTGCACGATCTCACGAGTATACAAGAAGGAGCTGACCATATGAAAGAGTTAAGAGAGAACCAGCTTGAGAGCATCATGAAGGGCAGACGTTCCGTTCGAGTCTATCAGCCGAATTACCGGATACCAAGAGAGGAGCTGACTGCAATCATCGAGACCGCAGCCTCCGCTCCATCGTCGGCGAACCTCCAGCCTTGGCGGGTCGTCGTCGTGGAGAGTGAGGAAGGGAAGAAGAAGCTGCGTCCGCTCGTCATGTTCAATACGCGTCAGAACGATACGTCCTCCGCGATGCTGCTGATCTTCGCAGATACAAGATATTACGAGAACGCCGATTACATCTATAACCTTGCTGTGGAACAAGGCAAAATGCCGCCAGAGGTGCGCGACCAGCAGCTAGGTATGATCAAGTCGTACTTCCCGTCACTTCCTCCCGAGAAGTCCAGTGAGGTGACGCGCTTCGACTGCGGACTGTTCACGATGCAATTGATGCTGACGGCCAGAGCTTACGGGTATGACACGAATCCGATGGCCGGATTTGAGGCGGATCAGTTAGCCGAAGCCTTCGGCCTGGATGCCGAGCGGTACGTGCCTGTCGTCATCGTCTCAATTGGCAAAGCCGCAGAGGCAGGCTATCCTTCCGTTCGTCTGCATCCCGATCAGATTACGTTCTGGCGGTAAGGGTGACTGAAACGTAGCTGATCGTATAAAAATCCGCAGCTCCCTAAGGAAGCTGCGGATTTCACCTCACCCTAACCGACTTATATCGCAATCTCTCGGCGTAACGGCTGCGGCTGGCTGCACGCCTCGCACATACCGGATATTTCGAGATACACCTGCTCGGTGATGAACCCCGGCGGCAGCTCCTGCACAGGCTCAAGCCTTCCCGAGGCCAGAGTCGGGAGCGAGCCAGCAGCCGCATAGTCGGTCACACTATGACACGAGGTACAGTACAGATGATGGTGCGGCTGAACATTCGTATCGTATCTGGCGGTGCCTGTATGGTGAATGTAAAATTCCTTCACAAGACGCTGCTCGCGCAGTAATCTCAAGTTGTTGTATACCGTCGTAATGCTGACGACCTTCGGGTAATCGGCATAGATCGCTTCATACAGCTGCTCAGCCGAAGGATGCGACAGCCGCTCGTACAAATAATGGAGCAGCAGCTCGCGCTGCGTCGTCATCCGAATACCCAGCTCCTTCAGCTTCTGTATCGCCTCATTCCTAGTGACCTTCATGGGAGCTGTCCCCTCCTTCCTCTACGGGTGTTACCGCGCTATTCAGCCTTGCTGCAGGCTATTGAATAAGTGTTATTCCTTCGTCGGAGCGGCCGACATGAAGCCAGAGATGTCAATTCCAAGACCAGCGGCAATTCTAGCGCCGTACTCTACGTCTGCGCGGAAGAAGTTGCAGATCGCACGCAGCTGAATGTCTTGCGGCGTCGCCTTCAGATCGTTAACGAGGTTCGCGATCAGATTGTCGCGCTCCTGCGGCGTGAAGCTGCGGTACTTCTCCCCTGCCTGGGTGAAGTCGTCGGTCTTCGCAATGCGCTGGCGACCTGCCGCGCCGTGCAGCGGTGCGGTGCTGTCTGCGTATGCCGGGTCCTCCTTCGGGCTGTCGGAGAAGCTGTTCGGCTCGTAGTTGACCGGCGAGCTGTCCTGCTTCACGTTCATGAAGCCATCACGCTGATGGTTGCGCACCGACGCATACGGGCAGTTGACCGGAATTTGCAAATAGTTCGCGCCCAGACGGTAACGCTGCGTATCCGGGTACGAGAACAGACGGCCCTGCAGCAGCTTATCCTCGGAAGGCTCGATGCCTGGCACGAGCGCGCTCGGCGAGAAGGCGGACTGCTCGACCTCAGCGAAGAAATTGTCCGGATTGCGGTTCAGTGTCATCGTACCGATCTTGTGCAGCGGATACAGGTTCTCTGGCCACACCTTCGTCGGATCGAGCGGATCGAAGCTGTGCGCATCGAGGTCCTCGACCGGCAGTAGCTGCACATGCAGCTCCCATGCTGGGTAATTGCCTTCCGAGATCTGATCGTACAGGTCACGCGTCGCATGGTTGAAGTCGCGACCCTGCATGTCCTGCGCCTCGCTCGCCGAGAAGTTAACGACGCCCTGCTTCGACTTCCAGTGGTATTTCACATACGTGACCTTACCCTGTGCGTTGATCCACTTGAAGGCGTGTACGCCGAAGCCGTCCATCTGGCGATAGTTGGCCGGCGTTCCGTTATCGGAGAACACCCAAGTGAGCATATGCGTCGACTCCGGCGTGAGCGTCATGAAGTCCCAGTAGCGCGCAGGAGTCTGCACGTTCGTGTCCGGCGCAGGCTTCAGCGAGTGAACCATGTCCGGGAACTTGATCGCATCGCGAATGAAGAAGACCGGAAGATGGTTGCCGACGATGTCGTAGTTGCCCTCCTCGGTGTAGAGCTTCACCGCGAAGCCACGCGGATCGCGTGCGGTCTCCGGCGAGCCCACACCGTGAACAACGGTGGAGAAGCGAACGAATACCGTCGTCTTACGCCCAACCTCACCGAACAGATGCGCCTTCGTATAGGCGCTCATGCTGTTCTCCACGACGAACTCGCCATGGGCACCTGCGCCGCGTGCGTGCACGACGCGCTCTGGAATACGCTCACGGTCGAAGTGAGCGAGCTTCTCTAGCAGGTGGTAGTCCTCGAGAAGCGTCGGGCCGTTCGGACCGGCTGTGCGGGAGTTTTGATTATCGCCGACTGGGGCGCCTTGGTTCGTCGTTAAGCGGAATGGATTCATCGTTATCGAGCTCCTTTATATTTAGACTTGATCTAAATCCTTGGACTGATCATAACATTTCGCGTGCTGTCATTCATGAAGGCTGTATGAGCTTTTGATGAAGAAATGATGAAGGCTCGTGCAGTGTGCAATGTGGAGGTGTCCAAGGCCGCCAACGACTCGCATGACCTGCTAGCTATCGTTTGGTATACTGTAAGTAATAACCAAATAAGGGGTTGGGTGTGCTGATGTTAATTACTCCTGCAGGAATCATTATGGCTGCTGTTATCGTCATATTCATCGGTATGATCATTACGCTATTGATTCGGAGACGATAGGTGCTGCGAAGTATAAGCCGACGGTCAGAAGAGCACGTCCTACACACCGATTGGCTGCACAGAATAACATTAACCGTTTCTAGCAATGTGTAAACTTGGATGGTTGGCAAAACATAGAGTAGGTGGTGCTGTGGGATGCTGGAGGAGATACCTTATCATAAGAAGAATGGGTTCTTGTATGTATTCCTATCCTCAGAACGAGGAAGGTCTCTCATACTTACATTTCCATTGAAAAAATACGCATCCTTCGACCTTGCGCTGGAGCAGTGCATCCTGTTCGAGGTAGACGGTCATAAGGATTTCGATGCTTTTTCTCACCTATTACCAGCACAACCGGGCGTGAAGCTAAGTGAGGCTGGATATTTTGTTCAGGAAAGAGTCTATAATAGTCTGGTCATGCTTGTGATGCAGCTTGATGAGGTGTAGATCACGAGGAGGCTATACACGTATGAAAAGTCCACGATTGCTATTGCTTGCATGGATCCTCTTGCTTGCTCTGTCTACTTCAGGCTGTAGCAGCCAGAGTCCGAATCAACAGCTACCACACGTACCCGCAGCAAGCTCATCCCTAGCTCAGCTCTATCCGGGAGACCTGACGAGCATGGACCGAATCGATCTGAAGGATGGAGCCACAGGGCGTACCAAGACGTATCAGGATCAAGAGACCATACAAAAGTTCCTCGATAACATTAAACATATGGAGTTCACCGTCGACCCCAATCAAGAGCCTAAATCAGGCTATACGTTCATTCTTAATCTCTATGAAAACAATCAATTAAAGCTGTCCATGACCAATAATCAAATCGGCCACACGTACTATATATTCAATGAGAATCTACACAACAAAATGAAGGAGCTATACGAAAGCGGCAGCTAGCAATCAACGCTTCAATCGAACAATTGCCTGCCACCTCCCATATAGAAACGAAAAAGGTGCAGCCTCCTCTTGTCACCAAAGAGAAGTCTGCACCGTCGTTACTGTCGTTACTATAGTTCATAGCCTAGCGTGCCTTGCCAATATATCCATCTAGCTGCCCCTGCCCTAGCACCTCGCCTACTGCCCATCGGCCAGCCTGTAGCCTACGCCGCGCACCGTACTAATGTAAGCGGGAGCCGCGGCGGAATCGCGCAGCTTCTTGCGCAAGCTCTTCACGTGGACATCGACGACGTTGCTGCCGCCGAAATATTGACTGCCCCAGACGCCGTCCATGATCACCTCGCGCGACAGCACCTCGCCGCCCGCCTGCATCAGGAGCAGCAGCAGCTCGAATTCCGTCTTCGTCACGTCGACGCGCTTGCCCGACTGGGACAGCGTCATACGCTTCGGGTCGAGCGTGAGATCCTTGAACGTGTACACGCCGGACGTACCGCCGGAATGCTGTACACGGACAGACGCGTCGGTCGCGGCGTCACCAGACAGCCCCATCGACTCCGCCGCGGATAGACGCCCCATAATGCGCTCCACCGCCAGCATCCGATCTCGCGTCGAGACGACGAGCGAATGTGCAGGGAGCTGAGCAGCCAGCCCCTCGCGGTCAACGAGCCATACCAGCTGAGCACGACTGCCGCTATGCTGGGCCACGGCCTCCCGCAGTGCAGCAAGCTCACCAGCCGCCTCGGCTGCCGCCGCATCGAGGACGATCGCCTCTACCGGCAGACCACGCATCACGTCCGGCTCGAAGCGGTGGAACATCATCACATCGAGGCAGCGTGCGGACAGATCGCCCACGAGCTCATGCAGCCTCTCCGGGAAGACGCTGATCACAGCAAGACGCTGCGTCTTGCTGCAGTACGCGCCCGTAGGCTCCGGCAGCTCCCGTGCGGCCTGCTCCTCCCTCGGCGTCTTGGGCATCAGACGAACTGAGGCCAGCTCTATCACTTTGCGGCTGCTCTGCATCCCGAACACACTCCTTCGAATACCAGATGAGAATGATCGATCGTATAGCCCGTTTCTGCTTCTATCGCCTTCAGCCATTCGGCTGGCTCCTCCGTGTGCACTTCATCCACCTTGCCGCACACGGCACACTGAATATGATGGTGATTCTCCATACGCGCATCGTACCGACTGGATGCCTCTCCCAGCTTGAGCTCGCGGATCAAGCCCATGTCCGTCAAGTAGCGCAGCGAATTATAGACCGTGCCGTAGGCCAGATGCTGGCCCATCTCCCGCAGCCGCTCGATGACTTCTGCTGCCGTCGGATGGTCGTCGCTCTGAACCAATATATCGTAGATTACTTTACGCTGTGGGGTTAAGTTGAGTTTATTCATATGCGCCTTCTCCTGCGTTCATAATTGAATTTAGATTAAGTATAAATCTATATTCGCCATTGGTCAACCCAGACGTTGCCGCTCAGCACGACCGAGCATTAACCCAGAGAGCATATTCCCGTGCTGACAACCATCTAATTTCCGGGTGAAAAAAAACTCCCGACCCCAGCCGCAGGACAGCGGCTCGTTGGTCGAGAGCTTGAATAGGCGAAACGATCCTGCGGTGCAGAACGAGGCTACAGCTTCGGCTCAAGCCCCGATCCCGAACAGGTCTTAATCCACATCCCGCTCCGTCTTACGCATGAACGGCCACCAGTTCGCCTCGCCGAACGTACGCACCATCACCGGCACGAACAGCGGCAGCATAATGAATGCGTACAGGAACAGTCCGCACAGCACGATCGTCGCGATCTGCAGGAGCGACATGACTCCCGACGGCAGCATCGCAGCGAATGTGCCGCCGAGAATGACCGCAGCCGAGACGATGACCGCTCCCATGCTCCGCATCGCCTCCAGAATCGCCTCTCTTGGCGGCAGATGGCGGTACTCCTTGAACCGATCCATCAGGAAGATGCTGTAATCGACGCCGAGCGCCATCAGCAGCACGAAGCCGAAGAACGGCACAGCCCAGCTAATACCGGCGAAGCCAAGCAGATCGACATAGATGACCTCGGTAATTGCCATCGAGGTGAAGAATGTCAGCACTAGCGACAGCGTGATATAGATCGGAATGACGATCGAGCGGAACATCACGATCAAGATGAGCCCGATGCCGACAAGCATCAGCACCGCTGTGCGCGAATAGTCTGCATCCGATATCGTCTTTAGGTCATGGTTGCTGCTGGACACTCCATCAATGGCGAAGGTCACATTCGCAAGACCGGCTGTCCGCACCGCACGCTCGACCGCAGCCTTCAGGTCGTCGACCTTCGCCATCGTCGCCGCATCATACGGGTTGCCGCTGAAGACGACATCCAGCTTCATCAGCGTCCGGTCGGCGGACATGTACGTATCGAGCGCCTGGACGAACGAAGCATCCGACAGCGCCTCCTCTGGCGCATACCAGCCTGACAGCTGTCCGTTCGACGGGCTGGACAAGCCGTCGAGGTAGCCCTGCGCCGACTTCAAGCCGTCCTCCAGCTGCTTCAGACCGTCTACGCTCGACTGCAGTCCGCTCGTCAGCTCGCCGAGCTGCTCGTTCAGCTGCACGAAGCCCTGCTGCAGCTCCTTCTGACCGGACGACAGCTGCTCCAAGCCGCCGCTCAGCTCCGGCAGCTTCTTCACGATCGCGCCCTGGCCGTCAGCGGCCTTGGCGATCCCGCTCTGCAGCTCGCTCATCCCTTGGGCGAGCGCACCAAGTCCTGCGGCCAGCTGCACCTGACCCTCTGCGGCCTGCTTGTAACCCGAGTTCGCCTGGCTGAGCCCTTGCTCCACGCCGGCCAGCTGCGCGTTCAGCTCGCCAAGACCTGCGCTTAGCTGCTCAGCACCTGACTGCAGCTGCTTCATCGCCGCCTGCAGCTTCAAGTAATCCGGGTCCTGCTGCAGGTCCGGATATTTCACCGCCAGCCCCTGCATGCCTAGACCGGCATCGGCGAGCCCTTGCGCCAGCGACTGGGACTGCCCGGCTACCTGGACATAGGCCTCTGTCAGCTGTCCCAGCCCGCCGCCCAGCTGCTCATAGCTCGCCTGCAGCTGACGGCTCCCTGCGGCTAGCTGCTCGGCGCTCGCCTGCGCCTCCGCAAGCCCCGCCTCTAGCTCACCCGCTCCTGCCGAGCCGTCCGCGAGCCCCTTCTGCAGCTGAAGCAGACCGCTCGCCAGCTCGTCGACGCCCTGCTTCAGCTCGGTCGTGCCTGCGACCAGCTCATCGGCGCCGGACACCGCCTCCTGTAGCTTCGGCGCGTTGTCCGACAGCTGGCTGCTCGCCTCGGACAGACCACTGCCGACCTTCGACAAGCCGTCGCTGCCTTCGCCGAGTCCATCCTCCAGCGCGGCCGCCTGCTTCCCGACCTCGAACTCGCCGATCGGCTCGCCTGTCGGTCGGGTCGCGCTGCGCACCAGCTTCACGCCGTCCACAGCCGCCAGCTCGCGGGACACCTGCTCGACAGCGGCGAGCCCCGCCGTGCCGGCCCAGCCGTCCGACTTGCGCATCACGATCGTCGACGGCAGCGAGTCACCAGGGCCGAAGCTGTCCGAGATCACATTGAACGCCTTCACCGAACGATATTTATCCCCGATCTCATCGAGCGAATTGAACGAGGTCGACCCCTCATACACCGACAAGAACGGAACCGTCACCGCCGCCACGATCAGCAGCGCGGTCAGTGGCCGCTTCAGCGAGAAGCGCCCGACCGTATCCCACAGCTTGCTCGGCTTATGCTCGAGCGAGCCCTTCACCGGCCAGAACAGCTTCGGACCGAGCACCATCATGAAGAACGGCACGAGCGTCATGAGCGCCAGCAGCAGTACTGCCACGCCTACCGCTACCGCGACCGCCGAGCGGTACAGCACGAACGTCGAGAAGCCGATCGAGGCGAAGCCAACCATCACCGCAAGACCGGCATAGAACACCGTCCGCCCCGCCGTCCGGTACGAAGCGACGATCGCTTCGACTCGATCACCGCCGCTGCGCACCAGCTCCTCCTTGAAGCGGCTGATCAGCAGAATGCAATAGTCCGTACCGATACCGAACAGCACCGCCACCAGGAAGATTTGCGTAAAGTTAGACAGCGGGAAGCTCACCGTATCGACCAAGAACGCCACAATCGACTGCGATACGATATACGTAATACCGACCGTCAACAGCGGAATGAACGGCGCGACCGGCGAGCGGAACACGACGAGCAGAATCGCTAGTATGAACACGAGCGTAATCCACTCCGTCTTCTTCAGCCCCTCCTCCGAGCTCTCGATCACATCCTCCTGAATGAGCCAGTTGCCCGTATAATAATGGTCCACCTGCACATCGGAGAGCGCCTCGTACAGCCCCTCGCGCAGCTCAGCCGGGGTACGACCGCCAAGCTCCGCCTCCACAAGCATCAGCGCCGTCCGTCCATCCTTCGCCACCAGCTGCTCCTTCAGCTCCGGGGTGTCGAGGTGCGTCGTGACCGAAGTAATGCCGTAGCGCTCCTTGCCCTGCTTCAGCAGCTCGACCGCCCGCTTCATCTGCTGATCGTCGGCTTCATTCAGCCCGTTCTCGTTATGAAGAACGAGCACGGACGTCCGACTCGAGCCCGCATTCGCAGCCTCAGCTGCTCCGCTCCCTCGCTTCATCTCCTTCAACAGCTCGGCTGCCATCGTCGACGAGTAGCCGTCGGGCACCGTAATTTGCCCCTTGTCACGCACCAGCTGCTTCATATCCGGTGCGGCCGCCACCAGTGCGACGAGCGCTACCAGCCATAGTACAAGCACCAGCCAGCGCAGCTTCAAGATCATCCTCATTCCTCGGTATCCCCCTTCTCATCCACCATCACCAGCACCTTCGCCAGCTTCTCGTACGTCCCAATGAATGCCTCTGCTTCTTCGGGTTGAAAATGCTCCATCAGCCGCGTCAGCAGCTGCTGAATGCTCGACTCCACCACATCGCTGAGCCTTCTGCCTTCCTCGGTCAGCGCCAAGTACGTGACGCGGCGGTCCTTCTCATCGGGCAGCCGCACGATGAGACGCTTAGCCGCAAGGCGCGTAATGATCGCCGTAATCGAGCTTTTGCCGACACAGAACGCCTCGGCCAGCTCCGACGACGTACACTGCGAACGATCGCCGATATAACGTAGAATCGAGTACTGGTCCAGCGTCAGCTCCTCCTGCATACACTCCCGGATCATCGCGTTGATGCGACGATTGACGGTGAAGGAAGCCGCCTCGTAGCGGGCGACAATTTGCTTCATGCTACAACAATGGTTCATAGGCTCCATGTGAATACACGCTCCATCTGTATGGAATGATCTAATTCAATGATCGAACAGTTCGTTAATCTAATTGTTCTACAGATGAACTATATAATACAGCTAGGCTGAACGTCAAGCTCCCATTTTCACCCATACGAACGTAGCCGCTGCATTTCTAATAAGGATTAGACGTTTTTACGGAAAAAGGAAGGAATCCGCGCCGTAGAAGGCGAATGCATGGTGTGTGCTTGTGTCCGAAACAGATCGTTCACGATTGAGGAGGCTTATTACCCGATGAAACTGTTACACATTACGATGAAGCTCGTGCTCGCCCTGTGCTTGCTCGCTGGACTTGGCAGCGGCGCTATGTTGCCCTCGGCTCATGCTTCGTCGTCTTCCTTCCGCTACTATGCTTATCCGCAAGGTGAGGTTGGGATTCAGAAGCCGACGATTGGCTTCCGAATTGGCGACCTCGGCACCGAGCTCTCGATCCTGAATTACATCTCGCTTACGATCGACGGCAAGGAAGTGCGAGGTGAATTCGATCGCGAAACGATGAGCGTCACGTATGTGCCGAAGGAGCCTTACTCCGTCGGTGAGCATAAGGTGAAGGCGTCCATTAACTTCTCCGGCTACGAACAGGCGGAGCAACAATGGACGTTCAAGATTGCGGCTACGGCGGTGAAGGAGCCGACGACCGACTATTCGGAGACGCAGCTGAAGATGGTCCGGGCGGTCAACGATTACCGGACGCTGTACGGCCTGCAGCCGCTGAGCGCGGATGCCCATCTGATGATGGCGGCGCAGCTGCACGCGGACTATATCTACATGAATAAGATCGATCCTTCCGAGGTATCGCTGCACGACCAGAAGTCTTCGCTGCCCGGCTTCATCGGTGCTAAGCCCGGCGATCGGGCCGAGTATGTCGGCTACTTCGACTCCGTAGCGGAGGACGTCGCCTACAATACAGGGACGCCGATCGAATCGATCGACAAGCTGTTCGACGCGCCGTATCACCGCATCCCGTTCCTGCTGTCGCAGGCGAAGCATATCGGCGTGGCCGCTGTCGGTCCGGTCGTCGTGCTCGAATTCGGCTTCGAGGAGGAGCTGAAGCGCGAGCTGCTCGTGACGCCTGCTGCGGGTGACAAGTACGTCCCGATCCAATTCGACGGACACGAGGACCCCGACCCGATCCGCATGCACAAGGAAGCGGAATATCCGGTCGGCTACCCGATCGTCGCCCGCTTGACCGGCTCAAGACCGGATGAGAAGATTACGCTGCTCGAGGCGAAGGTCACCGACGAGCAGGGGCAAGAGGTGAAGCTGCTGCGCAACTCGCCGGACAACGATGAGCATCTTATCCGTGAAGTCATCCTGACACCGCTCGAGCCGCTCCAGCCGGACACTACCTATACCGCTTATGTGAAGCTGTCCTCGGAGCGCGGCGGCGGCAAGGAAGCATTCGAGCGCAAGTGGCAGTTCCGCACCGAGCCGGGGGACGGCGTCGGCAAGCATAAGCTGCACGCCGACGTGCAGGCGTACCTGAAGCTGCTCGACCGCAGCAGCGTGCCGCATACGGCCGAGATCTCGCTGAATAAGCAGCGGTATACGCTGGACGGCGCTCCGCTGGAGCTGCAGGTGAAGCCGATCGTCATCGACGGCTCCTCGTACCTGTGGGTGCGCGACCTTGCCACGGCGCTCGGGGCACAGGTTACTTGGAACGACGAGCAGAAGGCCGCGATCTACACGAAGAAGGACCGCACCGTCGCCTTCTACACGACGCGCCCCGCTTACGCGATCCAAGGCAAGGAGATCGCAGGCGACGTGTCCGCACAGCTCGTGGATGAGCAGACGATGATTCCTGTACGCCTCTTGTCCGAGGTGCTCGGCGCCAAGGTGACCTATATCGAGGAGTCGCACAGCATTCGGATTGAATATTGATCGTTCGTATGTTGCCTGACGAGCGGCGAGCGAAGACGTGATCGTACGATTACGCTGTAGCTTTGCCGCTTGTTTTTTTCGATGAAAAAAAGCCCGCTTCAATCAAGAAGCAAGCCTTACATGCAGCGTTATGTTATAAAGGTCTAAATACTCCATCTGTCATTCACAATGGCTACGAGCTTCCAGACGTTATCGTGCGTCTCGAATACGAGGCGCAGGCTCGCCCAGTCCATCCCCTCGAACTTCGGATCGAAGCCGCTGAAGTGGTATTCTGCGACAACCGCCTTCGGATACACCTCGCGAATGTTGTTGACCGTATTGCCCTTGCCGACCGTCTCGTTGTATGCCTTCTTCTCTGCCTTCGCGTAATCATGCTTATAGACGTATTGGTCGTAATATTCGGCGAAGGTCAGCTCAATCGGCGCTCCCGAGCCGTCATGCTCGCCCCAGACACGCTTCTTCTTGTCGCCGAGGAGCGACTTCAGCTCGTCCGGCTTCACGACCTGATCGACCTTGGTGTCCACATGCGTGTCCGGTGAGAACCGAATCCCCTTCTCTGGGTGGGCGTAGCTCTGCAGCTTCGCCATATCCTTCGCCTTCCATGCAGCTACGACGTCGTCCGCCTGCTTGGCAATGATGGCCTTGGCCTGCTCCGGCGTCCATACAGCAGGCTGCTTGTCCGCACCGTCTGCGGGAGCTGCGCTGCCGCCCGGTGCAGGCTTCGGATCAGCGCCACCTGTGCGGCCATCGCTGCCGCTATTTGCGCCGCCCGCATCACCAGTGCCGCCGTTCTTGGGTGGCTGATCGCCAGACGAGCCTGGCTTAGCCGCATCCGGTGGAGTCCCGGCTTCATGCGACGGCTTCTCCTGCTGCGAGCCACCCGCGGCACCGTTCCCCTGCTCTGCTTCGTTCCCCCACCACGTACACCCTGCAAGCAAGGTCATCGCCATCATGACTGCTATCATACTGCGCTTATTCCGCATATTTCGCACATCCTTCCTGCGTACTGCTCGATGTGGCCTTACGGCTCACTTCCTAGCATAACCAGGTCGCGCCTATTTATTGCGCCCTGTATACCTACGACGAGACAGCGCGGCGAGAAGTTGCGGTCATCGTGCCCGGTCGCATCAGATACGGGTACAGCAGAACAAGGCCAGCCACATACAGACCGAAGGCGAAGATCGCAGGCGACAAGTGCCATAGGTCGGTATAGCCGATGTCCAGATGGACGCCGAGACCGGCGAGGAAGGCAGGTGCGCCGCCGAGCAGCAGCGTCCACCATTGCCAGCGGGCGCCCTGCTGCAGCCCCCATAGCGCCAGCACCGTCAGAGCCAGCGCATCAGACAGCAGCGCGCCGCCGAAGCCGGCCCGGTCATGGGCAATGAGCGGCAATAGACGCGGGTTGGCAGCTGCCAGCTCGGCAGCCGTCGTCTGCATGAAGGCTAGATCCTCTGGTACGAACACGTACGTCACGCCGACAGCGGCTATCGTAATGCCACCGATCGCAAGCGAGAAGCCGAGCACGACGAAGCAGAGCTGGCCCCATTGTGCAAGCCGCCATGCGCGATCGTTCTTCATATTGACGGGCAGCCGGTAAGGCTGGTCCGGATTGCCGCGCATGGCGAGCAGGAACATCGGCAGCAGCAATGCAGCCATGACGGCGTGCAGCGGATCGAAGTAGCCGTAGCCGAGATACAGGAAGAAGCTGGAGAAGCCGACGCCACCCGACAGCAGCAGCGCCGTCTTGCTCCAATGCAGGCCGTACTGGAGGCCGTGCTTGCCGAGCTGGTAATACAGGATGCCGATCGAGAGCATCGTCCCGGCCAGCGTGATACGGTCATGCGACATGAAGTGCAGCAGGTGCTCATTGATCCGATCTAGCTCACTGCCACTCATCCCGAGGAACGCCTCGTCGTAAGGCAGCAGCACCGACGTCGCCGCGACCATCCAGGCGATCACGCCTCCGAGCATCATGCCGATGCCGAGCAGACACATCCAGCCCCAATGCTTCCAGAACGATACCGGCTCCGGAGGCGGCTCCGCCTTCACCTTCTCATAGATAATCGCTTCGTTCACCCGCTTCGCAAGTCCCGGTCCCGCGAACACGAGACCGCTGTGCAGCAGAACGTAGTCCGCCCCCGCCGCGAGCAGCTCCAGCGCATCGGCAGGCTCATGTACACCTGCAGCCGCCTTCACCGTCAGGTCAGGTCGTCCCAGCTCCCGAATGAGCCGTATACGCGCCAGCGCAGGCTGCTTCGCCTCGGGCCCGACCCGCAGACGATCGCCCTCGCGTATGCCATCACCGATGACAGCGCCTGCCCAGATCGGGTCTAGACCTGACTGCAGCAGCGCCTCCAGCTGCGCCAGCGGCCAGTCCGGAGCGAGATACAGGTAGAACGACGGCGCCTCGCCCCAAGCTGACGCGAGCTCAGCCAGCACCGCTTCGACACGTCTCAGACGCTGGAGCGCTCGTAGCGCAGCCTCGTTGTCCGAGCCCGCTGTATCCGATGCCTCCACATCGCGCACATCTCTCATATCAAGCACGTCGAGGTAGAAGCCCGCCGACCCGGCTGCCCTCAGCGGAGCTAGCAGCTGTGCCAGCCGAGCGCCTGTCTCCTCATGGCTCAGCTCAGGCTCTAGCCGTATTCGCGCCATGATCGGCACCTTATGCCTGCAGCCGCGGATGCGCTCGCAAGCATCATCCAGTCCGATCGGCTCCCCCGAAGCTGCATACACAATCGTCTCCGTAGCAGCCTCTCGCTGGATCGTCCCCCCGCTTCGGTGAGGCTGATACGTAATCGGCCCGACCTCGAGGAAGCCGAAGCCGAACTGCGCCAGCGCACGCTGCGCGGCCCCCTCGGGGTCCAGTCCGCCGCACAGCCCGACAGGGGTGCGCAGCAGTACACCTTGTGTGCGGCTCTCGAGCAGCGGAGACGGCTCCATATGACCGAGCGTGCGAATGACGAAGGCTCCGCCCGGCATACGGCTGAGCGCTCCCATCGCTCCGAGCGTGAGCGTTCGTGCCGTTCGCGGCGGAAGCCTGAACAGTAGCGGACGAAACACCGTTTGATACGACCAATCGGGCATGGAGGTCCCTCGCTTTCACTAGCTTAGTACCCTAATGTTACCAAAGAAGAGATGCGCTGTACGAATTTCTACGCAATTAAGGCAAAATTTTTTTGAGGAAACGGCCGCGATACGGTACAATAGGAATAATTTATAGACACAAGGAGCTTGGTTATGAAATACATCAGTACAAGGGGACAAGTCGCCCCGATCGGATTCATCGACGCCGTACTTATGGGACTGGCGGACGACGGCGGACTGCTCGTGCCCGAGCGCATGCCGCAGCTGACGAAGGAGGAGCTGGCCAAGTGGCAGAGCTTGTCGTACCCGGAGCTCGCGCTGGAGATCTTCTCCCTCTACATCGAGGACGAAATTCCGCGCGACGAGCTGAAGCAGCTCGTCGACGACAGCTATGCCACGTTCCGCGACGAAGCGGTGACGCCGGTTCGCAAGCTGAAGGACAGCCAGTACGTGATGGAGCTGTTCCACGGCCCGACCTTCGCGTTCAAGGACGTGGCGCTGCAATTCCTCGGCAATCTGTATTCCTACATCTCCCGCCGCACCAGCTCGATCATCCACATCCTCGGGGCGACCTCGGGCGATACGGGGGCATCGGCGATTGAGGGCGTACGAGGCAAGGAAGGCATCAAGATTTGCATTCTGCACCCGCATCAGAAGGTGAGCAAGGTGCAGGAGCTGCAGATGACGACAATCGACGATGCGAACGTGCTGAACCTGTCGGTCGAGGGCACGTTCGACGACTGCCAGCGCATTATTAAGGAGCTGTTCGCAGACGTCGACTTCAAGCATCAATACCATCTGAGAGCGATCAATTCGATCAACATCGCCCGTATTCTCGCTCAGATCGTCTATTACTTCTACGCGTACTTCCGTCTGGCCGAGCAAGGGCAGCAAGGCGCTGTCAGCTTCAGCGTGCCGACTGGCAACTTCGGCGACATCTTCGCAGGCTACATGGCCAAGCAGATGGGCTTGCCGATTCATAAGCTGATCGTGGCGACGAACGAGAACAACATCCTCGCACGCTTCGTGAACGAAGGCTTATACCAGCCAGGCGAGTTCCGCGGCACGCACAGCCCGTCGATGGACATTCAGGTGGCGAGCAACTTCGAGCGTTACTTGTACTACTTGAATAACGGCGACGCTGACGCTGTCGCCTCGCTGATGGCCCGCTTCAAGTCCGAGGGCAGCCTCACGGTCACAGGTGACGTGCTGAAGCAGGTGCAGGCTGACTTCGCCGCCTACAGCGTCGAGAACGAGGAATGTCTCGATACGATCAGCGAGTACTACAAGCAGCACGACTACTTGCTCGATCCGCATACCGCATGCGGTATCGCCGCTTCGGACAAGCTGACGGCCGAGGGGGAAGTGACGGTGACGCTGTCTACCGCACATCCAGCCAAGTTCGACGAGGCGATCCGTCTGCGCAGCATCAGCCAGACGTATCCGGAGCAGATTCAGGCGCTGTTCGACAAGCCGCAGTTCCAGAAGGTTGTGGCGGGTACGAACGACGCGATTAAGGAGCAGCTTGTTTCGTTCTTTTAAAGAAAGACTCCTGACTCCAAGCCCTTCTTCTACTTAAAAGTTTCGGCACCTGCCGCTGCCAAACAACCCTCAGACTTAGCCTGAGGGTTGTTTGGCGTAGGCTAATTGAAGGTGTCACACTCATGCGCCAGGACACCTCAGCTCGAGTAGCTCAACGGCTGTTAAGTAATCCTCTTGCGTCTTGATCTCATAAAGAAACGAGCTCTCAATATCGTGATGAACGAACGTTCGTTCTAAAAGTACATCCCAATTCAAGTATCGATGCAGCTTAGTCAGCGCATAATCATGGTGGTGCAGCATCCGCTCAATCGCCTTTACACAGGAGCGATCATAAATCGCGTGAAGCGGGTGAACCACCTGCTGAATGCAAGGAAATACAACCTCATAGCCATGCTGCTGCTTGTGTGCCAGCATAAGCCTGGCTGCCTTGGCCGAAATAAACGGCATGTCGCAGCCGATTACCCATGCATGGTCCTTCTGCGCCAGCGATAAGCCGGAGAACATTCCACCCAGTGGCCCTATGCCTGTCACATAATCGGTGATAATTCGGATCGTCCCGTCCAACCGCTGTAAATAAGGACGCGGCTCGTTCGTTACTATAATAATTTCCTCGCAAATCTGCTTCATCAATCGAATTTGCCGCTGGACCAGCATCTCATCATCTAAGGTAAGCAGACTTTTGTTTGTCCCATTCATTCGTTCGCTATCCCCACCTGCCAGTATAATACCCGTCAACATATCAGGTGCTCCTTCCTATATCATTTGCAATTCGGCAATTTTTGCCCCCCTAGCTATAGTCAAGAAGCCGAGTCGACTTCAAGTTCAAGGATGAGGGGCTGCTCCGCAGCAGAACGCTAAGCGAAGACAGCCCCTAATGGATTCAACAGGAATTGTTAATGGGTCATTACGTGTTACTCGAACTTGCCGTAGAATGCGTTGCGGTACACCTCTGCGAGCTCAGTAACAAGAGGCATTCTTGGGTTAGCTGTCGTGCACTGATCTTCAAAGGCACGGTCCGCCAGCTCTTCTACCCGACTTTCAAACAACACCGGATCGATGCCGAGCTCGGCGAAGGAAGCTGGAATGCCTACCGCCTGCCCCAGCTTGCGAACAGCCATAATGAGAGATGCAACCCCCTCCTCTGTTGTACGTGCTGGCAAGCCTAGCATGCGCCCAATTTCCGCGTAGCGCTGGTCAGCGATGAAGTGATCATATTTCGGGAACGAAGCGAACTTCGTCGGCTTGCTGGCATTATACTTAATGACGTGAGGCATCAGAATCGCGTTCGTCCGTCCGTGGGCGGTATGGAACTCCCCGCCCCACTTGTGAGCCAGGCTGTGATTAATGCCGAGGAAGGCATTCGCGAACGCCATGCCGGCAATCGTCGAGGCGTTATGCATTTTTTCACGGGCAACCGGATCACCGGTAGCGTACGACTTTTCCAAGTTATCAAAGACGAGCTGGATCGCCTTCATGGATAAACCATCCGTATAATCGTTCGCCATCACGGATACATACGCTTCAATCGCATGCGTCAGTACGTCCATACCGGTATCCGCAACCGCCACCTTTGGCAGTGTGTAGACATAATCCGGGTCGATAATGGCTACATCGGGAGTGAGCTCGTAGTCTGCCAGCGGATACTTCGTATGGCCATCGTGCTTGTCGGTAATGACCGCGAAGGACGTGACTTCCGAGCCGGTGCCAGACGTCGTCGGAATCGCAACGAACTTCGCCTTCCGTCCGAGTCGTGGATATTTATACACCCGCTTACGGATGTCCATGAACTTCTGCTTCAGCGATTTGAAGCTCGTATTCGGGTATTCATAGAACAGCCACATCGCCTTCGCTGCATCCATCGGAGAGCCGCCGCCAAGAGCGATAATACAATCGGGCTGGAACCGTTCCATCAGATCCGTGCCACGCTCTACCGTATCGACGGAAGGATCCGGCTCGACGTCGGAGAAGACCTCAATATAGACAGGCGCTTGCCGATTTCGCAGGTAATATTCCACACGTTCCACATAGCCGAGCTTCACCATCATCGGGTCGGTTACAATTAGGACCCGGGAGATATCCGGCATTTTCTCGAGATACTGAGTGGAGCCCTTCTCGAAGTACACCTTCGGTGGAATCTTGAACCACTGCATATTGACGGTGCGGTAAGCAACGCTCTTGATGTTCAGCAGATTGACCGCCGTCACATTGGACGTCGTCGAATTATGTCCATACGAGCCGCAGCCGAGCGTCAGGGACGGAAGATTCGTATTGTATATGTCCCCGATCGCACCATGGGTGGAAGGCGAGTTGATGATCACTCGGCCTGTCTTCAGCGCCGATGCATAAGCTGCAATTACATGGTCATCCTGCGAGTGGATGACCGAGGAATGACCCATTCCGCCGAAGGCAGTCACCTGTGCTGCACGCTCGATGCCTTGCGCTGCATTCTTCGCGCGGTAGCACGCCAGCACAGGACTGAGCTTCTCTGCGGACAATGGATAGTCCTTGCCGACGCCCGAGAGCTCGGCGACCAATATTTTCGTATCTGCCGGTACCTCGATATTCGCCATGGCGGCGATGTTGACCGCAGGTTGACCAACGATGATCGCGTTCACCGCACATTTGTCCGAATCGATAACCAAGCGGGACACCGCCTCGATCTGCTCTGCATCCAAGAAGTAGCAGCCATACTCTTCCATAATCTTCTTTGTCTCTGCGTACACCGGCTCCTCAATGATGACCGCTTGCTCGGAGGCGCAAATCATACCGTTGTCGAACGTCTTGGACAGTATCAGATCGGTGACCGCCTGCTTCAAATTGGCACTCTTCTCAATGAAGCAAGGCACGTTGCCTGGGCCTACGCCAAGCGCCGGCTTGCCTGTGCTGTAAGCAGCCTTGACCATAGAGGAGCCCCCTGTCGCCAGTACGAGCGCAACGTCAGGATGATTCATGAGCAGCCCCGTCGCTTCAACCGAAGGATTGTCAATCCACTGGATGCAGCCCTGCGGAGCTCCTGCCTTGACCGCAGCCTCCATCACCGTGCGAGCTGCCGCTACGCTGCAGCGCTGCGCAGACGGATGGAAGGCGAAGATAATCGGGTTACGCGTTTTCATCGCGATCATAGCCTTGAACAGCGTTGTGGAGGTTGGATTGGTGACCGGCGTCACACCCGCGATCACGCCAACCGGCTCTGCCACCTTACGATAATTCTCATAGACATTCTCCTCGATGACACCAACCGTCTTATCATACTTGATGCTGTGATAAATATATTCGGATGCGAACAGGTTCTTCGTAATTTTGTCCTCGTAGACGCCTCGACCCGTCTCTTCGATCGCCATCCTCGCCAGTACCATATGCTGCTCCAGCCCGGCCAGCGCCATTGCCTGAACCACGTCGTCCACCTGCTGCTGATTCAGCTCCATGAACGCCTCCTGAGCCTTCAACGCCTGGGCTACGAGAGCCGCCACCTCTTGATTGGCTGCCGGTTGCTTTTTCGCTTCTTCTTTTTCCTTCATCGTCATCTTTGTCGCCTCCCATATTTGGAACATCCGAATACATCACAAGCAGAGCGTTCTTCCTCATCTATACAGTGGTCAAATGTCCCAAGGTGCCGTTATGCCGTCTGTAGATAAGCTCGGTCTGTCCTGTCTCACGGTTCAAGAACAGATGAAAGTCATGGTCGAGCAGCTTCAGTTGCTGAATCGCTTCCTCCACATCAACCGGCTTCAGCACAATGCGCTTCTGCCGTACGATTACCTCAAGCTCCTCATCCTCAGCGAAGGCGGCTTCGGTGTCCCAGCCCGCCGCTCGACCTTCAGTATGGCGCCGAACGCGATCTCTCCGCTTCTCGCGCAGCTTCCGCAGCTTGCGATCGAGCTTATCTGCAACCAGGTCTATCGAGGCATACATGTCGTCCTGCTTCTCTTCCGCGCGAAGAACGGTACCTTCGTCACGAATCGTGACCTCCACGACATGCACGTGCTTATGACCTTGCACCGAAAGCATGACCTCAACATCTGCCGTTTCGTGGAGCCGCTCCAGAATACGACCGAGCTTCTCCACGGTGTACTCGTGCAGCGCCGTTGTAACCTCGATTTGTTTGCCATGTATGTTCAGTCCCATATTAACCACTCCTTATAGCCGTTTATAAAAATAAATAATCGACGTCTGTCAGCACCTGCTCCACCAGCGGAAATACAAGCTTCTCCTCCTTCTCAATATGACTCTTGAGAATGTAGCAGGCCTGAAGCAGGAGCGATGCGGTCTTCCACATCCGCTCCCGCGACGAAGCTGGGCGCAGCTTGTGGAACTCCCGCATGAAGCACTCGACATACTCGACGGCAAGCTCATGCTCCTTCTCCATCATCCACAGCGACGGAGCCAAGGATGGACTCTCCTGAAGGTGAAAGTAACTCACTAGAAACGGAAGCAGCACGCCATCCTCCCACTTGGCATGGGCCTCTAGCTCCTGCATGACCCCTATTGTCCACAGACGCAAATGCTGTAATCTCGACCAGTCCTGCGCAGTGGTAGAGGCCTTCCCGATCTGCACCGCCTGCACTTCCATCTCCTCCAGAAGCTCAAGGATGTAGGCATGCTCGTTCTGCAGCCGCTGAACAGCTGCGAATAGCCCCGTCACATGGTCTTCGCCCAGACCCGTTCCCAGCGATTGCGACGACTCGATGCTCATTTATCCAATCCCTCCAACTCGCGTTCAGCTCTTGGTTATGCGTTCATCATACTCCCTTCCAACCTTGTTGTATGTGAGGGAAGTCACTCGAGCGCAAGAAGTGGCTGTCTCGTCCGGGTGCGTAGTCAGCCATATGCACAGTATCCGAACACCTGTTCTTTTTAGCTCTTTGTGCAGCGCACGAATAAGCCTGCAGCACCCTTGACGAAGGTGTGCTGCAGGCTTCTCAGCTTACTGTATACTAGACGATTCGTGGGCTAAGAAAACGGTATATGCAGCCGGAGCTCCGTCCCCCTTCCCGGGGCTGAGTCGATCTCCAGCTGTCCTCCGCATATCCGAGCCCGCTCCTCCATACTGAACAAGCCGACTCCGCCCGCAAGGCGCAGGGTCGGGTCAAAGCCGCGGCCCTCATCCTTTATGCGTGCCGTAATGGAGTCTTCGCGGGCTTCCAGCTCAACGGTCGCTTCCGACGCATCGGCGTACTTCCGAATGTTGGTCAGCGCTTCTTGTACCGTTCGGTAGATCGTGGTCTCGATCTGGGCGCCGAGCCGCTTGCGGATATTGCTGGTGAAGTGCACCTTAATACCATAATGCTCGGTGAAATTCTCAATATACGTTCGTATCGCCGGAACGACCCCCAGATCGTCCAGCACAGAAGGCCGAAGCTCCCAGGCCATCCCGCGTACATCCTCAATCAGGTGCGTCACCTGCTCACGCAGCGGCTCCAGCTCAGTTACCCCGCGTTCGCTGATGACCCGGTCCATGTGTATGAGTAGAGAGAACAGACTTTGACCAATACCATCATGAAGCTCCCTTGAAAATCGCTTGCGTTCCTCCTCCTGAATGTCCATGACCTGCTTCATCATGAACTGCAGCTCCTCTTCGACCCGCTTCAGCTCAGTGACCTCATTGCGGATGGCCAAGTATTGATACGGCTTGCCCTCCTCATTCAAGAACGGAACAATCGTCGTGTTCACCCAGTAATACGTACCGTCCTTAGCTCTGTTCTTGATATCGCCTCGCCACACCCGACCACTGGAAATGGTGGACCAGAGCTGGTTCATGAACAGTTTGCCGTGATAGCCAGAGTTGATGACCCGGTGATCCTTGCCCATCAGCTCTTCTCTTGCATACTTGGAGATTTTGCAAAATTTATCGTTTACATATTGAATACGACCTTGGCTGTCCGTCATAGCGACAATGGAAGATTCGTCAAGCGCGAACTTCAGGTCCGACAGCTGCCTTAAGGAGTGCTTGAGCTCCTCACGGACATCCGTATCCTGAATGTGCTCCTCAAGCTCAGACATCAATGCCGCAACATAGCCCCCGATCACCTCAGAAGGCTCCTTCTTGAATCTACTCAAAATGGAGCAGCCCCTTCTTCATCGCATATTTCACAAGCTCCGGTCTCGTCTTCAGCCCCAGCTTCTCCATCACGTTCGCCTTGTGCGACTCGACGGTTTTGATGCTAATGACCAGCTGCTCAGCAATTTCCTTATTGCTGTAGCCTAGTGCCACGTGGGAGACAATCTCCTTCTCACGCTCAGACAGCGTTTCAAAGCTTCCGCCTCCATCTCCTGAGCGGAAGCGCTCCACATATTCGCTCATCAGACGCCTCGTGGCTGTTGGATACAGGTACGCCTGGCCACTAGCGACCGATCGGATCGCGCCAAGCAATTCTTCATGCGGCGCGCTTTTCAAAATATAGCCAGAGGCACCTGCATGAATCGCTCGAAATAAATATTCGTCGTCATCATGCATCGTCAAGATCAGAATGGCCGACTCCGGTGCCGCCTGCTTCAGCTCCTGCGTCGCCGTCAGTCCATCCTTGCCGTGTGGCATGCTCAGATCCATCAGCACGACATCCGGCTTCAGTTCCTTAGCTAGACGTATGCCTTCATCGCCGTCGGCGGCTTCGCCGATCACCTGAAGCTCCTCTCTTCCGTTCAACAGCAGCATCAATCCACTGCGCACGACAGCGTGGTCATCTACAATGATTAAGGTCGTCACCCTGCTTCCCCCCTGCCCTTAACTTCAGCCACTACCACTTGTATTATAACGGAACGCAAGCTAAGATTCCTGAACCTTCATAGTGTCTTCACTCTTTGATGGCAACTCATTCTCCAGCCACTCCTCCTGCAGTCGGCCCCTGAGCGTTCCGGCCACACGCTCAAGCAGTACAAGTGTTCCCAGCGAATACGCGTGGGATTGCCGCGAACCGATGAACAGCACCCCGAGCACCCCGCTCGAGCTTCGGATCGGAATCGCTACCGCTGAGAGCAGCCCTTCAGCCAGCATCATCGGGCAATCGGCGATCGTCATTCCCGTCTGCACATACGCTTGATGGGTCATGAGCCTGCCCGTCATCAGCGCCGTCCCGGCAACTCCCCGGCCCTGCTTCAACACCATATGCTTATACTTATCGGTACGATTACCCGTTACGGACACCCAATGTCCACCTGAAAGCTGACGATCGATACGTGCAACGCCTGCGAAGTCAAACGTCTGCTCCATACGTAGCATGTGCAGTTCAGCCCGCAGCTCATCTCCGCTCAGCATCATTCCCTACCTCCTTACTACCCGCCTGATCGGCATTAGGCTCTCGTGCTGCTATTGCATCTCATTATAATGGGTTCGGCTCAGAAAGTAAGTCAGGGAAATCCCTGATTCTATTCTAGAGGTAATAACTCAGCAGTGACGTTCCCCCTTACGGCTGTAGGGGTGTTTCACCGAGCTTCTAGGGGGATTCTACTCCTCACAGAGTGATCTACCTCACTTCGGATGAGGGTTTTTCCCCTGCCAAAGATCAGTATATCCCCCGATGTTCGTGCGATGCGCAAACCTTTATGATTAAGACATGAGCTTATACGGAGAGGGGATGGCACGAATGGCCATTGCACCATCTAGATCGGACTGCAAAGTAAGAACAGAAGGAATCCGCTCGTTGTTCTCGGAAGACAATTTGAATCGTCTCAAGACGATTATGTACGCGAAGCAGGTGAACGCCGGCTCGTTCCTGTTCTGGGAGGGCGATGCCGCCAACCAACTGTACTATGTTAAAAAGGGCAGCGTCAAAATTTCCAAAACGACCGATGCGGGAACGAAGGTGACCTTGTATATGCACCACGCCGGTGATTTGTTCGGGCAAATCACACCGTTCCAGCAATCGATGCTCAGCTATGACGCCGAGGTGATGGAGGATGCCGAGATCGGCGTCATCCAGCAGAAGGACCTTGAGGTGCTGCTATGGCAGCACGGCGAGCTCGCCGTCGACTTCATGAAGTGGATGGGCATGATGCATCAAATGACACAGACCAAGTTCCGCGATCTGATGCTCTATGGTAAAACAGGCGCCTTGTGCTCCCTGCTGATTCGTCTTAGCAATTCCTACGGCAGTCCGCAGGGTGATCACATCGTGATCGAGAAGAAGCTGACGAACAGCGAAATGGCCGAAATGATCGGCGCCACCCGAGAGAGTGTGAACCGAATGCTGAGCGATCTCCGCAAGAATGACGTTATCGCGGTGGAGAAAAGCGGTCAAATTACGATTCAGGATTTCGTGTACCTGCGCGATATTTGCCACTGCGAGAACTGCCCGCTCGAAATTTGCCGCGTGTAGCTTGAAGTGCTGGCTAAGGAAACGAAAAAATGGCTATTGAATTCATCCGTCGAATTCAACAGCCATTTTTTGTACGTCGGTCTACTTATAGAGGATATCGTCGCGCAAGCCACCGATCTTGCTCAGCACCTCGGCGATGTCGGATTCATCCACACCGAATTCCTCCAGCGTTGACTTCAGATGCCCTGCGATTGCATGGAAATGCTCTGGCTGCAGATTCATGCCCTCATGAGCCTTCGCCATCGACTTGCCGGTATAGGCCGCGGTGCTGCCTAAGGCAAATCCGATGAATGCCGCTTGGTGACGGCGCTGCTTCTCCATGTCCGTATGCTTGAAGAAGCCGTTCACCGTATCGTCGGCGAGCACCTTCTGATAGAAGGAATCCACCACCTTCTGAATCGCATCGCTTCCTCCAAGCTTCTCAAACATTGTTTGTTGAACCATACATAATCACCCCTTTTTATCCACATATAAACTATTATACCATTTCCTTTACGACCTGCACGCTGAACTTGAACCCGTTCTCTAACCGTAGTTCCGTTCGCGCCGGTACATCCAGACCGCAAATGGAAGCAAGACGATATTCAAGCCGGCATAAATGAGTACAAGCCCATACTTCTCGAAATAAAAAGCATGGACAACCTGCTGGGTGAACACGATGTTCAGCAGCAGCACAACGCTTAGCATAATGACACCTACGTAGCTACGCTTCATAGCGCTTAACCCCAGTGGCATATACCGCATCCTGCTCAATGGTCAGCTCAATCTCAGGCAACGGCCGCTTCGGAGGTCCCTGCAGTGGCGCACCAGTGCGCACATCGAAAATGCCATGGTGACACGGACAGACGAGCTCTCCCTTGTCCTTGCTCCAGAACACCGGACATTTCAGGTGCGTGCAGGCATTGTGGTAAGCCTTATACTCTCCATCAGCAAGACGCACAATCAAGGCAGAATCATGCTCACCCGGGTAGGCGAACTGTGCCGCCTCTCCAACTGCAAGCTTGCCGACCTCTACAATCTTACGCTTGGGAAACGTCCGCCGCCTGCCCGTTACCAGCTCCTTGGCCGCAATCGCGCCCCACGGCAGCGTGGAGACGGCGAATACACCTGCTGCGCCGACCATCGTCTTCATGAAGCCGCGACGGTCCAATCGCCGTTCGTTGTCACGTCGAATATTGTGCGTGTATTTATCGTCTTGCGGCGGAACGGGATCCATGCCCTGATCCTTCTTGTGGCTCATTCTAGTACGCCTCCATTCCTGAACATTTAATACCGCTTCTGCATGCCTGACACAATGCCCGGCAACGAAATCTTCACATTCGTCTCCCCTGTAAGCGGATCGTCCGGCAGACGGCTGGCCGTCCATTGCCCTAAGGTGTGCCGGTTGTGTCGCGCCTGCAGCTCCTCCTCCGTAAGCCACTGCAGCGTATTCGTCGGACATACCGAAGCGCACATCGGCGGGATACCGTCCTTCGTCCGGTCGTAGCACAGATCGCACTTGTACATTAAATTTTGCTGTTCATCAAATTTCGGTATCCCATATGGGCATGCAATTGTACAGTTCTGACAGCCGATGCACTTCTCCACAAGTGCGGACAGCACCGCACCCTCCGGTGTCACCTGAATCGCCTGCGCCGGACAGCTGCGGGCACAAGCAGGGTTAACGCAGTGCAGACACATCAGCGGAATCGTCTGCCGATCGACGAGCGGATTCACGTCGAGGACGTAATTACGGTTACGCTCCTCGTGTCCGCCGCATTGCGTACAGGCGGCTAAACAACCCCGACAGCCGATGCAGTTGTCCATTTCGATATATAGATGCTGCCTCATCTCTCCACCTCCAGCCTGTGCACATGTTGTTCGACCAGCCACTGTAAGGAGATACGTTCGATTTGCGCCGCACATACTTTGAACTCCGGCATGCGGGACATCGGGTCCAGTGCCGCGATCGTGAGCAGGTTGACCGACTGCTCATGTCCGAAGTGATAGGGCACGAAGACCGTATCGGGACGAATCGCTTCCGTTATTTTCACCTTAAACACCGCTTCTCCGCGTCGGGTATACAGCCGAATCAACTGCTCATGCCTAATACCGTACTTCGCCGCTGTCTCTGGATGCACCTCAACGAACGGCTCAGGGCACATATCCCGCAGGAAAGGAATGCGGCGTGTTTGGTTGCCCGACAAATAATGATAAACAACTCGGCCCGTCGTCAGCCTCAGCGGATATTCACCACACGGCTCCTCAGCCGGCGGTCGGTAAGGCAGGGCGCACAGCTTCGCACGCGTGTCCGGGTGATAAAACTTCTTATCCAGGAACATATGAGGCGTTCCCGGGTCATCCTCGCTACGGCAAGGCCAGAATACACCCTGCTGCCGATCGATCTTCTCCCAGGTCGCGCCGTAATAATCAGCATAGCCGCCCTTGGAGGCAAGTCGGAACTCGTCGTTGATCGCTCTGGGCGTGCGCAAGTGGGCGAAATAGTTGCCCCGTCCCAGACGCTCCGCCAGCTCGACCTGCATGAGCCAATCCGGCTTCGATTCGCCGAGCGGCTCCTGCGCCTTGTTAATCTTGATCGTTCGGCCCTCCAGATTGGTGACGGTGCCTTCATCCTCCGACCAGGTCGTCGAAGGAAGGATGACGTCGGCGAACTCGGCTGATTCGGACAGGAACATATCCGCGCAGACCATGAAGTCGAGCGCCATCATCGCTGCGCGTACCTCGTTCAGGTTCGGGGCCGATACGGCAGGATTCGAGCAGAGCAGGTATAAGCCACGTATCGTCTTGTCGCTCATCAGTCCGAACATTTCGTAGGCGGACACACCCGCCTGCGGCATCTCCTCCGGCTCAATGCCCCATACGTTGCTGACCTCCTCCACATGCTTGGGGTTGGTGATCTTCCGATAGCCCGGCAGCGCATCGGACTTCTGCCCGTGCTCACGCCCGCCCTGCCCGTTCCCCTGTCCAGTGAAGGTAGCGACGCCCGATCTCGGACGGCCGATCTTACCGGTAACCAGGCTCATATTCGTATACGCCGACACATTGTCCGCACCCTTATGCTGCTGCTCAATACCGCGGGCGAACATGACGACCGCATTCGGCGCCTTGCCGTACAATTCCGCGGCCCGAATCAGCTTCTCCGGGGCGACACCGGTAATTTCACTTGTATATTCAGGGGTAAAGAGCTTCACGACCTCTACCATTTCGTCATAGCCGGTTGTATGCGCCTCGATGAATGCACGATCCGCATAGCCCCCTTCGAGCAGAAGATGCACCATGCAATTGGCCAGCGCCAGATCCGTTCCCGGACGCAGATCCAGATGAAGATCGGCCCGGCGGGCAAGCGGCGTTGCCCGCGGGTCGACTACGATCAGGTAGCCGCCGCGGCTCTGCATCTCCCACACACGGAACATCGAGGTCGGATGGCACTCCGCCGTATTGCTACCGGCGATGAACAAGCAATCCGTTTCATTCAGATCCGTCCAAGGAATCGTGGAGCCGCGATCGACGCCGAATGTGCGCATGAAGCCGGCAGCTGCGCTTGACATGCAGAATCGGCCGTTGTAATCGATGTAGCGTGTCTGTAGCGCCACGCGGGCGAACTTGCCGGTCAAGTAGCACTTCTCGTTGGTCATCGACACGCCGCTGAACACCGACAGCGAGTCTTTACCGTAAGCTGTCTGCAGCTCCTGGAAGCGACGCACGATCAACGCGTAGGCCTCCTCCCAGGACGCCTCGCGGAACCCGTTCTTCGTTCCCCTCAGCGACCGGTCGTCGCGAATCAGCGGACGGAGCAGACGGTCGTCATGGTTCGTTTGCTGATATGCCGTGACCCCCTTCGGGCACATTTTCCCGAGCGTCACCGGCCAGTCATAGCGCGGCTCGACGCCGATAATTTTGTTCGTAGCGGTGCTCACCCGCAGGTTCATGCCGCACTGCATGCCGCAGTACGAGCAATGCGTCTCTACGAGCTTCTCGCCCGGATGATGCTTATTCTCAATCGGCTTCACGCCGTGATCAGCCTTCAGCATTCTGATTAGCCTCCTTGACGCGAATCTCATGAGTAGCAATACCAGTGAACCGGGACATGCGATACTTGCGGCGGCAGGGCAGACACAGCTCGGCCAGATGATAGCCCTCCGGCGTGCGGAAGTCGAGCCCGCTCTGCTTCAGCACCTCTACGACGTCGCCAGATTGCTCAACCGATACGAACGGAGACGCGCAAACCTTGCAGGCAAGCGGAGCTTGCTGGCCGTAATGCTCACGGTAGCTGCGGGCGAGCACGCTCATTGGGCGGAACGGAATGTGCGCCAGCTTGCCGAACGGCAGATAGATCAGCGTAATTATGACGGACCATTGATGAATGAGTGACATCACAGGATGGCCGAAGCCACCGAGGAATACGTTGCTAACCGTCAGCAGCAGCCCTGTGACTGAGATAAACAGCAGCAGATAAAGCGGCAGGAAATCGTAGGCGAAGGTCTGCTCCGCACGGGCCTGCATGCTCCCAAGACGGCGGCGAAGCGCCATGCATACGCCTGCGATGACCATCATGGCCGTGATGTTGAGCGCATTGTAGAAGAGGAATGCGATCATGCCGTCTGCCTTCACCCGCATCAGATCCAGTCCGAAGCCGACGACCGTATAATAGCCGTTATCCTCCATCGTGAAGTACATCCAACCGAATACGAGCGGGAAGGTAACGAAGCAGGAGAGCAGACAGCCCCAGCCGAGCAGAATATGCTGCAGCCAGCGGTACCAGCCCCGATTCCAGATGAATCTGTAAGTGACCAGCTGCTCCGTCGCCGTTCGCGGCGTCGAGCGCCTGCCCAGCAGCTTGATTCCCTTGGTCAGGATGATGCGGGTAGGCGGCCGGTCTGCCCATGCCATGAAGCGGTAGAAGGAGCCGCCGATGAAGACGACCGTCCCAACCATGTACCCATATAGGGCAAGGTCTATATGCGTGAACATTCGGGAACCGATATACATGAGAATAAGTAGGCCGCAAACCGTCAGGAACATATTGCGGGCCCATCTGGAGGCGAATGCTTGATCCATGATCATTGCTCCTCACTTTCAAGTTCTATCAGTAGCGTTGCATAAAAACTAACACGCGAACAGATTGGACAAATTGTGCTATTATTGTAATAAATAGGTCGTACTCTGTAACAAAAAACTCCTAAAATTAGGGTAACAGGTAGCCCTGTCCAAATCCCTAACTTAGGAGATACGCATGGACAAGGATACACTATTTTCTGCATTTGGTAAATGGGTTGCACCAATAAATCCAAACATCATCCCGAATTGGCAAAGCACGACTACGCTCGACCGTTATGTGAAAAAGCTCGACACCTTAGTCTTTCTGTACATCTTCATCGAAGCACAGTTAGAGAAGCGAAAGGGTCTTCGTTCCATCATGCGAAAGCTGGAGCACGACGAGGAATTTCAAAAGCAACTCGGCATTGCTTCGATCAGTGCATCCCAGTTGTCCCGTAAAAATAATCAACTGGACCCAGAAGTACTTCAAGCCATCCTTTGTAATCTCATTACACAGTTGCATCGAGATGCTAGGCCGATATCAGGGCGCATCGGAACGGTCAAGATTATAGACTCTTCTACGATCAGCGTTTGCCTACAGCGGTATAAATGGGCGACTTTCCGAAAAACGAAAGCAGGCGTGAAACTGCACCTGCGAGTGGCATTTGCTGACCCCGACCATGTTTATCCGGATAAGGCAGTGGTTACGCCTGCAAGGCCCGCAGACCGCAGCCAAATGGACGTCCTGATCGATGAGTCGGACGTCACGTATCTGATGGACCGCGGGTATCTGGACTACGGCAAATACGACAGTTACTGCGAGCGTGGCATTCGATTCGTATCACGATTAAAGGACAATGCTGTTGTCGAAGAAGTGGAAGAACTTTCGGTGAACACAGATTCAGACATCATCCGCGATGTCAAAGTCGTGCTAGGCAAAGCTCACAAGCGCATGCAGCACCCCCTTCGTATGATCGTCACCACAGACGGTCGCGGTAATGAGGTCCGTATCATTACGAATCGGTTCGACCTGACGGCAGAAGAGCTTGGTGACCTGTATCGTAGCCGCTGGCAGATCGAGATGTTCTTCCGGTGGGTCAAGCAGAACCTGAAGCTAACCTGTTTTTACGGTGACAGCGAGAACGCAGTGATGAATCAGATTTGGATCTGTTTAATTGCATACTGCTTGCTGCTGCTTATGAAGCTAGAACTGGGAACGAGTCGAACGTTAACGGAACTCATTGAGGCTTTGAAAGAACTCATGTGGCAACCGTGGCTGAGGATGGTCGCAGCAGTAGAGCGAAAACCAAGTCGAACTTCGAGAGGGCGACAGAAGAAACAGAAAGACCAGTAAGTCGCCTAAGTCGAAAAAAACCAATCATCAACTTGAAAAGGATGAATATTACAAATGGACAGCAACTGCCTGTTTCAGGGGTACCCCGTAAGTTTTTGGCCCTTGGAATTTGAAAACTAATTTCTGAATATTCCACCATTTTAGATGTCATGATTTATGCAACGCTACTGAAGTTCTATAGCTGTATTAGACCACAATTGAGTAGGGTCACACAGTGACGCAGGTCACAGGAATGGACAGAACGTCCTCCAGACGCAGTTCCGCCTCCATAAACGGTAGGAGCGTCTCTTCTTCGGCCATCAGATGCTCTCTGACCAGCCTGCAGGCGGTCAACAGGTCATTAACAGCCCGTGGCAGGTCGGCAGCAGAGCTGTTATCCAGCAATCGGTCGAGCTCCTCGAAGAACGATTGGAAGTATTCATGCGTGAGCTCGTGCTCCTTCTCAAGCATCCATAACGACGTAATAATCTGATGGCCCTCCGGCGTATTGTAATGATCCGTCAGCTTCGGGAACAGGTCGCTCGCCTCCCATTCCGAGTGATATTCCAGCTCGGTCAGCAAGCCTACGGCCTTCATCCGCAGCTGCTCCGTCAGACTATGTAGAAGCTCCCCTTCGAGCTGCATCGTTTCCTTCGCATCCTTCTCAAGCTCCGCAACCATTTCATTCAAGACAGCATGCTCATTGTTCAGCCTCTCCCATGACAACGTCATATCCTGTATAATCATCCTTTAGCGCCTCCCCTGTGAGTTCGTAATGTGTAAATAAGCCTTGATCCAGCCGAGTGGTACGGCAGCGTAGCGAGCTTTATCTACGTGATTTTTTTCACATTGTTAGGCTAAGGAAAAGCTTCGTTACGAAGCTTTTCCTTACTCTCAGCCGTGCATATTCCTATGATGGCCTTCTTGTGATTGTCGATACTCTTACCACGTCTTGAAGCCCTTTGACCCGAAGCCTGGATGCTGAATGATTTCCATAATAGGAACCGTATACGCAAACAGAATCAGAAAAACTAATATGCCAATCCAGACGCCCCAGCGTTCGAAGATGGCCGGTGGCTTCTCCGCCCCTTCACTCGCCTCAGCAATCGGGAACTGCTCGACCCGGCCGTTCGAGGAGCTGAGCAGGCCGAAGATGTTAATCAGCATCATCAGCACGCCGATGAACAGAATCGTTCCACCGATCGCCATCACGACATGGTACGGCATCCACAGCACGGCATCCGGATGATCCTGGTATGTTGTGTAGGCGGTTCTGCGCGGTGAGCCCATCAGACCAACCGTATGCATCGCGCCGGACATCAGGAACATACCAACGATCCACACCCAGGTCTGGGCAATGCCAAGCTTGTGCATCAGCGGCGTCAATTCACGGCCGGTCACGGCCGGAATAAGCCAGTACGTAATGCCGAAGAACGTTAAGGCGACGGAGCTTGCGACCGTCAAGTGAAAGTGCCCGGGCACCCACAGCGTGTTGTGTATGACCGCGTTGAGCTCGTGGCTCGCATTGACGAGTCCGCCCGCTCCGGCAGGGATAAAGATCAGCATGCCCATGAAAGGAGCGAAGAAGCGGACATCGTTCCACGGCAGCTTACGGAACCAGCCGAATAGCCCGCGGGCTCCGACGGAGCGACCGTGCATTTCGAATGTGGCGAACAGAGAGAAGGCTGTCATCAGCGAAGGAATTACGACCATGAAGGTTAGCACAACTTGAACGAATTTCCATATATTCGAGATGCCAGGCTCCATCAGCTGATGGTGAAAGCCGACCGGAATGGAGAAGAGCAGGAACATGATGAAGGATAACCTTGCCAGCGCATCACTGAACAGCTTGCCGCCGATCACCTTCGGGATGACGACATACCAGCACATGTAGGCAGGCAGCAGCCAGAAGTAAACAAGCGGATGCCCGAAGTACCAGAACAATGTACGGCTCAGCACGACGTTAACCGTATCTACCCAGCCGAACGACCATGGAATGAGCTGGAACAGCACCTCGATCGCGACGCCGATCGTTGCGATCTGCCACATAGCCATAGTGATGACCGCCATGAAGGCGAAGAGCGGTGTCGTTTGACCCGGATTTGTCTTCTTCCAGTAACGGTAATTCAGGAAGACGCCGAAGCCGCTCATCCAGCTTCCGACAACGAGCAGCACCAGCGCGACATAGAACCAGGGCGAAGCCTTCAGCGGTGCGTAGAAGGTATAGAGCACGGTCGCCTTGTTCAGAAGGATCAGTACGACCGCCCACATGACGCCGGCTGTCATCAGGCCGAAGCCGACCCAGCCGAGCTTGCGCGGCAGCTGCTGCAGCTTGCCCCCGAGCGTTCGTGCAATACCAGCGTAGATAAAGCCGATGATGAAAAAGGTAGTGAACACGAGCGCCATCAACACGCCGTGCGCGGTCAGCAGCTGGTAGTAGCCGATACCGAAGGGCAGTGCGTTCGCCCCACCGCGTACGAGTCCCTGAAGCAGGCCTGCTACGCCGCCTAGAAGCAAGGCGAAGAAGGCGAATAAGATATGAGCCAGTATAAGAACGGTGTCCCGTTTATCAAATCGATGCAGCATCACATTCATAGGTATACAGCTCCTTTTAGGCCGAGAATCGTTATTTGACAATGATCTTCATCATCATCGCTTCATGCGCCGCGCCGCAATATTCGTTGCACAGCACCAAATATTCACCCGGCTTATCAAACGTATAGGTCAAGTGATTGACCTCGCCGGGTACTACCATCATGTTGATGTTCGTCCCTACGACCTGGAATCCGTGCACAACGTCTGGAGTCGTTACATTGAAGGTAACCTTCGCGCCGAGCGGCACCTCCATTATGGAAGGCGAATAACTGAATGTGAACGCGATAATGTTCGCTTCATATGCGTTGCCTCCGATCGCATGCAGACCAGGTCGGTTGAACGGCTCCGTCGTGCTTAGCTTCTCTGGGTCAACGGTGTGCCGATGATGGCCCGGCGGCTCCATGCCGAGGGCGAAGGCACCGACGCCGACAACAGTCAGGAAGACGATCAGCATCCCGGTGCCGAACAGAAGCCATATTTTCTCCAGACGATGAATGTGCATATTACTTTCCCCCATTGTGTAGAATAGGCTGGTTGCCAAGCCTTATTTAGTTACGAATCAGGTATAGGCCGAATACCGCAAACCAGGTTACGATGATGAACACACCCAGCAGCATGACCGATGCAAATGTACCACGCAGCGGTTGTTCGTTTTTCTGATCCTTCATACGTCCCCGTACCTCCCTGCTTTGTCTCTTTCGTCCCGCTATATTCGAATTGTAGCAAGCAAGGCCGGATACGAGCTATGATGAAGATCACAGTACATTTATCTATTCAACGGAATTCATTAAAAAAAGCCACCGGTCCGGTGACCGATGGCGGTATGATTCAATTGAAGGAATGTGGGGAGCACGCAGGTCGTGGCCCCGACGTCGGATCATACTGAATCATGAACAGAAATAGATGCACAAGGCCCTGTATCCTTGCCCGCAGAGGCAAGGCTTCTTCCCTTCTCCAGAAGACGACAAGCCCGCTCCATCTTACGTTCGTCTGGCGACGGAATACCCTCGAGCGGGTACTCCTTGCCAAGCTGCTGCCACTTGTATACACCCATACGGTGATACGGCAGCAGCTCCACCTTCTCTACGCTGCGCAGCTCTCCGATCATTCGGCCGAGTGCGCACAGATCGTTCATGTCGTCGGTAATGCCGGGAATCAGCACATGGCGGATCCAGACTGGCTGACGACGTTCAGACAGCCATCTCGCGAAGCGAAGAATACGGTCGTTGCTCTGACCCGTCAGCGCTTGATGCTTGCTCTCATCCATCTGCTTCAGATCCAGCAGCACGAGGTCCGTCACGCTCATCAGCTCTTCCATGTGGTCGGGCTGACAATAGCCGGACGAATCGAGCGTCGTATGCAGCCCCCACTTGCGCTTGCAGGCTGCAAACAACTCGGCAACGAAGGATGTCTGCAGAGTCGGCTCTCCGCCGGTCACCGTAATGCCCCCGCCAGAGCGACGATAGTACTCCAGGTATGGCTCGATGTCATTGAGCACCTCCTCTACGGTTACGCTACGACCTCGGTTAGGATCCCATGTATCGGGATTGTGGCAAAACTGACACTGCAGAGCGCATCCCTGCATGAAGAGTACAAAGCGGATCCCCGGACCGTCAACGGTGCCAAAGGTGTCCATAGAATGAATTCTGCCTTTCATTAGGACGCGCTCCTTTCATTCGGTGAGTTCATATCCCGATCCTGTTTCATACCCTGATTATTGGTCTGCTTATACGTTCCCGTGGAATGTTCGGTTAATGACGTCAAGCTGCTGCTCACGTGTAAGCTTGATGAAGCTGACCGCGTAGCCCGATACCCGGATCGTGAGCTGCGGATAATTCTCGGGATGCTCCATCGCATCGAGCAGCTGCTCCCGCTCAAACACGTTGATATTCAAGTGGTGGCCGGTGTTCGCCGCGTAGCCGTCGAGCAAGGACACGAGATTGCTCACACGGGTCTGTTGCTCCTTGCCGAGCGCCTTAGGCACGATCGAGAACGTATTGGAGATTCCGTCCAAGCATGATTCATAAGGAATTTTCGCAACGGATGCCATCGAGGCGAGTGCGCCCTTGCGGTCCCGGCCATGCATCGGATTTGCGCCCGGTGCAAAGGGCTCACCGGCTTTACGGCCGTCCGGCGTCGTACCCGTTTTTTGGCCATATACGACATTAGACGTAATCGTCAGCACGGACATTGTTGGCACTGCATTGCGGTACGTCTTGTGCTTGCGCAGCTTGTTCATGAACGTCTGGGTGAGCTCGACAGCGATCGAATCAACCCGCTCATCGTTGTTGCCGTACTCCGGGTATTCGCCTTCGATTACAAAATCAATCGCAATTCCATTCTCATCTCGGATCGGCTTTACCTTCGCGTGCTTGATCGCGCTCAAGCTGTCGGCAACAACGGACAGACCCGCAATACCACACGCCATCGTTCGCATAATTTGGCGGTCGTGCAACGCCATCTCCAGACGCTCGTAGCTGTACTTGTCATGCATAAAGTGAATAACGTTCAGCGTGTTCATGTACAGCTCCGCCAGCCAATCCATGACCTGATCGAATCGCTCACGAACCTCCTTATATTCGAGCACCTCGCCCGCAAGCGGTGACAAGACCGGACCAACCTGTATGCCGAGCTTCTCGTCCACGCCGCCGTTGATCGCATACAGCAGCGCCTTGGCCAGATTAGCACGAGCACCGAAGAACTGCATCTGCTTGCCGATCCGCATCGCCGATACGCAGCAGGCGATGCCGTAATCGTCACCGAAGCATGGACGCATAAGATCGTCGTTCTCATATTGAATCGAGCTCGTCTCGATTGATACCTTGGCGCAATAATTCTTGAAGCGCTGCGGCAGCTCTGTGGACCAGAGCACGGTCAGATTCGGCTCCGGCGCCGGACCGAGATTGTACAGGGTGTGCAGTACACGGAACGAGCTCTTCGTCACTCGAGTCTGCCCATTCTCACCCATCCCGCCCACCGATTCCGTGACCCACGTCGGGTCGCCGCTGAACAGCTCGTTGTAGTCCGGCGTGCGTAGAAACTTGACAATACGCAGCTTCATAACGAAATGGTCTATCAGCTCCTGAGCTTCCACTTCCGTCAGCATGCCCTCCCGCAGATCACGCTCGATATAGATATCCAGAAATGACGACACGCGCCCTAAGCTCATCGCAGCGCCATTCTGCTCCTTAATCGCCGCAAGATATGCGAAGTACAGCCATTGCACTGCTTCCTTCGCATTCCTCGCCGGCTCAGAGATATCGTAGCCATACGAGGCCGCCATCTGCTTCAGCTGACGCAGGGCAAGTATTTGCTCCGAGATTTCCTCTCGGTCGCGAATGACCTCCTCGAGCATCGGCTCGGCTTCGAGCTTCAGCAGCTCCTTCTTCTTATCCTCGAGCAGTCGATCCACTCCGTACAGCGCAACACGGCGATAATCCCCGATAATGCGTCCTCGCCCGTAGGCATCTGGCAGACCTGTAATAATGCCTGCCTTGCGAGCGGTCTTCATTGCCGTCGTATACGCATCAAACACGCCCTGATTGTGCGTCTTGCGAATGTCCGTAAACAGCCTAACGATATCCTCCGGTAGCTCGTAGCCATAAGCTGCGCAAGCGTCCTGCACCATCCGGATCCCGCCGAATGGCTGAACGGAGCGCTTCAGCGGAGCATCCGTCTGCAGACCGACGATTTGCTCCTGCTCCTTCATAATGTAGCCCGGGGCGTGGGATACAATCGTTGAAACGACATTCACATCCACGTCCAGCACACCGCCGTTGTCCCGCTCCTGCACCATCAGCTCACAGATGCGACCCCACAGCTGCACCGTCGCGTTCGTTGGTCCAGCTAGGAACGTATCGTCTCCATAATAAGGCGTTATGTTGTGATCGATAAAATCTTTAACGTTAATTTCCTGCTGCCAAGTGCCTGGTCGGAATTCTCTCCAAGCCGGAGCCTCTACTGCTACTCGTTTCGCTTCCGCTTCCTTCATCGACATCGTTACAGCACCTCCATCGTGATTTCACGTTTATGGCCATATCGTATCACTCCCTGCCCCCCCTGTAAGTGAGCTGCATCACATCGGCTGTGGCGAAACGGTAATGATGGTACGGCCTCTTCTCCTAGCGGAGCCGCACTTGCTGCCTCACGCAATAAGCGTTCTGCGCTGTGATCCAGATTACAGTAAGCACAAGTCCTCCTTGCTACACTGAGCTCATCAAATCACATGCTTTGGGGAGGGTTATCTACTATGGCAAAAATCGTCACATGGAGTCCGGAGGAACCGGCATTCTGGGCTAAGGAAGGCAAGCGGATCGCGAATAAAAACTTGCTGATCTCCGTCATCTCACTCATTCTGGCCTTTATCGTATGGCAAATTTGGTCTGTAGTCGCTGTTCGCTTGAATGATATAGGCTTCAACCTGTCGAAGGGTGAGCTCTTCACCCTTGCCGCGCTCCCTGGCTTGACCGGTGCAACACTGCGCCTGGTCTATACATTCATGCCAGGTATTGTAGGTGGAAAAAACTGGACGGTCATCTCTACTGCCGTGCTGCTGATCCCTGCAATCGGCATTGGGATCGCTGTTCAAAGCCCGGACACGCCCTTCTTGATGATGGCGACTCTGGCCGCGCTGTGCGGACTGGGTGGAGGAAATCTATCCTCCTCAACGGCCAATATCAACCCTTTCTTTCCCAAGAAGGCTAAAGGTACGGCCAATGGCATTAACGTCGGCGTAGGCAATCTGGGCGTCTCCGTCGTGCAATTCGTCACACCGCTTATTATTGGAGTAAGCTTCATCGGTATGATGACCGGCGGCCCACAGGTAACCAAGAGCGGCTCTGAGGTATTCATTCAGAACGCTGCCTTCATATGGGTTATTCCTATTATAATCGCAGTTCTTCTCGCATGGTTCGGTATGGACAACCTGCCTAACACGAAGCAAAGCGTTCGTGAACAGCTGGTCGTGCTGAAGAATAAGCATACCTGGATCATGACATGGCTCTACACGATGTGCTTCGGCTCCTTCATCGGATACTCCGCGGCATTCCCTCTGCTTATCAAGTCAGAATTTCCTGATATCAATGGCATTCAACTGGCATTTCTTGGACCCCTTATCGGTGCTTCCCTTCGTCCGCTTGGTGGCTGGATCTCCGATAAAGTCAACAGCGGCGCAAAGGTTACGTTCTGGGTTGTGCTCGTCATGACAACGGCAACTGCAGGCATTGTATACTTCCTGAACAACGCAAGCTTTACCGGCTTCCTGGTCATGTTCCTGATCGTGTTCGCCTGCACCGGGCTGTCGAACGGCTCAACGTTCCGAATGATTCCTTTTCTCTTCGAGGCGAAGCAGTCTGGAGCTGTACTCGGCTTGTCCGCTGCCATAGGTGCATATGGAGCGTTTTTCATTCCGAAGATTTTCGGCTGGTCGATCGATTCGACTGGCTCCGCGCACGTCGCGCTGTACATCTTTATCGTCTACTACGCGATCTCACTGCTCGTATGCTGGTACTGCTACTCGCGAAAAAATGCAAAGGTATCTTGCTAAGTTTTTCGAGCCTGTTCTGTATTTTTCTTATAGCTTCCGTAGCTCAACATCAAGAATGCATGATGCTTGCGCTCTGTGTATCTGCAACCTCACAGTAAGCTCTAGATCCTCACTCCTTAATCGCTGCGCCACTTCAATTCAAGGGCTACGGCACGCACTGGCTATTCTTCGGGTTAAACCTGAAGAGTAGCCTTTTTATATCCAAGCACGCCCCTGACAGCGATTTCCCGCACTTAACCAAAAAACGGTTGACAAAGAGCACGCATGTTTTTATATTATTTAATGATATTGATTCTCATTATCGACAAGGCGTATACGTCTATACAGACATCAAGGGAGAGATGAATGATGTACCGTAATCGAATGAACAAGCTGCCTTTGCTGCTCGTCCTCATGCTACTATGGGCCGTTAGCGCTTGCAGCAGCGCAGGTGCTCCTGCAGGCCAGAGCGGGGAAGCGAATACCGCGCCTGCCCCAGAGCCGACTACAGCTGCGAAGCTTACATACCAGTCTGAGACTGGACCGATCGAGGTGCCCGCTGAGCCGAAGCGCGTCGTCGTCCTGTCGGCGTTCCTGTCAGGCAGCATCATGGCGCTGAACGTACCGATCGTCGGCGTCGACTCTTGGTCGAAGAGCAATCCGAGATATACCCCGTACATCGGCAGCGCAGCGGAAGTATCGGAGGAAAGTCTTGAGAAGATCATCGAGCTGAACCCGGATCTGATCGTTGCACCGAGCACCGCGAAAAATCTGGACAAGCTGAAGGCGCTCGCCCCGACCGTCACGTACACGTACGGCAAGGTCGACTACTTGACGCAGCATCTGGAGCTCGGCAAGCTGCTGAACAAGGAGAAGGAAGCACAGGCGTGGATCGACGACTTCAAGAAGCGCGCTCAAGCAGCCGGTGCTGAGATTAAGGCGAAGATCGGACAAGATGCGACCGTCTCAGTCATCGAGAGCTTCGAGAAGCAGCTGTATGTCTTCGGCGATAATTGGGGACGCGGCACAGAAATTTTGTACCAGGAAATGAAGCTGAGCATGCCGGAGAAGGTGAAGGAAACGGCTCTGAAGAGCGGCTACTACGCCCTGTCGCCTGAGGTGCTGGCTGAGTATGCTGGCGACTATGTGTTCTTCAGCAAGGCGCCAGATGCCGACCACTCGTTCCAATCGACCGATACGTACAAGAACATCCCTGCCGTGAAAAACAACCGCGTATTCGAGGTCAATGCCAAGGAGTTCTATTACAACGATCCGTTGACGCTTGAGTATCAGCTTGAGGTGTTCAAGAAGAGCCTGCTCGGCAAGTAAGCAGGTATCGTGACTATGAAGCATCTACCTTCTTCGCTGCCATTCAACCTCACCCTAACCGCCAGTGCGCTCGTCATGCTCGCGATGTTCAGCATCGCCATGCTGGCGGGAGCAGCCGATGTGACCGCGCGGGAGGTGTGGCTCGCCTTGACGACCTTGGAGACGGGCGACAAGCTGACCGTTATACGAGAAATTCGCCTCCCTCGTGAGGTGGCCGCACTGCTCGTCGGCTCTGCGCTCGCCGTTGCGGGCGCCATTATGCAAGGGGTCACGCGCAATCCACTCGCCGATCCGGGGCTGCTCGGGCTGACGGCAGGAGCGAATACGGCGCTGGCGGTCACGCTTGCCTTCGCACCGAGCGTCGGCTCGCTGGGCATCATGACTGCTTGCTTCCTTGGCGCCGCCGCAGCTGTACTGCTCGTGTTCGGGCTCGGAGCCGTGAAGCGCGGAGGCTTCTCACCGCTTCGCATCGTGCTTGCAGGGGCGGCGGTATCGGCATTCCTGTATGCGCTGACCGACGGAATCGGCTTGCTCTTCCGTATATCGAAGGATATCTCCATGTGGACTGCAGGCGGACTTGTCGGCACGACCTGGACGCATCTGTTCACGATATTGCCATTCATCGTCGGAGCGATGCTGGGGGCGATGCTGCTCGCCCGGCAGCTCACCGTCCTGAGCCTCAGCGAGCAGGTGGCGGCCTCCCTTGGTCAGTCCGTCATCCGGATCAAGGCGCTGCTGTTCCTGAGCGTGCTCATCCTGGCAGGCGCGTCTGTCGCGCTAGTTGGCAATCTAGCCTTCATCGGGCTCATCGTGCCGCATCTCGCACGACGGCTAGCCGGGACGGATTACCGACGCATTCTGCCGATGTCCGCCTTGCTCGGCGCGAGTCTGATGCTGCTAGCCGATACGCTGGGGCGAACGTTGAACGCGCCGTATGAGACTCCGGTTGCCGCGATTGCGGCTGTGATGGGCATTCCGTTCTTCCTGCTCATTCTACGCAAAGGAGGGCGTTCCTCCGCATGATGACCGCTGCCGCCTCACGGAAGCAAGCACTCTTCATCGCTTCCTTTATACTATTAATTATAGGTACACTTGTGATCGGAGCCGGGCTTGGCCAAGCTTCCTTGTCGTACAATCGCCTGCTGCCGACACTGTTCGGCTATGGCACGTTCAAGGAGGAATTCGTGCTATTCTCTGTCCGTCTTCCGCGCATGCTCATTACGCTGCTGGCGGGCATGGCTCTCGCGTTATCGGGGGTTATCCTCCAAGGGGTCACGCGCAATGACCTCGCAGACCCTGGTATGATGGGCATCAACAGCGGGGCGGGCGTTGCGGTTGCGGTGTTCTTTATGCTCGCGCCGATCGATGCGGCTTCCTTTGCCATCGTGCTCCCTGCTGTCGCCTTCCTCGGAGCCGTATTAACGGCCGGACTGTTATACGCGCTCGCACGCACGAAGCATTCGGGACTGGAGCCGGGTCGTATGGTGCTCATGGGGGTGGGGCTGTCGCTCGCTCTCTCCGGTCTGATGATCATCATGATCTCGGCTGCCGAGCGGGAGAAGGTGGAATTCGTAGCGAAGTGGCTCGCAGGCTCCGTCTGGGGGGCAGATTGGCCCTACATCGCTGCTATCGCGCCTTGGCTCGTGCTGCTAGTTCCTTACGCTCTGTATAAGGCGCGTGTACTCAATCTACTAAGCCTTAACGAGCCTACAGCCGCCGGAGTCGGCGTATCGCTGGAGAAGGAGCGCATCGTGCTGCTGCTGACCGCTGTCGCGCTAGCTGCTGCTGCCGTCTCCGTAACCGGAGGCATCGCCTTCGTCGGTCTCATGGCGCCGCATATCGCCCGAGGGCTTATCGGTCCGCGTCATCAATATTTGATTCCGTCCGCCCTGCTGGTCGGAGGCTTCCTGCTGCTGGCGGCGGATACGATCGGACGTAATGTCGCCGACCCGAGCGGCTTGCCCGCTGGCGTCGTCGTCGCACTGATCGGCGCACCGTACTTCATCTACTTGTTGAGCAAGCGGTAGCGAGTACTCGGGTACGCATGTAGCTGCTGGCACACCTGTGACATGGTAGCTGCAAGAGGTACAAGAAGTATCAAATTGTTCCACGTGGAGCGTTTTTTCGACAATGTCCACGTCTTGCACTGTCATCATTCGTACGATTCCGCCAGCAATCGCACATCGCAACGAAGCAGCCCCTACTAGCTCGTCACACGACAAGCTTGCAGGGGCTGCTTCGTTAGGTGGTTCCACGTTCCGATAACCTAGCTTAAGTTGCGGCTGAAGAAACAGTCGCTGCCGCTTCGTTGCATGCGGCTCTCATGCTGTCCTCCGTCCCGAGCGGTTGACGCTCGCACAGGCGCACCCACGCCTTCACACATACAGGATCGAACTGGCTGCCGCTGCGCGCCGCAATGAAGCTCATTGCTTCCGCATGAGGCATGGCGGCCCGATATGCGCGCTCCGAGGTCAGCGCATCGTACACGTCGGCAACAGCTACGATTCGCGCCATGAGTGGAATCGACTCCCCCTTCAGCTGATCGGGATAGCCTGTCCCATCCCAGCACTCATGGTGGTATCGAATAATTTCGAGCTCCTCCTTCATGAAGCCGAGACCCTTGCACATATCGAAGCCATGAATCGGATGAAGCTCGATGATTCTCCGTTCCTCAGGTGTGAGCATACCGGGCTTGTTGAGGATGGAGTCTGGTGTTCTGATTTTGCCAACGTCATGAATAATGGTCCCTTGAGCTAGCGCCCGCAGCTGGGCCGGACCGAGCTGCAGCTCCTCTGCCAGCATCAACGCGTACCGGGTCACACGAAAGTTATGACCGGCGGTGTACATGTCCTTCTGCTCCGTAGCCGCCATGAGCGCCTGAATGCTGGGTGAGATGTTGCTCGTAATACGCTCTACCGGATCTGTAATGAACAGCGCCCTGAGTGCGGCCGTGAATGAACGCTTCGCTGTATATTGACGAATGAGACCTGCAATCATCACCAGCATAGAGCCTAGCAGTAGAAAATGATACGACCACCAGCTCAAACGCCACGACTGTCCGGTAATGATGATGAATTGCGCCACAATCAGCCAGCCTGAGCTCAAGATGATCGCAAGCTGCAGCGGAAATCTGGAATATAAATAAGACCGATAATAGCGGTAAATCGCCCATAAGTTAAATAAAACGGTCAACATGACCAAAGAATAATTCAGCGGACGCACCGTCAGCGGAATGAAATCTACGGCGTGCGGATGCAGCATGAAATATACGCCAGCGACGGCCAGAGCTAAGGTCCAGCCGATCGTCAGCTTCTGCTGGAAGCCGGATATGTAACGAACGATCGGATGATTCGAGGACAGCGCAGACAGCCACAGCCATAAGGAAGCTAGCAGAACGCTCATCTGGGAAGCTACCCCCGGCAAGTGGGTCGCATGCAAGATCAAATTCGGCGTCGACAGTCCATGAACCATGAACACCTCAGCCATGGAAATGAAGGCCAGTGACAAGAAGCACACCTGCAGATTGCGCAACCGGCTTCCTACGATGCCGACAACGACGGCAATCAGCAGCGCCAGGAACGAAACGGCCGTCACCACATAAAAATGTCCGTGCGGCATTTCAACATAGAGATCGAGCTCCGGTTGGTTCCGCAGCCATTCATAGCCCCCATAGGGCAGAAGTATAGCAGCCGCTGTGGCGGCCAGGCGGCGAAGCCTCATCGTTGTGTTCCCCTTTATCCGCAATAGTGGTAGTGTTGTACATTATTACCTCTATCTTATCACAGAGAATACAGATTAGCCTAGGTAAAACGATGTGATTGGGCATGCTAAACGCGGAGGTGTTCATCATGACGTACCCGACTCTATGCAGCGTCTGCAACGGTATGGAAAGCGTGTCTGCCTCATGCCCGAGCTGCCAAGGATCTGCGCTGGATCAGGGGAAGCTAAGCGATTATTACGGACCGTATTCTCCCTATCGATCGATGGACGACCTGAAGCTGACGAACGGCTACGCCGACATGGAGCAGCAGCAATGCGTGCATTACGGCTACTGTCCGCAGTGCGATACGGCCTTCCCGTTCGCCGTACAGGAGCAGGCGCTGGGGGATGGGCTTAGCTGACTGACGGCCCGGCTCCCGGCCTCCCCAGCCCTGCTGAACGATGGTTAATCGTCGCCAGTTGCCTCCTCTGACTGACCTCGAAGGCACGCTATGTCTCGGTGTATGTGGCGCTGCTGCTTGCGACCGTGGCCGCGGTCGGCTACTCCAGCTCGTCTACTGAAGCTGAATCGAGCTCTCCGGCACGTTCGTCTGATAGACCGACACATGCAGCCGCCCGTCCCCCATCAGCTCTGCTAGGAATATATCGTCGAGCCGCTGCACGCCGATGCGCTGGCATTGCTGCTCGAGCCATTGCTCGGTCAAGCCGACCGAGTCCAGCTGCTGCTGCTGCACGACACCGTCGATGATCAGCGCAAGCGCGAGGCACGTCTTCGACGGCTGCAGCTCGAGGTCGGCTGTTGTGACCGGACGCTTCGTGGCCTTAGGGAAGACCGACAGCGTTCCGTTCGGCTCCAGAATCGCGTATTCGATGTCGGAGACGCAGCCGTAGCCTTTTTCCCTCAGCATGGAGAGGAAGAAGGGGAGGTTGATCTGGTTTTTGCGTAGCGCCCGATGGTCGATGTCTCCGTTCACAATAATAAGCTCGGGCTTCGCATCGAGGTTGTAGAAGAAGCGGTTGAGCGACAAGTAGCCTATCAGCATGACGAACACCCCGATGCTCAGCACGCCGACCGCCGCCTTCGAGGCCACCTTGACGACCAGCGGCTGCGCCGCTACCGTCGTCAGCAGCATGAGGCCTGCGAGCTCGAAGGCGCTCATCTGGGCGATCGTCTTTTTACCTAGCAGCCGTATAGCCGCCCATGTGATGAGCAGCATGACAATGCAGCGTAAGCCGTACATCGCCAGCTCCAGCATAGCGCAACCCTCCTACGGACCCGGTATAATACGGACCATCTTATTCCAGTGATACAGCGCCGCCCCGCCTGTCATCAGCGTCTCTCGCTTATCCTGCAGCTCCACCGCCTGCTCCAGCGCATGCAGCTTCTCCTCGAATTCATCATAATCCTCTGAAGAAAAGTTGAGCATCAGCAAATATTGCAGCCCGTTCCAGTTGCCCAGCGCCTGCTTCACATAGACTTGCGCCTCCTGCCAGCGCTCCTCCCGGGCCGCCTGCATGATGTGGTGCAGCTGCTGCTCCGTTCCCTTACCTGACTTCATGGCGATGTTAACCGCGGTAAAGTAACCGATGAAGAACAGCAGCACGATTCCGACGAGCATGCCGGTGATGAAGGAATTGCGCATCTGTACCCCACCTCGCTTCTGCTTGGCTGCCAGCTCCTGTCGAGCCTCTGAATGGCAATCTTTAGTTTGGCAGAATGCGGCATGCTTTATGCGTGGAGTGCATCGAGTGCATCGGGTGTATCGAGCGTGGCCCAGGAAGCTAAGCCGCATGTCCAACGTTCGCGAATCTGATGCGCGTGTTGCGCTCCGTGGTGGTCGGTCCACCATTCTCCGTCAGTGGACAAAAAAACGCCTCCCGTCGCGTAGACGGAAGGCGCAGGCGTGCATATAGGCAATGTATGCTGGCTACAGGATCGACGCTTAGGTGACAGCAGCAGGCTGCACCGTCTCGCCCTGCTGCATCTTGTACAGCTGGTAATAGCGTCCGCCGAGCTGCAGCAACGACTCGTGGTCGCCGCGCTCGACGATGCGGCCGCGGTCGAGGACGAGAATCTGGTCGGCCTTCTTCACCGTCGACAGACGATGCGCAATGACGAAGGTCGTGCGCCCCTGCTTCACGACCTCGAGCGCCTCCTGGATGAGCGACTCGGTCTCCGTGTCGATGTTCGAGGTCGCCTCATCGAGGATGAGGATGGCCGGGTCGAACGCCAGCGCCCGGGCGAACGAGATGAGCTGCCGCTGTCCGGCCGACAGCGTGCTGCCCTTCTCGATGACCGGCTCATCGAGGCCGCGCGGCAGCTGCTTCAGGAGCCGATCGCCGCCGACGTCCGCTAGCGCTTGCTCCACCCGCTCGCGCGTCACCGCCGGGTCATCGAGCGATACGTTCGAGGCGATCGTGCCGCTGAACAGGAACGGGTCCTGCAGCACGATGCCCATATGCTCGCGCATCGCCTGACGCGGCATGCTGCCCGTGTCGCGACCGTCGATCGTAATCGAGCCGCTGTCCGGCTCGTAGAAGCGGAACAGCAGGTTCAGGATCGAGCTCTTGCCCGAGCCGGTATGACCGACGAGCGCGACCGTCTCGCCCGGCTTCGCCTCCAGCGTAATGCCCTTCAGCACGGGCTCTCCTTCCTTATAAGAGAACCATACGTTGTCGAATTTCACATGTCCGCGGTATCTGGCCATGCTCTCGTCCGAGACGTCCTCGCCTTCTTCATCGAGCAGCTTGAATACGCGCTCCGCCGAGACGAGTGCCGTCTCGAGGTTCGGCAGCTGGTTGACGATGTTCACGATCGGCGTGAACAAGCGGTTCAAGTAATCGACGAAGGCGTACAGCACTCCGAGCGAGATCGCGCCTACAGGTCCCGTATTGGACATTCCACCGAAATACCAGATCAAGGCGACGAGCGCCATGTTCCGGACGACGCTGAGCAGATTCCAGCCAGTCAGCGAGTTCAGGCTGAGCAGCTTGTTCTGGAACGTGTACAGCCTCGTATTGGCCACCTCGAACTCCTCGGCGATGCGCTTCTCCTTGCGGAACGCCTGAATGACCGGCATCCCTTGAATCGACTCATTCACCGTGCCGTTAATTTCGCTGACTGTCGAGCGAATGACCCGATTGTAGCGCTTCGCGACGCGCCCGTACACGTAGATCCAGATCACGAGCACCGGCACGATGAACAGACAGATGGCCCCCAGCTTCGCATCGAGCAGGAATAAGGCAATGAATATCCCAATAATGTGAATCGTCCCGGTAAAAAAGTTCGCCAGCACCGTCACATACAGCTCGCGAATCGACTCCGTGTCGTTCGTGATCCGCGAGACGACCTTCCCCGCTGGCAGGTTGTCGAAATAACGGATCGGCAGCCGATTCATCTGACCGAACACATCGGTCCGCATGCGGCGGATGACCCGATTCGCCGACGCCTGCAAGTAATAGCGCTGCGCATAGGTGAAGCCCGCCGAGATGATGAGCAGGCCGAAGTAGAACCAGCACAGCTGCAAGAGACCGCCAAGCTCCGGACGGAAGAAGCGGAACAGCTCCTCGCGGCTCAGCTCCGCCGCCGGATAGCTCGCGGACTGATCGCCTCTCTTAATCGTGAGCGAGCGGTCCGTCTCACTCCATGTCCGCTCGCCCTCTAGCGCAATCGGCTGAGGGATGAAGTAATACCCGGTGCCCGCCTGCAGCACCCGGACCTCGGCCCCGCGAGCCTCACCTTCGCCGAAGTGATCGTCCCGCTTATACAGCTTGCCGCTATAAGCAGCCGTGTAAGGCCCCTCCTCGGCCGTCTCGAACCAAGGCTTCTCGATGCCGGATATATGCACATCGATCATTCGCTTCGCCACGAGCGGACCAGCAAGGTCCGTACCGACCGCGACTGTAAGCATCAGGAGCGCCAGCACGAGCTGCGTCTTGAATTGCAGCGCGTAGCCGAGCAGCCGCTTGATCGTCTTCGCCTTGCTGACCGGCTCCGTCTGGTCGAGCTCAAGGTCGTCATTGTCCCAATCCATAGACATATGCTACTGTTCACCGCCTTCCGCTTGCGTCGCAGACGCTGCCGCCTGCTGGTGAATATATTGCTCGCAGTACCAGCCCCCCAGCTCCATTAGCTGCTCGTGCGTACCCCGCTCGATTATTCGGCCCTCATCCAGCACGAGAATGAGATCGGCATGCTGAACGGCAGACAGCCGGTGCGTCGCAATGATCGTCGTCTTGCCTTGCCGCGCACGGCGAAGGTTCGCAATGATCTCCGCCTCCGTACGGGCGTCCACCGCCGATAATGAATCGTCGAGCATCAGAATCTGAGGATTGCCGAGCAGCGCACGAGCGATCGCGACGCGCTGCTTCTGACCGCCGGACAGCGCCACGCCCTTCTCCCCGACGAGCGTCTCCAGTCCTTCCGGCAGGAAGTCCAGATCCTTGCGCAGCGCGGACGCTTCGACCGCCTCCTGCAGCTCCGCCTCCGTCGCCTCTTCGTGTGCGAACATGAGGTTGCGGTGGATGGTGCGCGAGAATAGGAAGTGCGTCTGCGGCACGTAGCCGTACCACGACTTGAGCGTATCCGTATCGATGGCCGTAAGTGGTATACCCGAGATGAGAATCGAGCCGTCACCAGGCGGATATTCCCGCAGCAGCTGGCGAAGCATCGTCGACTTGCCGCTGCCCGTACGTCCGACGAGTCCGAGCGTCTGCCCGGCCTCTACGGTGAACGATACGTCAATCAGGTTGTCGACCGCTGAGGTCGGGTAGCGGAACGTCACATGGCGGAATTCGATCCGCTCTGGGCGCAGCTGCGGCTGAGCGGCAGCGGACTTCCTCACTGTCACTTCCTGTTGTACATGAGCTTCGTGCTCCCCTTGGCGGCCTTGCGGGCTCTGTACTGCGGACGAAGCAGCCCCACGGCTCGGGTTCACAATGTCCGGTACATTCGGTACATTCGGTACATTCGGCACATCACGCACACTAGGCACCTCCGGCACATCCGGCTCATAGCTGAGCGTCTCGTTCACCCGATCGATCGAGGCGTTGCCCCGCTGCATAATGTTGATCAGCTCGCCGATCGCGAACATCGGCCAGATGAGCATACCGAGGTAGACGTTGAAGGCGACGAGGTCGCCGATGGTCAGCTCGTTCAGGTAGACGAGGTAGGCGCCGTAGCCGAGACCGAGCAGGTAGCTGGCTCCGACCATGATCTTAATCGTCGGCTCGAACAGCGCTTCGACGCGGACGACGGCGAGATTTTTATCCAGCACGTCCTGCGTCACATCCGCGAACCGCTGCTCGGCTGCTCGCTCCTGCTTGTAGGCGCGAATGACGCGAATACCGGATACCGTCTCGAGCACCCCCTCGTTCATATCGCCGAACGCATCCTGCGCCGCCATGAACCGCTTATGTATCCAGTTGCCATACAGGCTGACGAGCACGGCCATAATCGGCAACGGCAAGATCGAGACGAGCGTCAGCTTCCAGCTGATCATGATCGTCATCGTCGCGAGTATCATCGCCATCCACAGCGTCGAATCGAGCAGCGTCACCATGCCGAAGCCGGCCGTCGTGCCGATCGCCTGCAGATCGTTCGTCGCACGGGCCATTAGATCACCGGTCCGATTGCGCTCGTAGAAGGTTGGGGTCATCTTCAACAGATGGCCCATGAAGCGGCGGCGCAGCAGCCGCTCGACGACGAACGAGCCGCCGAATATTTGGCGACCCCAGACGTAGTTGCCCGCATAGGACACGATCGTAATGACGGCGAGCAGCAGCAAGGTGTGCCAGATCTTCTCCCAGCTGAACGAGCCAATGGCGATCGCATCGATCGACTGTCCGACGAGCATCGGCGGTACGATCTCCATCCACCCTACGAGGAACAGCATCGCGATGGCGATCGCGTACCGTCTCCATTCGAGCTTGAAGTACCAGCTCATCTTACGCAACACAGCGAACATATATTCTCTCCTCTCGTTCGTCTCCGACAGTAGGTTCTGAATCGGTACATGGGCAAAAAAAAGCACTCCGCACTGGAGTGAACGAACAGGCTCCGAGCTCGCTCGGGTTCTGTTCTGGCAAGCCTCGAATGAGGTGAAGATGCTTCGGTATAGTTTACCGTAACACGCTCCTTAGGGGCTGTCAACGTATGAAACGCGGGGAGTTTCATTATAGCCAAACAGGGCTTGTCCGCTCTTAGGAGTGAACAAGCCCTGCATATATAGGAGCTATTGATGAAATTAGTACGCGAGTGCGAACAGTCCGTTAATGTGTGACAGGTAGCGAACGTTGCTCGCTTCCTTCATCAGCGAAGCCGGAAGACCCTTCAGGCGAGTCTGGTTCGCGCCGATTGTCGCGATGCCATCCTTACGACCGAGGCTCGCGAGCGTACCGGAGAATACCGGTGCGAACGACTGCATCGGAGCGCCCTTCAGCTGTGCGAACATGTTGTAGCCGATCGTCTCACCCATCTGCCAAGCAAGCTGTGCTGTCGGCGGGTACGGACGACCGCCCTCTGGCATCATGACTACCGCGCTGTCGCCAGCGACATACACATCGGAGTGGGATGTGGATTGCAGGAACTCGGTAACGGTCGCACGACCGCGATTTACCTCGATACCGCAATTCGCGACGAGTGCATTACCCTGAACGCCGCCTGTCCAGACGAGTGTATTCGTCTCGATCGTGCTGCCGTCCTTGAGAGATACTGTCGTCTCGGTCATTTCCGTAATCGCAACACCTGTCAGGAACTTCACGCCGCGCTTCTCAAGGCTCGTCTGCGCGCGCTCGATGTGCTCAGCCGGGAAGCCGAGCAGAATCGAAGGACCCGCCTCGACCGTGTAGAGCGATACGTCGTTGAAGTCTACGCCGTTCTTGCGGCACAGACCTGGCAGCATGTCAGCCAGCTCGCCGACGAGCTCGATGCCGGTCAAGCCGCCACCGCCTACGACGAACGTCGCATCTGCCTTGTTCTTCGTCTTCGCATATTCCACGATGCGAGCTTCGACGTGTGCGCGAATCTTATTCGCGTCCTCGACGGACTTCAGCGTGAAGCTGTTCTCCGCAAGACCCGGAATGCCGAAGAATGCTGTCTCGCTGCCGAGCGCGACGACGAGCATATCGTAATCGTACGTAATGCCGCTCTTCAGCAGCACCTTCTTCTCGTCAAGGCCGATGCGCTCAACCGTATCGATGCGAAGATCGATATCTTTGCCGCGAAGCAGCTTCTCAAGAGGGAGCGCGACTGCCTGCTCCTTCAGATTGCCGACCGCAAGACGGTGCAGCTCGGTAACGATCTGGTGGAACGGAACACGATTCACAACCGTAATCGTCGCTTCCTCCGCCGACAAATATTTACGAGCGGTCAAGGCGCTCAGCAAGCCGCCGTAGCCTCCGCCCAAAATCAAAATGTGCTTAGACATGCTCATATCCTCCGTTCTTATATGGACAGCCGATTAGGCTTGTTTATTTTGGTTCTGACGCTCTGCGGACACTTCAAGGAACGCCTGCGCGAAGCGGAACATCTTCTGCATCTGCGGATCACGCAGCATCTTCAGCAGGCCGAACAAGCCGACCGTTGCCGTCTCCGCTTGTGCGCGGTCGCTAGCTTCGATCGCCGTCGCCGCTACGCTCTTCACGCCCTCGACGATCGGCATCGCCACTTCCTCAATGCCGCCCTTAATATCCTCGATGAACACTTCGTCTGTCGCCAGACTGTTCACCACATCGTACGTTTTGGTCAGCAGCGTAACCATCTCCGCGAGCTTCGGCAAGTTCTCGACAAGTATTGTCAGCGACTCCTGAACCTCCGGCTTCATCAGCTGATCGAGTACATCAAGCGATGACTCCCTCGCGAGCGTTTGCGTTGATTGAGACATAAGTAAACGTCCTCCCTCACTGTATATGAATGAATAAATAATGAATGAACATGTGTGTTACAAATTTCACAAGCGCGAACAAAACAGCAGGCCCCGCATTCGGTGCCCTACAATGAACTCTATTATACTCGCCTCCACGCACACGTTGTTCAGACATTTTTCTACAAATGTGAACATTTTTCGAACGTTCGTGTTTTGGCGAGTTTTAGGAGTAGTACCAGCGGAGCCGTCAGCAATGACCGCAAGTATGATGATTACTGCGAACGCGGAATCCGTTTCGTGTCGCGTCTCAAAGATAACGCGGTCATCGAGGAAGTCTACAAGTTGCCTAAGTCCGAGGGTACGAAGACTAATCGCGACGTCAAAGTCATCCTGGGAAAAGGCAAAAAGCAAATAAAAAATGCGTTGCGCATGATTGAACCGATCGACAGTCATGGAAACCCGATTCGCATCATTACAAACCGCTTTGACCTTACAGCCGAAGAGATTGGCGAGATGTACCGCAGCCGCTGGCAAATCGAGATCTTCTTCCGATAGGTGAAACAGAATTTGAAGTGCACTCGTTTTACAGAGAAGATGAGAATGCCGTCATGAATCTAATCCGGATTTGCCTGATCGCTTATTGCTTGCTGCTCTTGATAAAACTCGAGCTCTCCACTGACAGGACGCTAACGGAACTGATGGATTCGCTCAAGACGCTTCTATGGAAGCCTTGAGAAAAGCGCATCGCCGCTTTGAATTGAGCACTCAGTGGAACGTCAAAGGGACTACAGAAAAAGCAAACGTTAGTCGTTACGGCAGAGTAGACTAACATATCCAACTTAAAATGCAACTTTAGACCAAATGAACACTGTGGCTATCTGACAGAGAGAGACCCTCGTAAGTTTTAGCTCTTGACCACCGAAACTTAATTTCAAAGAATTTTGACGAATGCCCGTATCACCGTTTATGCAACGCTACTGATGCTGATACAGAAAAATCGACATAGGAAACCAAATGAATTTAAAATTAGTTAATTTGTTCTATTTAATTACAAATAAGGTATATGCTATAAAATATATATAAAAACCTAGATAATGGGTTATTAGACAAGTGTAAAGTTTGTGTAAAAGTAACCTGACGCGGGATTCACTAAATATAGAGGTTTGGAATTAGCTGGTACGCTCTGAGCCGAAATCGAGCAAACACTGATGTTTTGGCGGGGATATGCTTTGTTTCAAAGTGTTATCGGGAATGTGCATCCTAAAGAACCTGAAGACCAGGCTTTCAAAAAAATATGGAGCTATCTTTGCTTCGCAACCTAACCGCTTAGCAATGGGGGGATTCCTGCCTTCTTCGATTCCTCAAACCATGTATCAGCGTGTTGGCACATGTCGATGAAATACACTCGCGTCGTCCAATGCCTTGAACTGCGTCCACGGGATACCGGTGTTTGTCAATATAGTTGTCGTGAATCTTTGAAAATTAAATAGAGTCAATCAGGCTTGTGTCGCCGTTGTTGTAGCTATGGAGTGCTGGACTTTCTCGGGATTAAGATACACTCGTTCGTCTAGACTCCAGTTCCTTATCTTCCCGGACCACCGCCTTGGGTTGTCCTGTCTAGCTTGTTCGTACACTCGCTTTCTCTTCTCAAAAATCTGTTCAGCAAGTCCCTTATGCCTTTGGTTAGGGGTCAGGAAATTAAGCCCGCTGTGGTGATGCTCAGTGTTATACCAATGGACGAACTTCCGTACCCATTCACGGGCTTCTGTCGTCGACTTAAATCCATGTAACGGGTAGCTGGGGCGGTATTTGCAGGTGCGAAACACCGACTCGGCGTAAGGGTTATCGTTGCTGACACGCGGCCTGCTTTTGGAGGGCGTGATTCCTAGGCTGTATAACGTTTCAAGTAGAGTGGCACCCTTCATCGGACTCCCGTTATCCGAATGCAGGACCAGCGGCTCCTTGCGCACAACACACTGTTCGCTCAGGACCGTTCGACGAACCAATGTGCTCGCATGCTCCGCGGATTCTTCATTCCATACCTCCCAGCCTACGATTTTTCGGCTGAATAGATCCAGGATGAGATAGAGGTAGTAGAATAAACCCTTCACAGGACCAGGCAGCCAGGTGATGTCCCACATCCACACTTGGTTGGCCGCCACAGCACAATGGCTCGTTAACGGCTTCGAAACAGGCTTCTTACTGCGACCTCGATGGTGCTGCTGTCCATGAGCATGCATTACGCGATAGAATGTCGATTCGGACGCCATGTAGACACCCTCATCAGCCAGTCGTGGTACGATTTGGCTAGGTGGAAGGCTCTTGTATGCCGGCTGATTCACGACCTCGATAATCTGTTGTCGTTCCACTTCACTTAGCTTGTGGGATGGGGCAGGCCTTACCGCATGCGGCCGTTGATCCTCTTGCGGTGCGCCCTCTTTGCGCCACCGCTGCAAGGTCCGCTGCGTTAATCCGATCTCTTGGCATGCCGCCTCTTCTTTGGCTCCAGCATCTACTGCTTCTTGGATCAGTTCCATGGCCATTCGTCGATCTGAGGCACTGATCATGCGTCCTCTTGGTCCCCCCAGATCGACTGTGCCTTTTTCGCAGCACGAGAAGCGCTGCCGTTTCGGCTAGAGCAGCTTCCTTTCGTTTTAACTCCCGAGTGAGCGTCTTCATTTCTCGCTCTTTAGTTCGGAGTTCTTTTTGCAGCTGGGATGCCTGTTGGGCGAGTCCACCATTGGCTTGCATACAAGCATCCCGCCAAGCTTCAATCTGTTCTGCGTAGAGTCCTTTGGCACGACAGTATTCGGCCAGTTCGACTTCGCTCAACGTAGCGGTTTCCAGCACAATCGAAAACTTATCCCGACTACTCCATTTCTCGGGCTCTGCTCCGCCACCTGGAACGACAGCGCCGTTCGCTCGGGCTTCTTTTTGCCACTTGTACAGCGTCCCTTCGGACAGGCCGCTGTCTCTTGCAATCTGACTCACAGATTCATTATGCGGGGGGATCATTCGTAGTTGTATGTTGCGTTTCAATTCCTCACTGTATCTAGCCATCGTCCGTCACCTCTGCCTCTCTGGTTCTACTATACTTTTTATCGAGGGGTACGACAACTATTGTGACACAGGGGGATACCTCTAGCTTGTAGACAACTTTTTGGCGCTTAATGCAGCGTTCAACGCCAGTGCGAAGCTTGTACCTAGTTCGCCAACCTTGCTGCTGCGACGTATCCGAGGAAACAATCTCGCGGTAAGCACAAATCTAGGAAACCGAGTCATGCTGACTGACTCGAAACAGCCGCGGGTACAAAGGCAAGCTTTGAGCACTGTCCGAAGCACAGAGCATGTAGAGAGTGCGGCCATATTAATACTTTTCTCTGTAGCTGTCGCAGCCGTAGTTGGCATCAGGATCAGGGAATTGGCGCAAGCAGGAGCATTTCCAATCCCTCTGCTTGCGACAGTCACAAAGGAACTTGCCATAGGCTCTACCGCCTGTTACCACGGGCGAGCCAACTTCAGTTACGCTGAGAGCAGACTTGTCTCCGAGGAGTCCACGGTCGGCTGAAGGCTGAACGAACAGTGTCTGAAACAGGGATTGCAACAGGTCGTGAGCCTTCGTCCCATAGTCCTTCTTCTTTCCTTGCTTCTTAGGCTTTCTCAGTTTGCGTTTGTGACGACTCGTAAGGTGAGCGCAATAGGAGAGCCACAGGCTCTTGAAGATGTCATAGAGGGTACCAACGCCCAGGAGTGGGTTCTAGTAAAAATCCGCTCAGAATAGCATACACGGGCGTGATGCGAAGCTACTTGACCCAGTCGTCAATGTTGGTAATGTGGAGCTTATGCATGATGAGCAAACTGAGAAGCAGATCAGCAGGGTCTCGAGGGCGACGTTGGTCTTGGAGGAATACTGGTTCTTCGTTCGCGCATCGGTACCCGAAAGATCAATAGGTGTAATCCCAAAGATACGATGGCAAAGTGCTCCTGAAGAAAAAACGCGGCTTCCATTCGGGATTTGTTAGGTTGATATGAATTTGTCAAGAGGAAAGTTTGTTCCTCCCTCTTTTTGGGGGTGAAACAATAAAAGACTCTAGCAAAAATGCCAGAGTCTGCAACGGAATGCGAGTTCCGAGAAGCTTATAATCATGAAAGGAGGTGAAATATATATGCGAATGAAGAAAATCTTGCCTGCTGCTTTTATGGCAATTGCACTCATTGGTAATTCTTTTGTTTTTGCGGGCACTGGTAATGTTAGTTCTGCATCAATTAATTACTATGATACATTTGCCAAGGGTAGCACTTATAGCATGAATGGTGATGTTAACTTAGCCGGGTATAACAATCCTAATTCAGACAATGCCCTTTATGTGGAACTTTTTCAAGATACAACTGGCGTTGACCCGCGTATTACACATGAATACTTGACAGGTAATTCTAGCAAGTCATGGGTTCATAACGTTAGCAATGCACAGTATTACATCTGGCTTGATCCAGCTGGCCCTAATTATTATGGGGTTATTGGTTCTGGTTCGGCTTCGAACTAATCCAAGAGGAAAAGGAGAGGTGTAACTCTCCTTTTCTTTCATGTTTACGGAAAAAATAAACAGGAGATAAAAATGAGATATAAAATAATTGATTCCTATATAATTGAAATGAAACTCTTACTTAGGTCTTATTGGACTTGGGTTATATTTATTCCTGCACTTCTGCATATTATTTATGTTTTTCACGGGAGAGTAAGTAATAATGACGTTGGTGGTGGTCTAACTGGATCTGGATATATAATTCAAGGTGGAATGTTTCTCTTCCTGATACTGGGATTAATGCTTATTAGGTCAGAGGTTAAAACAAACTCGGAAGAGGTTTTTTTAACAATTAAAGATGGATATTACTCCAAAGTTATTAGTAAATGTATGGTCATACTTTCCACTTCAACATTAATCTCCTTAATAGCCGCCTTCATTCATTTTGTTTTATTTGGTATAAACGGTGTACCCTTTGAGTTTTATGGTGGTACGAGTCTATATCTAGTTTTATATTGGCTACTACCATTTTTTATTTGTGGAATAATTGGAATGATTTCGGGCTCACTTTTACAATCAATTATTGTATACCCAATATTATTGTTAATTTGGGTGATATTAGGACCGCTTAATAAGTTAATTTTAGAGGATATTCTCTCTCTTTTTCAACTTTATAATTTAATAGAAATTTTAAATTTTTTAAATCTTGGCCAGACAGATGTGCATTATCCGCTTGATCCAGTTTATGGATTCCAACTAGAGATTTACAGATGGCTCCAGAAATTATTAATACTATCAATTTCCATTTACCTTCTATTAATAGTAAGTAAACGCATTGGTTATAGAAAATTAGGTAGATCTCAAATATATATTTCTTTAGGTTTGATTATTTGGATTTTACTACTTGGGAGTTTGATGGTTCAGGATCAACAACTGATACACACAGGACATGAAAAAAAATCTGTCAGGTTCTATGATTATAATTATTACAAATCAAAGGCTTCAATGGATAGTAAAGACAATACGGAAATTATTCAGGTCAAAAAATATGACATAGATATTGCTTCATTTCGCAATTTGGAAGTAAAGGTCATAATTGACTTTGTTGCAAAGGAAAAAACTGATGCGATAAACCTCACTCTATATCATGATTTAAAAGTTTCCGCAGTATTAAATGAAAACAATCAGCTCTTACATTATCAACAAATTGGTGATCAACTCAGAATTGAGTTACCATCTTTATTAGATGCTGAAACTCATACTAGCATAACAATATATTATGCTGGGACTAGTTCCCCATTCTTTTATGCTAATGAATTGGCGGTAATGTTACCCAGTTATTTTCCATGGGTGCCTCGAACAGGGTCATATCAGGCAATGACGGTTTCAGAGAATGGTTTATTTAGAGTGCCGTTGAACCCAACTTCTGATATCCAATACATTTTGAAATACGATGGTCCTGATACATTATTTACTAATATTTCCCCAATATCGAATGGTAGATGGGAAGGAACTGCTCCTAACGGATTGACTTTGGCTGCGGGGATGTTAATGGAGGTAACAATAAATGACACCAAAATTTATCTACCAAAATCTTTTTATAATATGACTAGTTACTTGGAGCCATTTTTAAATCAAATGGAAAGCATACAACGTAACATAAGTAATGATCTAGCTCTTAATAACTTAATAATGCCCCAAAGCATTTTTTTTCTATCCATTCCACGAGAAACGGGAAGTTTTTCAAACAGTATGTGGTATCTTGAGGATCATTTAATATTTTCAGTAGACTTCCTATTTAATGGTGAAGCATTAACAAATCAGTTAGCCAATGTTGGAGCAATGACAACCAGTTTAGCTACTAATCTGAATACAATAAATCATAAGGAACTTATCGATATATTTTCTGAATCGTATAACTACTGGTATATGTTAAAATACAATATTCAATCTTCAAGGCAACCTCAAATTAAATATAAATTACAGTATTACACTAAATTAAATGACGAGTTAAGAATTAAGATATTAACTCATCTAATCGAACTGATTGAAAATCAATTCTATAATGACCTATTACTTAAGTCATTTTTTCAGGACTGGCTGTCTTTAATTGGTAATAGTGAAATAGGTACAATGGAAGACTTATTATACTATTTAGAGATGCGGGGTAAAACAAATGAGTTCTCTTCAAATTAGTCAGATTTCTAAAAAATTTGGACATAAGCTCGCGTTAGAAAATGTTTCACTGAATATTGAAACGGGAATGTTTGGTTTATTGGGACCCAATGGGGCGGGAAAAACAACACTCATGCGCATACTAACAACTCTTATCACTCCTTCAAGTGGATGTATTAAATACCAAAATGTTAATTGGGAGGATGCCCATAAAGTGAGAGGCCTCATAGGATATCTACCTCAAAAATTCTCAATTTACAAACAAATTAGTGTGATTGAAGCATTATCGCACATTGCAACTATGAAGGGGCTAAGGAAAGGGAAAAACGATCTTATCGATTCTGTGATTGAAAAGGTTAATTTGCAGGGATTTATAGATAAAAAAGTTGGGACATTATCCGGTGGAATGGTGCGGCGTCTTGGAATTGCACAAGCCATATTAGGAGACCCCAAAATTATTATTGTGGACGAACCTACAACAGGACTTGATCCAGAGGAAAGAATTCGTTTCAGGAAGTTACTTCGACAATTGGGAAAGGACAAGATTATTATTATTTCGACTCATATTGTAGAAGATATTGAACATACTTGTGATCGTGCTGCGGTGCTAGATGGAGGAAAAGTAGTCTTTTCGAATAACATCAGTGAGCTTGAAAAAATTGCAAACGGAAAAGTGTGGGAGATTACGCTGTCGAAACAAGAATACTACGAAAAAATTGATAATCTTAATGTTGTATCTAATTATAGTGTTGACGGCTTATATCGTGTGAGAGTTATAGCTGAATCCCCCCCAGATCATGGTGTCAGTATTTCCCCTTCATTAGAAGATGGTTACTTATACTTAATGAAGAAGGGTGCACTATGAAGGGGAGAAATAACCTAATTTTTGACTGGAGATTAATGGGGACATCAGCTTATGTTCCTATTGTTATAATGTTATTGTTAATATGCTATTGCTACATAATCCACTTTAATCTTAAGTATATAATTCCAGCCTTAGAACTCACATTTCCTATGTTTGCATCTTGGTGGGCAATACATATATTTCAGGAGTTACTTGAAGAGCCTGGCGGCGAAACTATATTTAGTTATCCACTATCAGCGTGGAAACTTGGAATAGAACGGGTGTTAATTTTTACTCTTTTCTATCTAATTTTAATGATTCTAATGCTCCTTATAATACACAATTTTGTTCCATTGCCAAGAGTATTTTTTTTATCATCGTTGGGTCTTCAATTGGGAATCGAGTCGTTTTTCTTCTCTGGATTTGGTTTTATAATAATGGTGTTAACAAGAAGTGTTGGATGGTCTATGGCAATAGTATCTATATACGCAAGCACTCATATCCTAACAAAAGGTACTATTCTTTCATTCACAAATATTTTTATGTTTAACAGCAAGCTTCTTCCGTTAGATATAGTTGTTACACATCATAGCTTTACTGTTATATTCGGTCTATTGTTCTATATGCTCGGACATGTCATTCTAAAAAGGAAACAAAAATTTAATTAATACTTATACGATTACGGAAAGTATGATGATTACTGCGTACGAGGTGTTCGTTTCGTCTCGCGTCTTATGAACAACGCCATCGTCGAGGGAGTCGAAGAACTATCCGTGCATGCGAAGTCGCCGATTTTGCGCGATGTCAAAGTCATCCTAGGCAAAGGCAACAAGCGAATGCAGCATGCACTCTGCATGGTGGAGACCGTCGATAGCAAGACCAATTCCGTACGCATCATTAACGCTTGACCTGACAGCTAAAGAGATTGGTGATTTATCGCTGTCGCTGGCAAATTGAAATCTTCTTTCGCTGGGTTAAACGGAATTTGAAGTTGACCCGTTTCCAGATAATTCAAACTAAATGTTGTGTGAACTTTTATGCAACGCTACTGATTGGAATTAATCCTGAATAATCGATTCGAGGTTGTCCTCAGTTATTAACATCAATTATCTTGTTCCACTGATACTGCTGTTACTTTTACCCTCGCACGCTTGACTCGCCTCTGCCCCTAGCTCCTATACACAAGCCAGATGGACGCGGCTATGCCCGGTCTAATGGTACCGGGAGCCGCGCCGCTTCCTGCGCCACACAAGGCCGAGCATATGAAGCACATAACCGAGTACAGAACGCTGCTCCCGTCGGTAGCGTCTGGATCTTGGCGCATAGAAGAAGTCATTAGAAGAAGCATCCGCTGGCACAATACTGCTTGTCCGATTACTCGTCTGGTCGTGTGCAGCTCCTCCCAACAGCAACGCCCGTTCTTCGTCCGTTACCCCGTCCTGATGCATGCTGCCAGCTCCCTTCATCGCTCTATGGTATATTCTCATAATAATCGGCAATCATCATGTATGGAATAAAAACCCTCCCAATTAAGCATGCTTTCATTTAAGAGGCTAGATGCCATAAGGGGATGGGGATCGTATTGCTTGAGCATCTGTTAACACAAGAGGAAATGGAAGCGCTGATGCGTCCAATAGATCGGGATGGACAGGACGAGCTATGCCCACTCCAGCAAGTGCGCGAGCGCAAGGGCTGGTCGCTTGAGACCGCCTCACTATACACCGGCATTGAGAGCAGCCTGCTTCACGATTGGGAGAACGGAGTCTCCTCTCCTTCTCTGGAGCAGCTGGATCGACTCGCTGAGCTGTACCATACAGCGGTAGACGAGCTCCTCTATGATCAGCCCATTCTGGATCGGGACTGGAAGGACCCGGTCGAATGGACAACGCCAGAGCACATTCAATCGATGGGGGAACGTCTTGCCTTCCTGCGTCTGCGTCGACAGCTGAGCCGCGCCGAGGCGGCACGCATGCTAGGCATCCCCTATACCGAGCTGACCGCTTATGAGAAAGGCTACCGCCAGCCGTCCCTCACACTGCTGACGACGATGGTACATGTGTACCAAGTGTCAGCCAACTACTTAGTTAGAGGCATCCCGTATTGGGAAACCGAAATATGCACGAAGCATCTCGACATTATCTTACAAGATACGACACTATCTTATCAACATATTCCGTTAAATGCTGCGATTCGCCAGCGGATCATCGATCTGCTGGACGGCTACGTCGCCGCTATGAAGAACGACCGCTTCTACAAGCGTTGAACACGACGGCACGCTCGACCACGCCGAAGAGGCATCCATGCGGATGCCTCTTGCTCTTGCTCAAGTCGCCTGCCGTCAGGCGGGGCTGGTCGCAGGCGGTCATGGAATGGCGACGGCAATGTTACCCATCGCGCGCCACAGCGAGCCGTTCAGAATCGCCTCCATGTTGCCGTCCGACGCCGGACATTCCCCGATGAAGGGGAACAGCGTTTCGCCGGGATGGTTTTTCATAAATAAAATCATGAGCTCCACCAGGAACACGCTCGGACGACTCGAATGGGGCGATTCGGTACAGCCCTTGCGTTCATTCACATACATCTCTAGCGACTCGATATCGTGGGACGACAGGAACAAGCAATCGAAGTGCTGTTGATCCTCCGCCTTCTTGAACAACCGGTTTCCCTTCAGTCTGCCCGACTTCTCCCAAGTCTCACGGACCGCGAGTGGGATATCCTTGCAGCACATCCACCATTCCGGGTGAACATCCTCGAAGTAGATGCCGACTCCACAACAGGTCGGAATCAAGTGGTGATTAGGAGGCGTACTGACGCTATAGAAGGAAACGGGACTTCCTTTGCAATACAATCCCAGCATATGTACCTCCGCGAATTTGTACTGTGAAAGGACTTTACCGCTAATATGCGTCAATTCGTCCAGACCCAAACGCAAGTGTCGTAGCTAAAATTATGGCAGTAGCGTGTCGGCTTATGCCGACCGGCAGGCTGCTCGACTTCAGCAGCAGGCTGCGGCTGGTGTCTGGAGCCACCGATACGACAGCTTCAAATGGCCGCAGGCACTACGCTACGGCCCATGACGGAGGAGCTTCACGGCGCCTTCACCTGCACAACCCTCTCGTTGCTGTCCGACTGCCCGGAGGCGCTGCTCGCCCGCAGCACCATGTAATAGGTCCGCCCTGACACGAGCCCCTCCACCTTCGCTTCATACGGGAAGCGCTGGGTTCGCTCGCCCGCGCCTACATAAGCTTGAGGCATCGTCGGCTCCAGCTGCTGCGTCTTGACGCTCTGTTCCGCGAGGCTCCGGGTCATGTCGAAGGTCGCGCCCTCCTTCACATACAGCGTGTAGCGCACGGGACGACTCGGCGCATGCGCGACGTCCCACTGCACGTACACGTCCTTGCCCCGCCGCTCCACCCGCTGCAGCCCTTCTCGTGGTGCGCGATACGGCTGGGCGAACAGCGGCGTCTCGGTGCTGCCCCACTTCGGCGCCTCGCCGATGGACGGGCGATGGTCCAGCGTGAACGTATTGACGTCGGATACGGCTCCGTTCGACAAATAATGCACCATGCCGAGCGCCGACACCTCGTTCAAGTCATCGAGCAGCGTATGCGGCTTACCGCCTGCTTCCCCGTGCAGCGCCTTGCGCAGCAGCACACCGTCAGGTCCCTCCGCATAGCCTAGACTGAGCACGCGGAACCCGTCCGGTCGGTCCGCCTCCGCGAGCACCTTCTGCGCGTAATTGTACTTGTTATCCGCGAAGATCGTCTCGCTATAATCGTGCGCCGCGCTGCTGTCGAGTCGGAAGCTCTCATACAGCACGTAATCGATCAGCCCGCGCAGCGTGTGCCGGTACGTCTCCAGATCGGGATGGTAGAAGAACAGTCCGCGATTAGCGAGCAGCAGCGACTGCGGGTACGCCTCGCGAATGGAAGACACCAGCTTGCGCGTCCCCCCTGCGACCCACTCGAACTCCCCTTGGTTCGCACTCGACGCATCGGTGAACGAATTCGGCGCCGCCGTATCGAGCGTATCCATGAACAGACCGTCACAGCCGAAGCCGCGGCCATGCTCATAGGTGAGCAGCTCGCGAATGCCTGACACCTTATCGTGATCCAGCGTCATCGCTTGCAGCGCCTCGAACCATTGCGGATGGCCGGGATTGACGAACGCCGCCTTGAAGTTCGTGTTGAAGTCCGGCACGCCCGCTGCGCCGAAGCCATTGGTTACATAGTTGTCGTTGAGATAAAAGGGCGCAAACCCTCCGTTCGTCGGCTTGCCTGCCAGCGGAATCTGGCCCGTCAGCGGTGCGCCGTTCGGGAACGGAGCCCCCTTCCGTGGATCAACGGACGGCCCGGTGCCGTCGAGCACGAACCTGGCGTCCATCTTCATCTGCTCTGGCGTCATGCCAACCGTCCGCAGGTCTTCCCCGACTGAGACATACGCGAGCACGAGCACGTCGTCAGCTGCATCCGACCGATCCTTGCCCGATCGAAGCTGTGCGATCTGCTCCGGCGTAATGCCGCTGCGCGTGTCGAGGATGACGAGCTTGTAGTGCTCCTTCGCGATGCGCAGCAGCTCCTCTGTCCACTTGCCGTAGTGAATCAGGTAGGCGTCGGTCTTAACGCGCAGCGCCTCACGCGTCTCGGGCTGCAGATTGTTCATCACTGCCGATACGCTAGCACCCTTCTCGCTTGGGGTCACCGTGAGTCGCAAATTGACCTTCGCCAGCAGTGGCACCTGATCGGCCTTCTTGTCCCACACAAGCCTATACCTACTTGCGCCAGCCCCACGATTCACCGTATAAGTGCTCCCCTGCTGGTCTTGGTTAACCAGCGTCGCCGGACGGTAGACCGCTTCTCCGTCGAGCTGGTATTCCAGCTTCGCCGTATACGTCAGCGGCGCTGGCTGCTGCTCGGGCGGCTGCCCGCCCTGCCCGCTTGCCACCGCCAGCGTGAACATCAGCGCGAGCTGGTCGGCGTCTACTCGCGAGGGCGGCCACAGCTGCAGCTCAGGCTGAAGCTCTGAGCTGTGGGGTGTCACCGTCTTCGACCGCTGCTCCAGCACCTGCTCGGTATCGCTCGAATTCAGACCGCCCCATACGATGAAGCCGATGGACACGGACACGGCGACCAGGATGAGCAGCGCAGTGAGCTGTACTTTTTGACCACTTCCCATACTGCGATCCCTTCCTTCCCTATGTAAGCACGCATGCCTCGAAGGCCAAAAAAAGGCAGCGCATAAGCTCACTTATGACACTGCCTTAGATGTATAGGTTGTCGTTGTCTCTGTGAGTAACGGCGTACTAGATCATGCGCTCGCCGTCATAGGAGGTGATGATCTTGTACAGGTCCGGTCTGCGATCGCGGAAGATGCCCCACTCGATGCGCTGCGTCTCGAGCTGGTCAAGATCGAATTCGGCCACGAGCACCGTCTCGTCCTCGCGTCCAGCCTCCTCGATCATGTTGCCCTGCGGTCCGGCGATGAACGAGGAGCCGTAGAACGTAATCTTGGAGTCGTCATCCTCCTCGAGGCCGATCCGGTTCGACGCGATGACCGGCATCAGGTTCGACGCCGCGTGACCGCGCATGCACATCTGCCAGTGATCCTTCGAATCGATGCTGCCGTCCTGCGGCTCGGAGCCGATTGCCGTCGGGTAGAACAGCAGCTCTGCGCCCATGAGCGCCATGCAGCGCGCCGCCTCCGGGTACCACTGGTCCCAGCAGATGCCGACGCCAATCTTCGCATAGCGGGTCTTCCACACCTGGAAGCCGGTATCGCCCGGGTTGAAGTAAAATTTCTCCTCGTACCCCGGTCCGTCCGGAATGTGGCTCTTGCGGTAACGTCCGAGCACCTCGCCGTCCGCGTCAATGACCGCGAGCGAGTTGTAGCGGGCGTAGTTCTTTTTCTCATAGAAGCTGATCGGCAGTACGACCTTCAGCTCCTTAGCGAGCTGCTTGAAGTGATTGACCGCCTTGTTCTCCTCCAGCTCGGTCGCGTAGACGTAGTAGTCCGACTTCTCCTTCTGGCAGAAGTATGGCGTCTCGAACAGCTCCTGGAGCAGGATGATCTGCGCCCCTTGCGCCGCTGCCTCGCGGACGAGCTTGTCCGCCTTCGCGATGTTCTCTTCGATGTTGCAGGAGCAGCTCATCTGTGTTGCTGCCACTTTCACTTGTCTCATATCGGGTCAACCTCGCTTTCTTCTATTATATACGTATGAAAATCACTTGCCCGCCGGTACCTGCTGCGTCGTGCAATGCACGTTGCCGCCCTCACGGATAATCGCCATGCCGTTCACGGTGCGGATGCGGCGGTCTGGGAACGCCTTGCTGAGCGTCTCGATCGCGAGTCGATCTGCCTCCTCGGCCGTGCCCCCGAATACCGGCAGGATGATGCCGCCGTTCACGAAGTAGAAGTTCAAGTAGCTGAGCGTCAGCCGCTTGTCGTTGTGAGTGACCATCGGTGGCTGCTGAATCGGAATGACCTCCAGCTTGCGCCCCTTCGCATCGGTGTGGCTGGCCAAGATGGCGAGATTCTCCTGCGTAATCGCATAGTTGTCGTCAGCCGGATCGTCGCACACTTGCAGGATGATCTTGCCCGGCGCGGCGAAGCACGCGATGTTGTCGACGTGCCCGTCCGTCTCGTCGCCGCTCAGTCCCCGCTTCAGCCAGATGACCTTGTCCGCGCTGATGAATTGCTTCAGCTGCTCCTCAATCTGCTCCCGCGATAGCTCCGGGTTGCGGTTCGTGTTGAGCAAGCATTCCTCGGTCGTCAGAATCGTGCCTTCACCGTCGGAGTGGATCGAGCCGCCCTCCATGACGAGCGGCGCGTCGAAGCGGCGGATGCCGTCTCGTGCAATAATTTGCGGAGCGACAGCATCGTCCAGATCCCACGGGCTATACTTGCCGCCCCAAGCGTTGAACTGCCAATTGACCGCCGCCACCTCGCCACCGTCATTGACGATGTACGTCGGGCCGTTGTCGCGCAGCCACGCGTCATTGTGCTCGATCGGCAGCAGCTCGACGCGCTCGTTGCCGGCGAAGCGCTGGCTGACTCGCTCTGCGTCGTCCGGGTTCACGACAACCGTGACCGGCTCGAACTCGGCGATCGCCGTAATGATCTCCGCGTAGCCGTCGCATACGGCCTCGTAATCGTCCGGGTACACCATCGAATCTTGCACCGGCCATGAAATCAACGTACGTGTATGCTCGGCCCACTCTGCAGGCATGATGAACTTCTCGTCTCTTGGATACATCGAAATCAACTCACTTTATGATAGGTTACGGGTTCCTCATTCATCCCTGCCTTACATCATATAACAAATCAGTCATCCTCTCAATGCATGCGAGGGAGCTGACAGACCCGCATGACCCTAGACTATGGTCGGGTGTAACCTTTCCCTAAAGTCCAATGTGCACGATTCCAGTTAATGGTATGCTTAGCATCATAACGAGTAGCGTGAGATCGATACGACTGCCCATACTTTTATCGAGATGGAGTGAAGGTTGATGGTTAAGAAAATCGGAATAGGTACGATATTGATCGCAGCGGGGGTCGCTCTCGGGCTGTACTCACTGAATCCGCAGCATGAGGGTGCAAGCGGTATGTTCATGGGCACCGAGGATATACAGATCCGACAGACGGTGGATGTAGGCGCGCATTCGATGCTGAAGCTCGAGCTGACGAGCACCGATGTCGAGCTGCTGCCCAGCAGCGGAAGCGAGATCGAATTCGAGCTGCACGGTAAGGGGAGCTCCCGCTATGTGAAGCAGGTGAAGCTGGAGGTCGAGCCGAAGGGCAGCACCCTGTACGCCACCGTCGAACGTCCCTCCGGCACCAGCTTCGGCTCCAGCCTCGAATTGACGCTGACGGCTCGTATACCGGAGAAGCAATGGGAGTCGATCATCGTCCGAACGGAGAGCGGCGATATGATGCTGTCCGAGCTGCAGGCCCAAGCCATCGAGCTGCAGACTTCCTCAGGAGACATTGAAGTCGAGCAGTTCGTCGCCGAGAAGCTCTCCTTCCGCACGAACAGCGGCGATGTCGCCATCGAGGGTGCAGAAGCGTCTCGAGTGAAGGGCGAGACGTCCTCTGGTAATGTCGAGCTCGAGCTGGAGCAGCTGACGCAGGATGTGGAGCTGAACACGATGAGCGGTAACGTGTCCGTCATGGTCGAGGCGGAGCCCGCCTCGTTGTCGCTGGACTTCGAGGGAAGCTCCGGTGAGGGAGAAGTCGACTGGCCTTCGATGTCGCACTTCGAGCGCTCTGAGAACGGCAATCAGCTCCGCGGAACCGTCGGTGACGGCGCTGCGAAGCTGAAGGTGCGGACGAAGTCAGGCGATTTCCGTTTTGGGCGGAGCTAGGAGTTAGCTAGGCTTGCTAAGGCTCGGGAGGCTTGGATCTGGACTCTCGCGGTGTTACTGCGCCTTCTTCGATAATCCGTCCAAGCCGTATTCCCGATCATCACCGACATGAATGTAGGGGATGATTCCTTGAGCTTATTTCTTCTTCGCATTATTAATTTTCGACTTAAAATCTTCTATTGAAATTCCCGTAAGTTGCGTAAATTCATTCTTTTTATACACTGGATCCAGCTTGTTATTCTTAATGTAATAATAGCTTGCGTATGGATGAACTATGTTGTAATGTTCTGCACGATCCGATACCTTACTTAAGAAGAAAATCATCGTATCCTTTTTGTTTAACTTAGGCTCATATCCTTCAAAAATCTCCGATTGAATAATCGTAATTTCTTTCGAAGTAGTATTCCCATGAAGAACTTCTTTAACTTTCACTCTGTTCGGGATGATCGCTGGACCGTCCGAGGGCTGAAATCCTTGGCTCTTCATTTTATTTTGAATAGCTGCTTCAGGGGTATTGCTATTTGGATCTAAAGGCGTATTTACTTTATTGTGTCTTTCCTCCACCTCACCGATGATAATTAAATCCGTGTAATTCACCATTTCATCTAATGTAGTAGGATCAAACATTTCAATAGTAGGTGGCACCTCAAGCTTCTTATTGTAGTCATTATTTCCCCTTACCCTCCAGTAGGCGCGTCTTGCCGAAGCTTTACACATATTACGGATGTCGATAACTGACTTGACTCTACAATATTACCATGAATCGATCTCGTCCGACTGGGGGCATCACCATGAGCTCACAAGGGAGCAAAAAGGACCGCCTCAAGCTGAGGCGGTCCTTGCTCATCGTTCTCCTATTCGTTCATCAAACGGTAAATCAGCACCGCCGCCTCGGCACGAGTCGTCTTGGCGAGCGGATTCACATTCTTCTGATCGTCTCCCTGCACGAAGCCAGCCTTCACCATTGCGGCGATATGGGACTTCGCGTAAGCCGCGATCGTCTCGCGGTCTGCGAAGGCGTCAAGCTCGGACGTGCCAGCTGCAGACACTCCCAGCTTGCTCGCCGCCTGAAGCGCTCTGGACGCGATGACGATCATATCTTGACGCGTAATGCTAGCCTTCGGCTCGAAGCGTCCATCGTCCTTGCCATTCACAAGGCCGAGCTGCTTAGCGATGCCGATTTCATTATAGTAGTAATCCGTCGATGCGACATCCGAGAAGCTTGCAGATGTCTTGGATGAGCTCGTCAAGCCAAGCGCCCGAACGAGCAGCAGCGTGAAGTCAGCACGTGTAATCGAGCTGTTCGGCTCGAAGGACTGCTCGGTTACACCGTTGATGACACCCTTCGCCGCCATCACATCGACCTCGGCCTTCGCCCAGTGACCAGCCACATCCGCGAACGTCTTCGGATTGTACGTCACCGTGTACTGGCTGAAGTGGTTCGTCTTGAAGTACACTTGACCGTCAGCCTCGTTGTACTTGCCGTTCACCACAGGGATAATCGTGCCCGCCGGATCGATATACCAGACGACGATAAAGGCCGGATTCGTCTCCTGCTCGCTGCGCTTGTACGGGATCGCTACCTGTACAGCAGCATCCGGGTTGCTCCAGCTAATCGTCTTGCCGTCCACTTGAATATCGAATTCGTAGACAAGACGATTGCCGAGCTTCTCCTTCAACGCACCAGAAGGTGCAAGCTCCTTAACGGATAGTCCGACCGTCTCAGCGCCAGCAAGCTCGCCTTGCTTGAACATGTTGCCCGGCAGCACCACCGTAGCTGCATTCGTCTTCACTTCGACTTGAACCGCTGCGGACTGCTCCTTATACGCGGCAGCCGGGAGCTTCACTTCGTAGCCGCCCGATGCAGCAGCAGATGTCGCCACATCCACCTTGACGATCTTCTTGCCTTCTGCATTCGCCTTCGTCTTCGCAAGGGCATCCTGCCAAGAAGCCGAATCAAGCGTTGCGGATACAGCGCCTGCGGCATTCTTCGAGGCCGTCACCTTCACGGTAACGCTGCCGTCTGTGTTCGCTGCAGGCTGACTGACCGCAGGTGCTCCGGCAGAGTCTGAGCTTTCACCATCCGAGCCCCCCGGACTACTTGGGTTACCAGGATCTACAGGACCCGGATTCACAACAGGCTCTGTGAATTTGTCCACGCCCAGCACCTTCAAGAAGCTGCCCCAAATAATATCACCATTCGCATCACGCTGGTACGTCGCAACTGGCGTGAGGCTCTCGAAGTTCGCCGCTGTTAATTCGACGCCGGACTTGTTCACCGACTTCGTGCCGTTGAACATATAGTTATAGTCCGAAGCGAGCGCAGTCGGGTAGCTATCCTTCGCCGTATAATCCTTCTGGTACGACACGAATCCTCCAATGCGGAAGTCTGTCGGGATGTGCGAGTAAGTCGTGAAGTTCATATTCCCGCCCGCGTTGTTGAAGGCCACGTTATTGTACGCAATGACACCCGGGTTACTGTTGCTCGCGAAGCCGTAAGCTCCGTTACCGAATGCTGCACTGTTGCGAATAATGTGAGGCACATGAATGCCTTCGCCACCCAGCTTGAAGCCGTTCTTATCGCCTGCTCCAACGGTTCCATCGGTCAGGAAGCCGTTGTTGTAAGCAATACTGTTCTCGATGGTTACCGCACCGATCGCTCCGGAGCCAGACTTCGTATACAGATCCCAGCCGTCGTCAATGTTGTTATGGGCAATCGTGCCTCGGAAAATGTTCCCCACACCCGACGTCAGCTTCGCCGCGAAGCCGTCGGCGTTGTTGTCGGAAGGGTCGCGATTGTCATACGACGTACAATTCAGAATCAAGTTGTGCGAAGGCCACAGCGCCTTGTCTGTCGCATCATCGGTCTTGCTGATCTGCAAGCCCGTATCGCCGTTCTGGTACGTGTTCACCAGCTCGATGATGTTGTGGCTTCCGCCGATCGTGAAGCCCTTCGTGTTACCGGCCGAGCGCTTCACGTCGATGCCGAGCACGTGCCAGTAATGGCCACTAAGCACGATGCCCTCCGACTTCTTATCGAAGTCGAGCACCGGACGTGTACCTGGCGCTGCCACGAGCGATTTACGCGCAGTGGCCGTACCGTCGTTGTATTTCTTAATCTCGACCTTTGAGGATCGAACGTATGTTCCACCCAGCATGACGATGCGCTGACCTGGTCTGACGTAGTCGATCGCCGTATCGAGATCAAGAGGCTGGTCTACAGCTCCTGTTCCTGCACTTGTGCCGGTCGGCGACACGTAGATGTCCCCGCCTGGAACGTACGACTTCGTCGTAACGGTGAAGTTCTTCACCAGCTTATCGTAAGTTGTCAAATATTGATCGTCATTCGGCAGGAACGTTACACTGAACGAATTCGTTCCGCTGGCCGCAAGCGTCGCAGGCAACGTCTTCACTGCGCCTGCTTGGACGGCAACATCTTGGGCGATCACAGACTCACCCAGCTTCACCGTCATCACACCGCTGACGTTCGACTTCACGCGCAGCGTATAATTCGGGTCGGACGTACGGTCCAGCGACAGCACGCTGAAGTCCGGCGTAACCGGCTTCGCTGGAGGTGTCACCTTCGGCGCATCCGTAGCGGCCGACGTTACCTTGAAGTCGATGTTGCGCACGACGATTGTTGCTAGACGCGCTGTGTAGAAGCCAACGTATACCTTCGAGTTTTGCACATTGAGAATATCTGGCTCGAAGAACATCTGCTGCTCGCCGTTATTCAGCTGTCCGACATAGCCGCTGTTCGTCTTCGCGAGTGTCAGACGGTACGGCTTCGCAGGAGCGGTGTTGCTAGGTGCAGGCTTCTCACTGCCCAGCATAATCTTCTTCACGCCTTGGCTTCCAGCACCGTCCGGTGACTGAATACCTGTACGGATGAACAGCTGCGTGCCATTCGGCTCCTTCGTGCCGCCACTATAGCCGCCGACTGCTGCGATGTTCGAAGCGAATACACTGGAGTTGCCATTCTCACCGATCGCATCGCGCGCCATAATACCGAACGACTCCTGACCATCATGATCAGACTTCGCGTAAGCCTTCACCTCGATATCAGCCGACAGGACGAAGTTGTCCTGCTGCGCATCCAGCTCGGTATAGTAGAAGGAGATTCCGTCATGATCGCCGGTTACTTTACCACCGCCCTCAAGAGCGACCAGCTCTACAGACTGATCCGTATCGTTCACCGTCACCGAGTTCTTCGTAGAAGTGCTCGATTGACCGAATATGATCGTCTTCCATACCGGCGCTGCTGCCTCGCGCACCGTTACCTTCAGCGCAATAGGTGCCAGCGTCGTATCTGCCGGTGTAATGACGATGTCATACGTGCCTGCCTTCGTCTTGTCGTAGCCCGATGCATCTACCGTATACTGCAAGGCTCCGAGCACCTCTTGCTCGCCACTGTCATATTGCTTCGACACCTGTAATCCGCTCGGGTCAAAATCCGCACCGACCGTATAAGTCGTCGCCGGATATTTCGTCACCTTCACCCCGGTCGCTTCCTTCACCTTCACCGTTAACGCAAGCAGCGCAGACATCCACTTATGGGTAATCGTCACCTGCTTCGATCCCGCCGATGCGGTATCGAGCTGCGATACGGTGTAATCATCCTTCATCAGCCTTACTTCAGACTGATCGCTATACTTCGCGTAGACGACAAGGCCGTCCAGACTCAGCTCATCGCCGATGTAATACAGCGTCTTGGTCGGCTGCTTGCGAATCTCGACCGCCGTCAGCTGTGCCGCCTTCACCGTAATCGGGAACGTCACCGATTGGGTCGGCGTCTCTACAGATGTCGCCTTGACCGTCAGCACACCCGGTGTATCGAGAATAAAGCTCGTGCCGTTCCACGTCGCACCTTCGATGGAGAAGGTGTACTTATCGCTCGTCAGGTCGGCCGTTGTCTCATTGTTGTAGTCCGCTGTCAGCACGAAGCCGGCCGGATCGAACGCATCGCCGGGATAATATTCCGTCTTCGCCGGAGCGTACTTCGTCTCCAGCTTCAACACCGTCAGCTTCTTCACCTCGACCGGCACCGTCGTCGTTGCACCGTTGAAGTGGATCGTCACCGTCTTGACGCCCTCGGTCGCGCTCTCGAAGCCGCTATGCACATAATCAAGCTTCGTCAGCTGCTCCTGCGAGCCATTCGGATACGTCGCCGTCACTTGAAGGCCTGCTGTATTCAGCTCCTCACCGATCAAGTAGATCGTCTTCATCCCCGAAGCGTTGGCCGTAATCGAGACCGGAGCGCGGGTATCGGCTTTGATTTTGAAGTCGCTGAACGTAATGTTAGCATCACGCGCAACATACAGCCCCGCATAGAACGTATCGTTCATGGCGCCTGGCAGCACGAATTTCTCCGTCACGCCGTTCGCCGTTGCTTCATACACATCGCCAACTTTGCGGATCTTCAGGTCAAAGGACTGACCCGCTCCAGGTGCCGTTACGCCCGTCAAGGAATGCAATGTACGTGTACCCAGCTTCTGTATGGCCTGCATAACATTAGGTGATCCGCCCGAGCCTGCAACCGCCACATAATTCGATGTAAAAGAGGAGGTAGCCCCGTGAGCGGCTACGTTGTCTCTGACCATCAAGCCGAACGACTTCTGATTCGGCGTACTGATCGAGCTCGTCGCATTGAAGCTATTCACCAGAGCCTTCGCTTCGAGCTCGAAGTTCAGTCCCGTCGGCAGCTCCTTGTAATAGTAGGAGATCCCTTCATCCGAGGAAGCGATCTTCCCTCCCGTCGCGAGCATCGTCACACTTCCGTCCGTCTGAACCGTCGGTGCTGGATTCTTATCCGTTCCCGTATTGCCTCCGAAGGCAGCGAACGTCCAGTCGCCCAACTGGAGCGGCTTCTCAATGTTCAGCTGCACATTGCTGAAGTTCATCGTCGCATTCCGTGCCGTATACAAGCCCGCATACTTCAGTCCAGCGACATTCTCGATCGTCTTCGTCTCGTCACCAATCTTCAGCACATAGTTGTTGCCCGTCTTCTTGATGCTCAGCGCGTACTGCTCCTGAGCCATCGGCGGGTTCGCTGTCGAGTACGTGAACGAGCTATTCGTGACACTACTCTTCGTGACTACATTGTTCTGCTTGTAGAACGCCTGCATCGTCTGATCGACTGCGCCCAGCGCTACATAGTCTCCGTTCGAATAGACCGCACCATGTACATTCGTGAACACCGTGCTTCGCACCATCAGGCCGAACGACACTTGGCTGTTCGCCTTCCACGAATAGACGGCCGCTGTTGCCGTCAGCTCGAAGTCTGCATCGTCAGGTACCTCCTTGAAGTAATACGCGATACCTTCCGAAGGCGTAGACCCGGTTGCCATCTTACCGCGATCATTAGAGCTCCGCAGCGTCACCGTCTGGTCGGCATTTTCCATAATCTCAAAGTTCGTTGAATTAATCTTATCTAGACCACCCACATCTCCAAACACACTGCCCTGCCAATCACTTGCAATGCTGATCGCACCGCCTGCCGTCGGATCCACGATCTCCTCCGCCGACGCACGCATGCCAAGTGATGAGAATACGAGCATGAACGACAGCAGCACAGCCAAATAACGATTCGTAGTTCTCATGCCAATCGGTCTCCCCCTGTTCGTGAACTAGTCATGCTGACCTTCAATAAAACCATTAAGCATAGTCCCGATTATGAAGCGCTTACACGAATAACGTCAATAATCACTAGCTCATGACTAGCGCTTATGTCCTATTCCGAGTCGATCAGCCAGTCCGAGGCCTGTTCATGTACAGTGATGATAACACCTAATATATGGAAGCAAAAAAATGACCCCCTTCAGCTCGCCACGCAAGCAGAAAAGGTCATTCGCTCCATTCACCATTTACCCCTTCAGCATCCCATCATCTCAACCGAGCCAGACTTCGCGCATGTGCAAGGCCCTTCCTTACATCGCCTTCAAGCACGGCCTGCTTCTCTCTTTGTATCCACTGCATCGGCTCGCGATTCATCCTCCTGCTCCACGAGACTACGGGTCGACGACTTGAACTCGTGCAGCGTACGCCCAACCGCACGACCGAGCTCCGGCAGCTTCGACGGACCGAACAGGAGCAAGATGACAACAATAATCATAATGAGACCCGGTACTCCAATATTCATCGGCATGCTGCTCAGCTCCTCCCATATACTTCTACTTCGTTAATCCTGGTTATGATGCTTCGGATAGACAGCTACCGCCTCGATCTCGATAAGCCAATCCGGACTGACGAGCGAGGCGACGCCAACCGTCGATCGAGCGACCTTGACAGGATTAGCGGCATTGTTGAAAAATTGCCCGTACGCCTCATTCCACCCCGCATAGTCGAACTTGCCCTCCTTAGCCGCATCAGCCGTCAAGTAAGCACGCAAGTAGACAACGTCCTTCATCGTCAGACCTTTGTCTGCCAATTGCTTCTCAATGCTCTTCAATACGCCGATTGCCTGCGTCTTCGTATCTCCGTACCGCTCGTATACGGTAGCTCCTTCCTTGTTCAATACAGGAGGAACGGTACCGCTCGTGAATAAGTAGGCGGCCCCGGCGGGCAAGGAGACGCCGACCGAGATGGACGAGCTCGGATTACCATAGAACTCGACCTCGTGAACGGGCTCTGCCGGGTACTTGCTCGGCAGCTTCGAGTCGGCTGCGAAGGCGTAAGCGCCGACGGCGCCAAATAGTAGAGCTGCGGCTGCTGTCCGCTTGAGCATGCTTGTGTTAATATTCATCGGTTATTCACTCCTTAGCACGGATAGGATTCAAGCTTCAATTATGACCATGTCTAACATGCACCCTTGGGTCAAGGCACGACCCTCCCGCTTCCGCTATGCCTTCATCACACGCTCATGCAGCTCAGTCACGACCTTGCGTGCCGACTCGATGCCGCCTGCCATCCAAGCTGTCATATAGCTGAGATGCTCACCAGCCAAGTAGATGCGGCCATCCGGCTCGCACAGCTTCGGATAGATCGTCTTGCGATCATCCGCCGTATACGACGCCCAGCCGCCGAGATTATACTTCACCGTCTTCCAGTTGATGGAGAACGCCGACTCGAATTCCTGGAACACCTGCGGGTGGATCTTACCCGCGATGCCCAGCGAATAGCTCTCCCGCTCTGCGGTTGACATCTTCCCGAGCTTATCGGCCTGTGCGCCGAAGTTGTAGTACGTGAGCAGAATGCCCTTCTTCGACATGTACTTCGTCGGCGGGTAGTACATGGAGGCTATGTCTGTGTTCGTCGTCGTGCTGCCACCGTAGATCTGCTCATCCTCCTCCCAGAAGCGGCGCTTGAACTGCATGCCCATTTTGCCTGCGGAGGCGTAGTTGACACTGGAGATCGCGGTCTTCAGCTCTGGCGAGAAATCTGCCGGTATATCCTTCAGCACGGACAGCGGAATTGTACAGATGCAGTAATCGCCGCTCTCCTGCTTCTCGACGCCAGTGCTCATATCCATGTACGTGATCGTGACGCCACTGTCGTTCTGACGGATGCTCCTAACCTCCGCGTGGTATACGATGTGGCGGCCGACCCGCTTCTCGAACGCCTGCGAGATCCGATCCATGCCGCCGACCGGGTGGAACATCATCATCTGCTGGTCATAGCCGTACTCGCCGCTGAAGCTGTTACCGAAGCCCGACTGGATGATGGCCTTCATATCGAACGGATCGCGAATGACGCCCGCATCGAGCTTGCCGCCCGGCTCCGTCTTGTAGCCCCCGCGCGAGGAGCCCTTGTAGAACAGATCTGGATTCAGATCACCCTCACGCCGTAAATATTCAACGACCTTCGCCTTCTCCTCCGCCGTAAGCGGCAGATCGAGTGCGCTCTGATTAATGGCCTTGGCCAGTAGCTCCGAGACGTAGCCGCGTACATCCGCCTTCGCCGCCCGCTTCCGAATCTTCTGACCAGACAGCGCACCGACGTTCTCGGAATAATAATAGCCGCTCTCGTTCACGTTGTTGAACGGCTCCAGCTCCACGCCGAACTTGCGACAATACTCCATCGTCACGTGAAACTGCGGAATACGCATCGGACCGGCGTTCAAATACAGATGCTCCGCCTCATCGAAGCGAGCGACCTGCTTCACGCCGCCAACCTCCGTTACCGTCGTACCGCGACGCACCGTCCAGATCCGGCCACCCGAGCGCGCTCTCGCCTCGAGAATGACGCAATCGTAGCCGGCGAGCCCTAGCTCATAGGCGGCGGTCATACCGGCGATGCCGGCGCCCAAGATGACGACGCGCTTGCCGTTGCGGTTCGCCGCCTTCAGATCCCCTTGCGACGGGGGCGTATAATCAGCAGCCTTCATCGTCTCCGGCGTTAGCAGCCCGAGCGTGCCCATCAGGCTGAATACGGCAGCCGAGCCTCCAATTTTGCCGACGGTGTTCAGAAATTGTCTTCGTGTCATGTCGCGGGCAGAATCATGTGCTTCCATCGCTATACACTCCTTCGCGCTTGTCGCTGGTAGCAGAGGCTTCACGATGAAATATAACAGCTCTTTTTGTCTCATGGTAAAATTACGTTAGATAATCTAACATACAAAATTTTTATCAGCATCAACCCCACCGTGTACTTGCAGAAAAATACGCTTTGTTGGTAATATTGAGCTTACCAGTTCATTCTTTAACCAAAACTTTACACTTTTTATGAGTTGTGTGTAATATAACTTAACATAGATGAATGCTGGGGAGGTTCTATATGGAGAACAAGATCATGAGCATCGGCACCGTGTGTGAAATGACAGGTTTGACCGAGCGTCAAATCCGTTATTACGAGGAGCGCAAGCTGATTTTCCCCAGCCGAACCCATGGAGGCACGCGTAAATATTCGCTTGAGGACGTGGAGACGATTCGCGAGATCGGTCGACAGCTGCAGGAGGGAGCCAGCACGTTCGAGCTGAAGGAGCTGTTCACCCGCGGTCGCAAGCGGCTGGCGCCTCAATCACTATTACGACTGGTAGTGCTGATGCGCTCACGCTCAAAAAGAAAAGAGAGGCCGCCGCGGGCCTCTCTCGCTCAACAAATACAATTGTTGCACATCTCTCCAAAAATCAGTCGCGGCATGAATGGACCTTAGGCTTCAGCTCAACGGCGAGTAGGCTAACGCACCATCCGAATCGGCTCGCCGGCCTTCCGATAGATCGCCGTTATGAGCTCCGTAGCCTTGGCAGCCGCAGCTCCGTCAATGTACGGCGCGCGAGCCTCGTCGAGCGAGGCGACGAAGTCAGCAACGAGCCGCGCGAACAGCTTCTCATTGTCCGAGGCACCCGGCTCGAGCACCGGCTTCTCCATCCCCGGCACCTCGAACGTCAACAGCTCGTGATAAGTGGCCGAGATTGTGCCCTCGGTGCCGGATATTTCGATCATTTCCTGCTTCATACCGGGACAGGCCGTCGACGCCTCAATCATGCCGACCGCTCCGTTCGCATACCGGATGATCGCATAGCCGTGGTCCTCGACCTCAATGTCGTGATACACCTGGAACCGCTTCGCCTCGAGCACCTCCGCGAACCCCTCGCACATCCATTGCGCCAGATCAATAATGTGACTGCCCTGCTGGATGAACGGCCCGCCGCCGTCGACCTCTACCGTGCCGTGCCACGAATCGCCATAGTACGCCCGCGAGCGATAATGCTTAATCTTCACGTCGACAACTGTGATGCGACCTAGCTTACCCGATGCAACGATCTCCTTCATCAGCTGCAGGTGCGGAATGAACCTGCGCATGTAGGAGACGCCCAGCTTCACGCCGCTTGCCGCGCAGCGGTCGATCATCTCCTGCTGCTTCGCCGGGTCGATATGGAGCGGCTTCTCGCATAGGCAATGAAGTCCAAGACGCGCCGCCTCCATGACGTTCTCATAATGAACGGCGTTCGGCGTGCAGACGATGACCGCGGTCGCCCCAGAAGCTTGCGCCACCTCCTCGAGTCGCGTGCCGAAGTGCGCGAGCCCGTGCTCACGAGCGTAAGCCTCTGCCGCCTCCACACTACGTCCGACGACGCCAACAATCTCCGCATTCGCAAGCGGGGCGAACGACTCTCTGTATCTCTTGCTGATGACACCATGTCCAATCAGTAGGAATCGATGCTTGGCCATTACGCTTCGTCTCCTCTCATCGCAGCTAGCAGCATATCGAGCACCTGCATGTTGCGCTGCGTCTCCTCCAGGCTGCACAGCGGCCTGCGTCCTTCCAGCACAGCGGCTGAGAAGTCAGTGACCTCGAGCGCGTAGCGATCCGACTCTTCCACTTCGATGTACCTCACACCGCTCTCCGTCGTCACCGTGAACGAGCCTGCTTTACCGAGGAACGTATCCGGAATATCGATACGTCCCAATGTGCCCACAATCTCCGAATTCAGCTGACCGAAGGCGTTGAAGCCGCTGTTAATGGAGGCGACCGTCCCGTCCGGATAGCGCAGCACCGCCGAGAACAGCACGTCTACCCCGTTGTCCATCACCGTCTGTACTACGCACGACTGCGGCATTTGTCCCGTCACCATCCCTACGAAATTAACCGGATAGCAGCCGACATCGTACAGCGAGCCGCCGCCGAGCTCCGGCTGTACCTTGATCGTGTTCGGACGGTTCAGCAGGAAACGGAACGTCGACTGCACGTAACGCACCTGTCCGAGCTCCCCGCTCGCCAGCACCTCCTGCACCCGCCGAATGCGGTCGGTATACCGGTACATGAACGCCTCCATCAGAATGACGCCGTACCGCTCAGCTGCCTCCAGCATCTCGCTGCATTCCTCACTATTCAGCGCGATCGGCTTCTCGCAGAGCACATGCTTGCCCTTGCTCATCGCCCGGGTCGCCCATTCCTTGTGCATCGAATTCGGCAGCGGGATGTACACCGCCGCTACGTCCGCGTCGTCGAGCAACGCCTCATAGCTCTCGTAGACGATCGTCTCCGGATACAGCTCGCTGCACTCCTTGCGCTTGTCTGCATCGCTGGAAGCGATGGCATACAATGCGGCGTTGTCCGACTTCAGAATGCCCGGGATAACAGACGTCTTGGCAATTCGTGCGTACCCAAGAATACCCCATTTCACCTGCTTCAACATGACCTCGCACCTCCGAATATTCGTATTCCTCTACAAAGTGCACACGTGTTCCACAACCGCTTACAGCCACCATCTTAGCAGAAAGGGAATTGTAGGGCAAAGGTGAGCAACCTGCTAAAAGGCCTCTGTACTAATTTATCACGCTAGTACTCTCTCCATTGAGGATCGAACATACCTGCCATCTAACACGCAGTGAGAGATCTATTCAATTATGTCGAAAATTCATAAATAATACTCTTTGTATTAGTTCTCGTGAATCCGTGACAGCCCGCTCGTGACTGTAGGGAAATGGTAAAAGCATCAAGGTAATGAGCATTTCAATTGAACTTCCTCGCGTGGACAAAAAAAGCACATGTTGAAACACGCCTACGCGTGAAGGCGTATACACCCCTATTAAACATTGAGTCTCAAGTGGTTAGGATGGTGAGATACACACGTCGCAACGTTTGAAACCAAGGACTGTGCGTTCCAAATGCGAATTTGACTTGCCTAGCATGTCTTACGAGTCGTGAAGCATGGTAGATCATATTCTGAATGACCGTGCGAATCCGTCTGCGGCCAACATTGTTTCGAATCGGAGAGTCGGGAATCTGCAGACTGAGTTGCCCCATCAAGCGAAGCATATTGTATGCGAACACGCCCGCATGCAATATGAGATTGTTGGTTGCAAACTTGCCAGCGGGCAAGCGTTCCAGATCAAGGTCTGTCTTGATCTCACTGTGGTACTGTTCACTGGTGCCGTGATCGCGATACAGTTCAATGACCCGCCAAGCCGAGCAACGCAAGGAAGTCCAGTACACCTCGACCTCGATCTCAGGAACGAGGAAGATTTGACCTTCACGGCTTATGGTTCGTTCGATGACACGAAACACTTGACGCAGCGGCTCGTCAAATCCTTGTTCACGAATGAGCATCGACCCGATGTATACCTTCTTTCCTTCGCGTTCTTCGCAGCATATGCCCAGATCTTGTGCGAACAAGAGCCACGTCTCCTTTGGATCTCTTCGCAGATTTTTCTTGATGATGTAATCGGCACGAGTTTCTTGAGTGTGACAGACCTTCAGATTCGCCAAGCAGTCGTTGCCTGCATCCATTCGAACAAGGAGCGGACGGTCTGTGACTCGGCGTGCATATTGAATGCTGGCCTTCAAAAATTCATCCGTGTTCTTCTGGCAATGCACGCTGCCCTCACGCAGTTCCACATGGACGCCGTAGCCCTCTTTGCCCAAGTAAGAGAAGATCGGAGCAAAACCATCATGGCCTTTGTAGGTGCGAGATACGCCTTCTTTTTCGTGCGGGAGTTGTCAAAGGGAGACACATCGATATCGAGCGGCAACAACGTAGTCCGTTCCTTCTCGCCCAGGACAAGAAGATCAACACCCGTAAGCGGGGCGGCCACTCGGCGTAACAGGTCCGCCGACTCTTCCAGCACAATATCTTTCCATATCGACGAACCCGCCATATCTAAGCGCTGGCGCAAGGTTGGACTAGATGGAACATCGCGAATGTCAAGACTGATGCTGAACGCATCGTCTTGCCGGAATGGCTCAATATGATCAAAGTCGCTCTTGCCTTGGCAGAGCAGACCCAAGTAGCTTTTCATCACATCAGCATTCGAGATATCTGGATTCGGGTTCTCGGGCAATACCGTTTTATTCAAACGTGCACCGAGATTAGTCTTTGCTAGCAAAGCTCCAATAGCGGTTAACCCGGTATGTGTGGTTAAGTACTCATTAGATTGGACGAATTCGAACTTCAAGCCAATCACCCCATTGGTGAAAGTATTGGATCGTTATAATCCTTTAATTTCGACACAAAATCTTGGATTCCCTCTATTTTTCTCTTGTTTTCATATTCTTTTATCACGGATTCACGAGTTCTATTAACCCATACAAATTTTGTTTTTTTTGGTATATTTAGTAGGCGGAAGGGCAAGTATTCAGTGAACCCGCATGTGAATATTTTGTGAACACGAAGTTGCCTCGTAGAATCCTCTCAGATCATTTTTTAGGATGAATTCTGACTGCGTTTCTGTAAAAATCGATTGTAGAGGCGAAAATGTTCGTGTTTCAATGAATCCTGAAAATCCAAAGCGGTTTTACTGAATACTTACGACTGTGTTACCATATTATAGGGTTTTAGATTAACTATAACCAACCGTTACTTCCCAATAATGCCTTAACGCACAGTCTAACGGTTAGCACCTGCCTCATCCTAACCCTATCTTAAGCAGGGAGGAGGTGAATAGCAGTGAACTATGCGGCCCCCTCAATAACCATTCCATCCCGAGACCTGACTCGTGACGAATGGTGGTGGCTAGGTATGATTCTTTTGTTTGCGGTGCGTGTCTATAGCAATTATGCACTGGAGGAGAAAGCTGTCGATGAGTGCACGAACAGCGGCGGCAGCGCGCGGGTGGTGTCCAGCTTCTTTGGATCATCATGGACAGTGGAATGCTACAGGAATTAATGACGGTAGGATAGCTCATTACTTAAAATCTCTTATAGAAGGGTAGGAAGTTGAAAATGATGTATGAATCCCCGGAGATCCAATTGCAACGTAAGAAGGAAGTAACCAGCGACGAGTGGTGGTGGGTAGGCTTGATTCTGCTGTTCGTTATCTGGGCCTACAGCCAATATCAATTGCAAAGAGCTATTGATTCCTGCAGAAGCTCTGGCGGGTTGAGCCGCGTAGATAGCTATGTGTTCGGTACCGTGTGGAAAGTAGAATGTTATCAGCCCTAAATAACTATTTTCCAACCTAGAATCGTATCGCCATTCCGGCCCCGGGCTGGACAGCCCGGGTTTCTTTAAGGAGGTCGCCCGAATTGAACGATGTGCTGATCGGACTCCATCAAATCACCAAGATGTATTCGGCGGACAAAGGGGTTACACATATCAACCTAGAGGTGCATGCGGGTACCATACATGGTCTAATCGGGGCTAACGGCTCGGGCAAAACGACATTGATTAAGATCATGCTCAATCAACTGAAGGTCGACTCTGGTCACGTATCGTGGGAGGGGCGAACTCTCGGAGCAAGTGAATATCAATACCGCAAACGCATCGGATACATGCCGGATGATGAAGCGTTGCTAGATCATCTTACTCCGATGGAAATTGTTCGCTTTGCGGGGTATACGTATGGCATGGAGAAAAACAAAATTGAGGAGAACGCCAGGACCCTCTTTGAACTTCTGGAATTAAGCGATGTTCACAGCAATGTAAACGGATTTTCGCGAGGGATGCGCAAAAAGGTTCAGTTGGCGGTTGCGATGATCCATCACCCCAAGCTGATCATCTTGGATGAACCTATTGCCGGGTTTGACCCCAATATGATCTATATCATTAAACAGTTGCTCAGTGAATTACGAAATCATGGAACGACTGTCCTCGTTTCGACCCATGACTTACATTTTGCCGATCAATTGGCAGACTGTGTAACCATGATCGATCAGGGAAAGCTGCTGCTGACCGGCAATAAAGATGAGATCTTGCATCAATACGCTGTCAACACCATTGAAGAGCTGTTCGTTAAGTTGAAGTTAAAGCCTTCCTCTAAGGAGCTGATAACCCGTGTGGTGGCAAATTTGTAAAATTGCTTTCCAGCAGCGGCGGCGTGCAGCTTCTTCGCTTGACAGGGGCATTGCCCTTGCGGCCCTGCTCATTATGATAGCGACGCAATATTATATTTATATCGAAGTCAAGGGAGCGTTTCGGGAGCTGACAGAGAGCACCTCATCCTTGGATGTGCTGGTGCGCATATTTTCCCTTGCCGGGGCTATGCTCTTTATCGTGACGATGTTCTTCTTGTATACGTTCCCGCCGGTGCTGCAAACTTTTTTGCAGAGGCTGCCTATAGCCGTCAAAGATTTGTACCGTACACAAGCGATTCCGTCTCTCCTCTTGCTCTTCGGTCTTCTCATGCTGGAAAGCGCAAGTCTATTGGCTGCGATTTGCAGCTATATGAAGCTCCAAGTCCCCTGGATGGTTATGATTGCCGGCTATGCTTGCTTCGTTCTGATTCAAGTTCAGGGGGCATTCGCAGCGAAAGAACTTCTATCCTGGCTATTCCGGAAAGCACCGGCTTCCTTACGGATGCTAGAAAGTATGTTCGCCATCGTACTGGTGGCTGCCGCTGGCCTTCTCTATGGACTTGGGATGGCGCACGCTGAGCCTCTATCCTATTATTTACCCCACCCGGAACAGTGGCTGTCTGAATTGGCAGTCGGCCATATGGAAGCAATAGGCTACTTGCTGGCAGCAGTTGCCTTGCTGTTTCTCCTCATCTATTTCGGATTGAGCAGGTTATCCAACGACACCCCCCCTCAAACGAGCAAGTATAGATCCCGCACCATGAGTCCAAGCGCCCTAGTGAATGGCTTCATTATGGAGTCTGCCTCCTGGTTCCGGGGCGGCGGTTCTTTGCGGGGACTGGTGTTCAACCTGCTGCTTGGAAATATGTTTATACTTTTCGCCCATGAAGTTTTTCATCAAGTCGATCATCGCTTTTTCATATTCTTGATCTTCACCATCGGTCTAGGACTCAGCAACAGGTCTCTTTATACGGGAGGGCAGACCCGCTCACTTCGGCGTCTTCCCATTCAGATCCCCGCGCTTTTGACGGGCAAGGCGATCTTTTATTGTATGTTGGGGGGGCTGCTTATTTGCCTTTCGCTGCTCGTTCACCGCTTCCTTGGCTTGCGCCTGAGCCTAGATTATTTCACACTGTTTTCAGATTGGCTGTTATTTATTACTGTGGCCCTGCTTGCTCGAGTCGCTCTTCATCATTCCGATAAAGGCGGATTGCTTATGACCGCCATGTCTATAATTGGATATGGATTCGTCCAATGGAGCATGACCTTCGTTCCTATTCCGTCACTTGTCAAAGCAGCTTGCGCAGCCGCTTTCTTTGTTGCTTATATGAAGTTTTACCAAAACCGTCTGGAATCGGAGCAACGAGCCCTATGAATCTATTTGTTCACGATATACCTTATTTGCCCCTTCAGGTTCATGTCTCTGAAAGTCAGGTTACCGACGACAGTTCCAATGAATCCTACCCTATCAATTCGAGCTCCTACTGGATGCTGCATTATGTGGATGGGAGACGCTCAATCGGAGAGATTGCCACTAAGGTAGCGAAGCAATATGACGCAGACGAACAACGGATCACCTTGGATACAATCCGATTCTTTGAGCAGTTAAATGGACATTTTCTCCTGAACATACGTGTCCGTTCATGGAAAGACCGCTTGCAAACGGCTTGGTTTTTGTTTCGAACCCTACAGATCGGCTCCTTATTTCAGCTTATGAAGATCAAGAAGCGATATAACCTTCCCGCCTATACCAGAAATCCTATTTTTCTGTTGATTTACTTGATTTTTTTCATTCCGTTTTATTACATATACATATTAGCGGGGATGTTTCTCCTCTACTATGCTTTAGGAATGGGCTGGTCAGCCTTTGTCTTTACGTTTAATATTTTTGTTTCCATAGCCGTTCATGAGTTTTCCCACGTTATGGGACTGCATTTAGTCAAACAGCCTCATGCTTTTTTATTTATCGGGAGAAATAATTATACAGTAGGATTGTACAGGGAGCGCCTGACCCCCGCGAAGGAAGTGGTTGTTTCCTTGCTCGGCCCGATCGTTCCTGCACTTATTGGCGTTATTCTACTGGTATTTGCGTATAAGCAATCAGATTCGGAGTTATTTTACTTGGCCGTCGTATGGCTGGGCAATTTGTTAACCCTTCTCTCTACCGATGGCAAGAATGTAGCCCGAGCGGCGCTGTCCTGGTTCCGCAGGAACCAGCTTGGGAGACAAGTCGACAAGGAGGAATCGTTATGAAATGGGTCTGGAATGCGCTTGGAATATGCTTTGTAAGCTTCACCCTCATTATGGGAGCAATTCTAATCTACTTATCCCAAATCGAGATGAAGCTGGGGGACCGCATTGGAAAGGATTGGTATTACCTCAAAGGGTACTATGAAAAGCAAGCTTCTATGGATGGCAGCAGCTACAAAGCTATCGTGACCGAGCAGGGGATCGGAGTTGTAACGATACCTTTAGCCGGAAGCATTGGCATTACATTGTTATACCTGTTCATTTACTGGCTCGTGCGGGGAATCAATAATAGAGACAGGGCTTGAACCCATCCAGAGAAATGGAAAACGACCAGCAGGCAGCCTCTCAAATCAAGAAACCTGAAGCTCCTTAAACAGCACAGCAAAGGCGGCCTCTCCCGAATCGGAGAATGCCGCCCTTGGCTTGTAGAGGCAAACCTATACGCCGCCGTACTTGAACAGCGAGGAGATGGAACCGCCCTCTAGAATAATACGAATCGCATTGGACAGCAGCGGTGCAACTGTGATGATTTTGAATTTGTCCGGGTGGCCTTCATCCACAGCGATAGAATCGGTGATGACGACCTCGCGGATGTTCGGATGATCGAGACGCTGCACCGCAGGTCCGGAGAATACCGGGTGCGTTGCGCATATATACGCGTCCTCAGCGCCACGCTCCTTGAGCCCCTCAACGACGTTGACGATCGTCGTACCGGTGTCGATCAAGTCCTCGATAATAATCGGCGTATAGCCGGCGACTTCACCGATCAGGTGCGTGATGACCGACTCGTTGTGACTCGGGCGCTTCTTGATCATGATCGCGAATGGCGCGTCCAGCACGTTGGCCATCTTCTCCGCCGCGGAAGCGCGGCCTGCGTCCGGAGATACGACGACGGGATTGCGGATGTCCTTGCGGCGAATATAGTCGCTGATAAGGTCAAGTGCGGTAAGATGGTCGACAGGAATGTCGAAAAATCCTTGAATCGCCGGCGCATGCAGGTCGATCGTCACAACGCGGTGCGCTCCGGCAGCCTGCAGCAGGTCGGCAACGAGCTTAGCCGAGATCGGCTCGCGCGGCGCAGCCTTCCGTTCCTGACGGGAGTATCCATAGTACGGGAGGACAATGTTGACGGTCTTCGCCGAAGCCCGCTTGGCGGCGTCCATCATGACCAGCAGCTCTACCAGATGCTCGTTGATCGGATGAGAGAAGGTCTGTACCAGAAAGACGTCACAGTTGCGGATGCTCTCCTCGTATAGGCAGTAAATTTCGCCGCTCTTAAAGCGCGAAAGCTTAATGTTCCCCAGTGACTGCCCCAGCTGGGTCAGCCCGATCTCGATGCCGCGCCTTACGTATTCCTCCAAGGTGCCGGAGGCGTGGCCGCAGCGAACGTGATGCGTGTGGTAGTCGATCATTACCATCAGCGGATTTCACTCCTGCGGGAAAATTTTTGATCAGATGAGCTCTTGAGATGGCGGCTCTCCAGCTCGCGAAGCACGTCGTCCAGAGGTACCTTGCGTTCGCGCAGAAGCACGAGCAGGTGGAACAGCACGTCGCCGGCTTCGTAGCGCAGCTCGTCGTTATCATTGTTCTTCGCGCCAATGACAGTGGCATTACTTCTTGGAAGCCAAGCATTATTTTATTCAGCATTTGCATATCTTGTAATGGCAATCTCAAAAAACATTGGGTGGTCTCTTGTCGCAATATCTGTGTACTTATCAACCAGTCTGTTGTCTTCTTCCGTGATCAATTCCCTATCCTTCTTAAATATATATTGACACTTTATTAGCGAACCGCCTTTTGAAGTCATAAAACCTGTCGTCACTAAAAATATCATTTTTGCTATCGTATGTTTGCTAAATGCCCAGTATGTATTCTCCCGAAAACCTTATTAAGTCATGCTCTTGAACTGTTTACCCGAGTGATTAGGGTAAACAGTTTTTTTGTAATTACCCTTACCCTTACATCTGACAAACCTAAAAAAACTACAAATAATCCTAAAAGCACGGGCGTTCTCAGTCGTCAAGAAAGCCTTTACAATTAGCGCATAGCAACTAAGCAAGCAGATCCCAACAAGGAGGGAAAGGTGACGTATGAAAGTGTTAAAACGGATCGCCCTGTCACTGGATTCGATATTCGAATGGATTTCATTGACGGCGCTTACATTGATGACGTTTATCGTCATTCTTCAAGTCGTAACCCGCAAGCTGTTCAACTTCGTCTTCTTCTGGTCAGAGGAGGTGACGCTGCTGCTGATGGTCTGGTTCTCGTTCATGGGCATCGCCATCGGCTTCCGCGAGAAGCTGCACATCGCGACCGACTCGTTCACGAAGCTGTTCGGAGCACGCTTCAACAAGGTGTGGGACAAGGTCATCACCGTGGTCGTCTTCGGCTTCGGGCTGTACCTGATCGTCAACGGCATGCAGTTCACCATCGATCAGTACGAGACGACGCTGCCGGCTACAGGGCTGACCAATAGTATCTATTATATTGTCATGCCGATTACAGGCATCATGATCTGTGCCTACAGCCTGCTCAGCCTGATCGGAATTGAAACGACTCGTCATCAAGGTCTTGGGGAGGAATTCGGCGAATGAGTATAACCGCTACGGCAACGCTCGTCCTGACCGCCAGCTTCGTGATTATGCTGCTGATGCGGTTTCCGATCGCACTGACGATCGCAGGATCGACACTGTTAACCATTATGTATCTCGACGTCCCTTGGGTCGTCGTCGGACAGCGCATGATCAAGGGACTCGATTCCTACAGCCTGCTTGCCATTCCGTTCTTCATTCTCGCTGGGCAAATTATGAGCGAGGGTGGACTCGCCACGAGGCTAATCAACATGGCGCAGCTGCTCGTCGGCGCGATTCGCGGCGGATTGAGCCTCGTGACGTGTATCGCGTGCATGTTCTTCGGCAGCATCTCCGGCTCTGCCGCAGCGGATGCGTCCTCGATCGGCTCTGTCCTGATCCCTGCGATGAAGCGCAAGGGCTACAAGCCCGAGTTCACCGTCGGCCTGACGTCAGCGGCCGCGATCCAGGGCGTCGTCATGCCGCCGAGCCACAACATGATCTTGTACTCGCTCGCCGCGGGCGGCGTGTCGGTATCGGCTCTGTTCCTCGCGGGCATCATCCCGTGCTTGATTTTGCTCGTGACGCTGATGACGACCGCTTATATCATTGCACGCAAGAATAATTTTCCGAAGGGCGATCCGATTCCGCTGAAAGAAGTGCCGCGCATTATGCGTGAAGGCTTCCTGTCGATGATGACGGGTGTCATTATTCTCGGAGGTATCTTCTCCGGCTGGTTCACCGCTACTGAGGCGGGTGCAATTGCCTGCTTGTACGCGTTCATTCTGACGTTCTTCGTCTATAAGGATGTTCCGCTGTCCCACAGCGTCATCATTCTGAAGAAGACATTCCGTACCGTCGCGATGGTGCTGTTCCTGATCGCAGCGTCTGATGCATTCGGCTGGGTGCTCGCATACTTGAAGATTCCGGCGATGGTAACGGATCTGTTCCTCGGCTTCACCGACAATCCGTACATCATTCTGCTGATGATCAACCTGCTCCTGCTGTTGCTCGGCGCACCGATGGATATGGCTCCGCTCATCCTGATTATGACGCCAATTCTGTATCCAGTCGTCACCTCGCTGGGCATGGATCCGGTACACTTCGGGATCGTGATGATCTTGAATCTCGGTATAGGACTCCTGACGCCACCGGTCGGCACCGTGCTCTTCGTCGGTTGTGCGATTGGTAAAGTGTCGATAGACAAGGGAGCCCGGGCGCTATTGCCATTCTTCTTCGCTATGATTGGCGTACTGTTCCTGCTCACCTACGTACCGCAGCTATCCTTATGGCTACCGAATACATTCTTAGGAAAGTAGCCGAGCATCTTATGGAGGGCAAGCTCATTCTAAAGAATTTACAAAAAGGCACAAAAAAAGTCACGTTCAAAAATAAACCGCTTTCATTTATACTCGGTTTAGAAAAACTAAGGGGGACACGAACATGAACAAAAGCTTCAAGATGTCTGCAAGCGCTCTATCCATTGTGCTGCTCACCGGTGCTGTACTCGCTGGCTGCGGAACGAAGCAGGAAGCAGCTCCACAAGGCGGCGCTGCCGCTGACGCGAAGAAGCCGTCCTATACATTCCGTCTGGCTGAATCTCATCCGCCAGATTATCCAACAACGCTGGGAGATAAGAAATTCGCTGAGCTCGTGAACGAGCGCTCCGCAGGCCGCATCAAGGTCGATGTATTCCCATCCTCACAGCTGGGTGAAGAGAAGGCCGTTATTGAGCAAGTACAGCTCGGCGCGATCGAGATGACGCGTGTCAGCTCCGGTGCGATGGCTGGCTTCAACAAGGAATACGGCGTGTTCAGCTTGCCGTACATCTTCGACAATGAACAGCACATGTGGAAGTTCCTGACCGGCGCAGAGGGTGAGAGGCTGCTCGACAGCCTGCAGAGCTCGAAGATGAAGGGACTCGCGTACTTCGAGCCAGGCGCTCGCAGCTTCTATACGAAGAGTCCAGTGACGAAGCTGGAGGATCTGAAGGGTCTGAAGATTCGCGTTATCCAGAACCAGGTGAACGTCGACATTATGAAGGCGCTCGGCGCCAGCGCAACACCGATGGCTTACGGCGAAGTGTTCAGCGCCCTGCAGACCGGCGTCATCGACGGTGCGGAGAACAACTATCCGAGCTATTTCTCCTCCAAGCATTATGAAGTTGCGAAGAACTACATCGTCGACCAGCATCAGCGTGTGCCAGAGGTGCTGCTGATCAGTAAGACGACTTGGGATAAGCTGTCCGACGAGGACAAGAAGCTGCTGAAGCAGGCTGCGCTCGATTCGGTAGCGTACCAGCGTGAGCAGTGGAAGAAGTATGAGAAGGAATCCGAGGACAAGGTACGTGCAGCGGGCTCTGTCATTACGAAGGTAGAAGACATCAAGCCATGGCAGGATGCCGTGAAGCCAGTCATCGACAAGTACCGTGCGGACTACAAGAACGTACTAGATGCGATTGAGGCAGCTAAGAAATAATGAAGCTTAACGAAGGGAGGCTCCGTATATTCGGAGCCTCTTGCTGTTGGAGGACGCGCAGCAGATGGTACAATAATGACGTGGGGTGTATGTCGTATGTCGTATCGTATGTCAGGAGCACCCTGCGAGCCATCTCACGAGGAAGGAGTGTAACGCCCTATGCTTCATAAGCTGACCCGGCTCGTGCTGCTGCGCGATTATCCGTTAACGGTGAAGCTGCTTGTCTACTCCGCCCTTCTCGTCGTCGTTCCGATGATTATGATCGGGTATTATGCCTACATGCGCTCCTCGGAGGTGCTGGAGGAGGAGGCCCAGCAGTCGAGCTGGCAAATTATCGAGCAGGTGAAGACCCATGTCGAATATTATGTAAGAGACTTCGAATTCGCGACGCTGAAGATCGTCAATCACCCCGAGATGCAGCGACTCATCCTGATGAACAGCGTCGAGGAGATTGAGCAGAGCGGCATTCGGAGGTCGATTCAGCAGCTGCTCCATAACGAATCGTACTCGCGAGGCGATATTGCAGGGATTACGGTTATTCTAGATAATCTACAAATCATTGATACGTCCGGCGTCAATAAAGTGGTCCCGATCGACGACATTACGAACGAATATTGGTACAGCGAGGTGCCTCCTAACGGCTCGCCGATTCTCATCAGCCGCATCATCCAGCTGCGCGACCGCAAGGAGCCGGTCATCTCGATTGTGAAACGGATCGTCAGCCCGAGAACGCTACAGCCGGTCGGCATAATCATTACCGATGTGAACTTCAAGCGCATTCAGGAAATTGCCAAGATGGTGACGATCGGCCGCACCGGCTATATGACGATTCTCGATGCGCAGGGCCATTACGTGTACCATCACGACCTGACGCTGCTCGGGCAGAAGGCGGACTTGCCTTCTATTCACCCAGCAGACGGGGCTGGGGCGCACAGCGGCTCCTATCCGATCTATCGGTCGGAACGAGAGCTGCTCACGTACAGTCACTCGTCCGCACTCGGCTGGACGCTACTGACGCTCGTCCCGTACAAGGAGCTGCTGCGCGGCGTCGGTGATATCGGACGGGCGATCTTCTGGGTGACGGCGATGACGCTCGCCGCCGCAGCAGTCATCGGCTTGACCTTCGCCGCCAGCCTCATCCGACCGATCCGAAGTCTGCATCATCATATGCGCAAGCTCGAGATCGGCGACTTCGAGGCGAAGGTACGCGTTGAATCACAAGATGAGATCGGCATGCTGTCGCACGGCTTTAACAAAATGTCCGAGCGCTTGAAGGAGCTGCTCGACGAAATTTACTTCTCCAAGCTCAATGAGGCTGAGATGCAGCTGCGCCAGAAGGATACGGAGCTGAAGGTGCTGCAGGCGCAGGTCAATCCGCACTTCCTGTACAATGCGCTGGAGACGATTCGCGGGATGGCGCTCGAGAAGGATCTCGATGATATTGCGGAGATGAGCGCCGCGATCTCGCGGCTGTTCCGCTACAACCTGAAGGAGTCGTCGCCCGTCGTCACACTCAAGGAGGAGATTGCCGTCTGCGAGCTGTACCTGCGCATTCAGAAGTATCGCTTCGATGAACGGCTCGACTATAGCTTCCACATTCCCGAGAGCTGTCTCAGCCAATCGATCGTGAAGTTCTCCTTGCAGCCGCTCATCGAGAACTGCATCCACCACGCCGTCGATCCGCGGATCGGCTTGACCCATATACGCATCGAGGCGCGGCAGCAGGATGACGAGGTCTATAGGATTGAGATTACGGACGACGGTCCGGGCATACCGGACACGGTGCTGGAGCAGCTGCAGCATGATCTGCCGTATAAGGACATTACGGGCGGCGGTGCGCACATCGGGCTAATCAATGTACATCGCCGGATTGAATACGTATGCGGAGAAGGGTACGGCGTGCAGGTGCATAGCGTATACGGCGAAGGCACGACAGTCCGCATTCGTCTTCCTTGGAGCGAGCCTTCGGGCAGACCGCATTCCCCGCATACGAATCTACGGACGTAAGGGATGGTGATCCTATGTATACAATCTTGATCGTCGATGATGAACGGTGGGTGCGCACCTCGCTGAAGAAAACGATCGAGCGCACACAGCTGCCATTTACCGTCATTCACGAGGCTTCGAACGGTCTGGAGGCAATCGACTGGCTGAAGTCGAACACGGTCGACCTCGCGATGACCGATGTCAACATGCCGGTCATGGACGGCCTGCAGTTCATCACGACCTTGAAGGAGCAGCACCCGGCTGTTGAGGCCGTCATCTTCAGCGGACATGATCAGTTCCAATACGCGCAGCAGGCGCTGCGACTGGGAGCACGAGATTACTTGCTCAAGCCGGTCATGGCCGAGGATATGGCGACGTGTCTGGAACGGATCGCAGTCAGTCTCGCGGAGAAGAAACGGCAGCAGGCTGCGCTCGCCGAAGCCCAGGCATCGTCGTCGGCCGAGCCGGCTGATCCGAATGAGCTGACGGCTGTCGAGCAGGTGATGGCGTATGTGAAGGCGACGCTGCCCGGCGAGGTCACGCTTCAGGAGGCGGCGGCGAGGGTGCACCTGAATCCGAGCTACTTGAGCCACCTGTTCAAGCAGCAGACGAAGGTGAACTTCGTCGACTATGTATTATCGAAGCGGATGGAGGAGGCGAAGCGGCTGCTCGAGACGACGACGCTGCGCATCTCCGACATCGCCGAGCGGCTCGGCTACCAGGACTTCTCTTACTTCAGCAACACGTTCAAGCGAATCGTCGGTCAGCCGCCGTCTGAATATCGCAAGGAATGTAAGGAATGTAAGAATTAAGGCTACGTAATCTGGACATTCACCCATCACACTCCTTCGACATAGTCTATCAAGACTGAAGAAGGAGTGATTAGGAATGTCTATTCTGTATTCACGCTCCGAGCTGATGAAGCAGCTGGAGGAGCTGGAGAGCTGGCAGGCGGAGGCGTTCACACGCTTCGCGAATACGATTGCAGATCCGGAGGACACGTACCCGTGCATTCCCGGCAGGCACGGCTTCCTGTCCGATCACTTGCGGTTCGGCTTCGTCGGTCATCCGACGAGCGAGGAGACGAGCAAGCAGGTCGCCCAGCTGCTGCAGCAATATGGACGCTGCTCCCGCTCGACCGGCAAGTATGCGTCGCTCGTGATTTTCTGCAACACATCGGCTGATCCAGAGGGCGCTTATACGGTCGAGGAATACGAGAGCATGTTCTGGAGACTGCTTAGCGAGGTGACGCAGCACGACCCGCAGGAGTGGCCGGGTGCGATCTCGGATAACCCGACCGATGCGTCGTGGGAGTTCTGCCATGATGGCGAGCCGTACTTCACGTTCTGTGCCACACCTGCCCACGAGCAGCGCCGAAGCCGTCAATTCCCGAGCTTCATGCTGGCGTTCCAGCCGCGCTGGGTGTTCGCTGAGATCAATGACGCCACGACGTTCGGCCGCCGCATGAAGGCGTTAATTCGCAAGCGTCTGCTGGGCTACGACCGAATCGATGTTCACCCTGCGTTGAAGTGGTACGGTCAGGAGGGCAATCTGGAGTGGAAGCAATATTTTCTCCGGGACGATAACAGCAGTCCTTCCAAGTGTCCGTTCACTCGCATGAAGAAGGCGCTGAACCCGTTCGGCGCGCGTAAATAACACATAAAGGCAGGACTGCGAAGGGCGCAGTACCTGCCTTATTATCTGCTAGATCGTATAGCTGGAAATTAGTTGCGGAACATGCCCGGATTCGGCATCTGCGGCTGACCGTTCATCGGTACATAGCTATTGGTCATCAGGTTCATGTCATGCGCGCTCAGCTGCGGCACTTGGTAGTAGCTGTGCTTGTTCTGGTACAAGAAGATCTCGTACGCCATCTCGACGTAGTTCGGCACGCTGTCGGCCAGCACGCGGCGAATGACCGGATTCGTCACTTCTACCGACGTCATCGTCAGCAAGGACGCTGTCGACTTGATCAAGCCGAGCATATGACCGGAGAGGCCCTTATCCTTGATGTCCTCGATGGACTGGTTCGGCTTCTTCGGCTGGGACGGCTTCATGCCGTATACGACCGTGTTGTTCTGCTTCATCATATAACGCTTCGTGTGCTGGGACGGCTCACGACCTGTCGTGAAGCATTCGCACGTCAGGTTGTATTGATCAAGGATGAAGCTGTACTGGCGATCCAGAATGTCCATCAGCTCCGGGTCGCGAACGAACATGCGGAACATCATGTACTGATCCAGTACGTTGATCATACCCGCGATAACTTCGTGCAGGTCGAACACCTCATGACCGCCGTGGTTCATTTGGCTTGGCAGCTGGTTGGAGTTCATCATGGCGTTCCCTTGACCTTGGAAGGCTTGGACTGGAAATTGGTTGGACATCATCGGGTTGTGCGCCTGGTGGTGCATCTGGTTTTGCATTTGGTTATGCATCGTTTTGAATTCCCTCTTTTCGCTTCATAGTTTGGTGGTGCCGCGTATTAGGATGAATCAGATGGTGCTTTTTCATCCACGCGTTTTTGACCATTCGGCGTATGGGTAAGGTTGGCGGCGGGCAACCTATATCAGGCTGCGCATTCTGTTCAAGGTTATACCTAGAAGGGAGCTGCCTGATGAAGCAAACATTCACCATTCCTGCCAAGCATGGCTTCAGCGCCCGTGTGTATAAGGGCAATCTGCTGCGCCTCATTGATGTCGAGGGTGAGCAGATCGGCGACTTCGTCGCTTATAACGTGCAAGATACCGAGGAGAGACTGGACCCGATCGCGACACGAGACGCACTCGAGACGACTCAGATTCGCAAGGGACAAGTGATCTATTCGAATAAATATGTACCGATGCTGACACTCGTTGAGGACACGGTAGAGAAGCACGACCTTCTCTCCCCCGCCTGCCGACCGGAGATGTATAAGCTGCTGTATGAGAAGGATATTCCTTATGAGAATTGCTATATGAATCTGTCCGCGGCGCTGGCCAAATTCGGCATCGAGAAGCCTGGACAGCATTACCCGTTCAACATCTTCATGAACACGGTGCTCCACGAGGACGGCAGCGTAGAGTTCAAGCGCCCGAAGTCGAAGGCCGGCGACTATGTCGTGCTGCGCGCGGAGATGGACCTGTTCATCGCGATCTCGGCCTGTCCGAATGAGCAAAGCATGGGCAACGGCTGTCACTCGACAGACCTGTGCCTTGAGATCGATGCGGAGCAGTCGATTACGAGCTATGTTGTGAGCGGGAAGGAAGCGGATGAGCTGGAGCCGCGGCTGGTGCGGGGGGGATGAGGGTGCGATGGGGACGCGAAGGTTTTCGCGTCTCTATTTTGATGCTGTTTGGAGTCTGTTGGATACATTTTCATTTAATGAAGGTCGATGATCATCATACTGGTTATAAGAAGGTCTAATCCGATTAGGCCGTTACTGTCGACTAAATCGATCAGCATCTTACCGGCTTCTGTAGAACGGATTTTTTCTTAATTCAATGGCTATCTTTTCTTGACCGGTGTGATAAACGATGTTGTTATCTTTGCACTTCACCAGTTCTTTGGTTGCTTCATCAGGATCTTGGATCGCTCTGATTAAAGCGACCTCGTCAACGTATTGAACACTATCTTCTGTATGAGAATTTAATATTTCAAGCAGTACGTACTGACTGGGGTAAATGCTTCGAACCTCTTGCCATTGCATATATAACACCTCGCTAATGGGTATTTCCTATTTGTTATATCATACTACCATGACCAAAAGATTTAGAGGCTGTTCTCGGTTAAAATAGAGTTTAACAGACAAAACATCCGAACGGAGACAACGCGATACGCATAGAGTTCCAGTGGGCAGCTTGGCTACGCTGTCACACCTCATCGAAAATTGAGGAATCAAGCTCCCGAAACTTACGCGAGAGCTGCGACGAGCTTATAGATTCCAACTGTACGGTATGCTGTAGAGCCTTCTTATTTTGCAGATGGAGACCGATATCCTCGCGAGATTTTAACTACATCAGCTGAGCGTAGATGAAGAGCTTGCAGGTCTTCTCGGTATCTAACTTTTTAACGGATCGATCCGATTTCAACGTTGCCACTTGCTTGAGCAAAATGTCAGTGTTCAGAGGAATGAGGTATTCCCTGAAAGCGGATTTTATGTTATCCTTGTCCATGGTCGTTCCTTTTGATAGGGATTTGGACAGGACTACCTGTTCCCTTATCTTAAGGATTTTTTTATGTCTCTACACGCACTGAATTTAACATTTTTGTGCATTTTTCATTGTGGTAAAATTCCGATATTTTTCTAGGCAAATTGAAGATTCGTTTATGCAACGCTAGTGATATAATTAGATAAATTAATAAATAAAGAGTGTATCCATGGGCTAAAAGTGAGGGAAACAGGGAATAAATTATTATTTAGTCATGCTATCACGGAGGATGATCAGATTGATTATTCACGAATTGAAAATGGAGAATTTCCATGGTTTTGAAAAAAGAGAAATAACATTTTCTAACCAATTTACAGTGCTGATTGGTGATAACGGTACTGGAAAGACAGCTGTTCTGGATGGATTAGCAATTGCTTTAGGGTCTTTACTTAGTGGATTCGATGGAGTGCATTCTAGACATATTAGAAAAGATGAAGTTCATAGAAAAACTTTTATTCAGGGTGGTTTATCGGATATACAATTACAGTATCCTGTAAAAATCTCTTGTTGTGGGACTGTTGAGGGAGAGTTGAAAACTTGGTCAAGAGCATTAAACGGAAAACATGGTACAACTACTAGTAAAGAAGCAAAATCAATCATGGATTACGCTAATTCTTTGCAAAAAAAGGTCAGCCGAGGTGACCCTGTTGTATTACCGCTTATATCATACTATGGAACTGGAAGGCTGTGGGTTCAAAAAAGGGAACGCAATGATTTTAAAATAAGGACCGATCGTTTAGGTGGCTATTCATTTTGCTTAGACCCTGCATCGAGTGAAAAACATTTCACTCGATGGATGGAGAAGATGACCTATATCGAACTGCAAAAAAAACAAAGAAAACAAGAACTACCAATTTTGGAGGCTGTACGTAATGCAATAAGTGTTTGTATGAAAAATTGGAAGACTATAGAATTTGACGTTGATTCTGAAGAAATCCGAGCAATTAGGGAAGATGGTACAATATTACCTTTTCGTATGTTAAGCGACGGTGTTCGTAACATGATTGGGATGATCGCCGATATAGCACATAGAATGGCTCAATTAAATCCGGGACTTGAAGCTAATGCTCTAAGTGAAACTCCTGGTGTTGTACTTATTGATGAGCTTGACCTCCACCTTCATCCGAAATGGCAACGTACTATTGTTAATGACTTAAAAAGAACTTTTCCAAGAATACAATTTATTGTAACATCCCATTCGCCATTTATAGTTCAGTCCCTTGAAGAGGGAGAACTTCGTCGTCTTCAAGAAGTAGATGATGATGAAGAAGTTATAAGTGAAAAATTTGTTAACAAAAGTATCGAGGATATTTCAGAGAGCGCTATGGGAATAGACGGTGTTCAACGTAGTGACAAACTGAACGAAATGTATAAGGTTGCCCAAGTATATTATTCGTTATTAGAAAAAGGAAAGGGCGCTACAGGTAAAGAAATTGAAGAGTTAAAGCGTAAATTGGATGAACTGGAGTCCCTATACAGTTCAGATGTGGCATATTACGCATTTTTAGAGATGGAAAGATTAGCAGCTGGATTGGGGAGAAATGGTGAATGAGACCAATAGAAAGAGGTTCAACTCCTAATGATGCAAATGGTCTCCCCATACAGTTTACAAAGTACCAAGAAGCAAGAGGTCATTTGATTGAAAGAATAGGAGCTTATTGTTCTTATTGTGAAAGGGCTCTTGGTGGGGATACAGCTGTCGAACATATACAGCCAAAATCTTTAGTACCAGGCTTAACACTTTCATGGGACAATTTCCTTCTTGCTTGTGTCAATTGTAATTCAATAAAAACAAATAAGCAGATTACTTTAAGCAACTATTTCTGGCCTGATAATGATAATACTGCAATGGCATTTGAATATTCAGTAGGAGCGATTATTTCACCGTCCCAAACACTTAATGCTCATCAAAGGCAGGTAGCCATAAATACTATAAAGTTGACTGGTCTTGATCGAGTTCCAAGTTTGGACCCATTAATTAATCCAGAGGCTACAGACCGTAGATGGAGAGAACGTAGAACTGCTTATGATAAGGCAGAACGTGCAAAGACAAGATTGAGGGATTCAGATACAATTCAAATGAGAGAGCAGATTGTGGAAACTGCAACATCTACTGGTTTCTTTTCAATTTGGATGAATGTGTTTAAAGATGATGTTAATATGATGACAAGATTTATCAGTGCATTTGTCGGAACTAGTATTAGTTGCTATGATACAAACTGTACGCTTATACCAAGACCAAATGGAGTTATATGATCCTAATTACTCAAAACGCCTGGGGGCAGCTTGGCTACGCTGTCAAACTCACTCAACCAACCCCACATGCCCACACACCAAACACCTAAACAAGCAAGGGCTCCACTGCCATCACCAGTGGAACCCTTGCTTATTCACGCTGCCCCAACCCACGCTCACTCCCCAAACAAATTCATACTCAAATACCGCTCCCCCGTATCTGGCGCGATACACAGCACGCGTTTGCCCGTGCCGAGCCGCTTCGCCACGGTCATCGCGGCGAACACGGATGCGCCTGACGATGGTCCGAGCAGCAGCCCCTCTAAGCGGGCGAGCTGCAGCATCGTCTCGATCGCGTCCTCATCGGCAATCTGAATAATCTCGTCGTATACGCCCGTGTTCAAGATGGCTGGGATGAAGCCAGGGCTCGTCCCGACGAGCTTGTGCGGACCGGGGCTGCCGCCGGACAGCACTGGTGAGCCCTTCGGCTCGACGACGGCGATGTGCAGCTCGGGCAGCTGTGCCCGCAGCGTCTCACCGGTGCCCGTTATGGTGCCGCCAGTGCCCGCCGTCGCCACGAACGCATCGAGTCGGCCGTCCATCTGCTCCATAATTTCCAGCGCGGTCGTGCTCCGGTGAATGTCGGGATTCGCCTTGTTCTCGAACTGCTGTGGGATGAAGCTGCAGGGGTGCTGCTGCTGCAGCTCCAGCGCCTTACGAATGGCGCCCGGCATGCGCTCGCTGCTCGGTGTCAGGACGACCTGTGCGCCGTACGCCTTCAACAGATTGATCCGTTCCTTGGACATGTTGTCTGGCATGACCAGTATCGCCTTATAACCCTTCGCTGCGGCGATCATCGCAAGGCCGATGCCCGTGTTGCCGCTCGTCGGCTCGATGATCGTGCCGCCAGGCAGCAGCAGCCCTTGCTGCTCAGCTGTCGTAATGAGGCTATACGCGGCCCGGTCCTTCACGCTGCCGGAAGGATTGAACCGCTCCAGCTTCACATAGACGTCCGCGGCCCCTTGTGGCACGATGCGCTGCAGCCGTACCGCCGGGGTATTGCCGATCAGCTGTGAGATATTCGTGTAGATACCCATCGATCGCTTCTCCTCACTTCGTCTGTTCGTCGCCTAGCATATGCAGGTCTTCCGCTTCTGACCGATCGATCCCCGCTCGGCAACCTTCTGAATGTACCCAGGAGCCTCGGGCACCTTACACGCCGTATCTCCCATGTTCACATTGACCTTCCCAAGCTGCCCGGCTGTATGCACCGCCTCCTCATGCAGCGGCTGCACGTAGCAGCCGACTGCGATGACGAAGCCATTCATCGTGTAGCGAACCCGGTTCTTCTGTGCATGGATCGTCTCCTCGACCCGCTTCAGCAAGCCTCTAAGCTCGTCCAGCGGCAATTCCTCGTCCGCCGTGATCGAGACGTAATTCGCATACGTGCTCCAGCCGCACGACTCGAGCAGCTCATCTTCCGCGTCGATCCACTCCCGAGCAAGCTCCAGTGCATAGGGACTCTCCGCTGTCACTTGAGCGACCGTGTACTCACTGAGCATATACCAGTTCGCCTCTTGTGCCCATGCGATCAGCTGCTCCTTCGTCATGCTCCTCGGGTTAACAGACAGTCCAGCCAAATATTTCGCATCCGAGTTACCCGTCCTGTATAGATCGAGCGCGAGCTGCTGGTTCTTCTTCACATGCTTCGTCAGCTTCTTCATATCCCCGACCTTGACTCCGAACAATGGCTCTGGCGCTCCGTGACGCACATACGTACGCTTCGTCTGCTCGCTCCCGAGCGCCTCCAGCTCCTGCATGACCTCATTCAGCTGCATCGTGGCTCCCTCCTTCGATCTGACAGATCTAATATCACCCGTACGCGGTGTCTCCTTCGGAATTCAAGCTCTTCTCCCGATTATACCGCACCGGCCAAATGCAGTGCCACCCGCTCCCCGCAGCAGGCCGCTATGTGCGGCTCCTGGTCCACAGCCTATACCCAAGCAGCAGCACAGCGAGGAACACACCATACACGGCGATGACAACGAGCAGCTGCCGCGGCTCCGTCACGACCGAGTCGCCGACGAAGGCGAACAGCAGCATCGCGGGTATTTTGCCCAAGGAGGAGGCTATGGTGTAGGTCAGCCAGGACACTCGGCTCAAGGCGGCGTATACATTAATAATAATCGAAGGAATGAACGGAAGCAGTCGGCTGAAGACGATCGCAAGGAACGCATTACGCTCGAACCAAGCGGTCACGCGATCAAGACGATGATACCGTTGCAGCAGTCTGCGCCCCCAGTCCTGATAGCCGTAGCGTACGAACAGGAACATCAGTACAGACGCCGCGGCTGAGCCGACCCACGTCAGCAGCCCGCCCAGCATGGGGCCGAAGGCCGCCCCGATGACGCTCCCGACGACCGGATACGGAATAATCGGGAACAGCGCCAGCAGCGTCGCGAACAGCGCTACGAGGAGCAGACGGTCCGATTGCTGCAGCCAGCCAAGCAGCACGTCGCCGTGCTTGAAGATGAAGTAAGATGCAACAACGTATACAACGATCATGCCTATTTTTTTAATCATAAGCTCCCCCTGTTCGCGCTCTCTCTATTGTCCCATTGTCGCATTCAACATACGGACAACGTATAATCCCATTTCCACATCAATAAACATAATCTGGAAGGCTTCCCGCACGGTGCAACCGCGATGAAAGGAGGACCCCGCTATGGAGAGAAAAAATAAAAAACCGTCCACCCGCAGACACAGACTGGTCAAGATCACGACCCGAGACCCGCTATTCCGCGATCTGCTCGGCAAAGAAATTATGCTCACGATGAGCGCGAGCCAGCTGAACCTCCTCGGACAGACGTTCCGTCCGATCTTCACGGGTACGGTTCGTGAGGTGACAGACAGCTACGTACAGCTCAGCCCCGTTACGATCAAAATGAGCAACGCGCCCTTCTTCCGGTTCCCGACGCCGCTGAACTTCCCGATCGAGCGCATTACCAGCTTCCTGCCGTTCGACGCCGATACGAGGTTCCCAATTCCTTAGTGTATACCAGTGGAGGTGAATGTTCCAATGTCTAAGAGCAAGGACCGCGAGCTCGCCTTCATCAACGCGATCCGACAGAACGACCTCGTGCAAGTATTCCATCGCAGCATCGGCAGTCGGGTTCTCGTGATGACCGGGCCGTTCCCTTTCCTCGTTATAGGCGAAATTAAGGGTACGCTCAGCGACTTCGTGCTGATTCAGATCGAGACGACACATGTTACGGAGATGGAGGGCAAGACGATTCGTATTCATGTCGAGAGCATCGAGACGTTCTATATTGAAGAAGAAGGCAAGCCGCTCATTCCCGACATTCAAGAGAAGCCTGAGCGCGACTAAGGGGGAATAACGGTGATACGGCAATTTCACATTGTTGCCATACCGATACGGATTGTGCTGAATAACTTCGGCGACCATAACCCGGACGGCATGATGTTCGTGCTGAAGGAGCACGAGGAGGAGGTATGCCGAGAAGTCGCCGAGCAGCCGTTCATGCCGGTCGACCTCGTGCAGCCGCTCGTCATTCGAGCGAACGTAGGCGATGAGATCGAGGTGACGTTCGAGAATAAGCTGCCCTTCGCCACATCGATACATATTCAGCGAGCCGAGTATGAGGTCGAGACTTCAGACGGAGCGTTCGTCGGCTTCAATGCCGATTCGACAGCGCCTCCGCTCCCTTCAGGCGAGCAGCGCCTATACCGCTGGTACGTCATTCGGGAAGGGATGCATATCTTCACCGATCTCGGGAATCCGCTGTCAGGCGAGCTCGGCTCCAACCTGAACGGGCTGTTCGGCGCCCTTATCGTGCAGCCGAAGGGCTCGTCGTGGACCGATCCCGTTACCGGGGAGCCGCTGCGCAGCGGGCTGTATGCCGACGTCCACCATCCGCTCCTCCCCTCCTTCCGGGAGTTCGCGTGGTTCTTCCACGATGAGATGGAGACGAAGAACATTCTCGGCGAAACGCCTATCGATCCGATGACGCTGCAGCCTGCGATGTCGACACAGGTCAACTACCGCAGCGAGCCGATGGGCAACCGGATGCGGCTCATTATGGAGGGGGTCGTCGGAATGGGCACCGACGGCGAGGAGGTGCACCATGACTCGTGGGTGTTCGGCGATCCCGCGACCCCTGTGCTGCGCTCCTATGTCGGTGACCCGGTGAAGATCCGTCTCATTCACGGTGGCGTGAAGGAGACGCATGTGTTCCACTACCACGTCCACCAGTGGCTGTTCGAGACGGAGGATCAAGATTCAGAGATTATCGATTCACAGGCGATCGGCCCGCAAAACTTCTACACCGTCTCGCCCCTGTACGGGGCTGGGAGCTTGCAGGAGGCGTTCGGGGATGTCATCGTCCACTGTCACTTGTACCCGCACTTCATGGACGGCATGTGGGGCATGCACCGTATCTTCAACACGCTGCAGAACGGAAAGCAGCGATATCCGAACGGAGTCCCGATCAAGAAGCTGCAGCCGCTGCCTGATCGACCGAGACCGCCGAAGCCGACGAAGGAGAAGCCCGGCTTCCCGAACTTCATCCCCGGCATATTCGGCAAGAAGGCGCCGCGCCCGCCGCTCGGCATCGTCGGCGGACGCGAGGCGACGCCGCTGGAGCGGAACCAATTCTCGCCAGATGCCGAACCCGGAGCTGCATTCGTCAACCCTTGCGTGAATGGAGATCCGCCTGTGCGCGAGTTCCATCTCGTTGCGATCCAGATGCCGATCTGCTACAACGATCACGGCTGGTACGACCCAGAGGGGCGGCTGTATGTGCTGGCTGAGGACGAGGAGGACGTTCGCAGCGGTCGCAAGCAGCCCGAGCCGCTCGTCCTGCGGGCGAATGCCGGCGACTGCATTCATATCACCTTCACGAACAAGCTTCCGGAGACGCTGGGCGGGAATGCGTTCCAGCTCGTCATCCGAACCTATGAAGCGTCCATACACGTCCACTTCGTCAAGTTCGATCCGCTATCCTCCGATGGTGCCAATGTAGGCTGGAACTATGACTCCAGCATATTGCCAGGGGAGACGATCCGGTATGTGTGGTTCGCCGACGTGGAGCTGCGCGGCACGTTCTTCCACGATCACTTGTTCGCCAACTCGCATCAGAATCACGGCCTGTTCGGCGGCCTGAATGTTGAGCCGCGCGGCTCGCGATTCCTAGATTCCCGCACTGGACAACCGCTGAGGTCGGGAGTCGAGGCGACGATCGTCAATCCGCTCATCCCGGATTTCCGTGAATTCTCGCTATTCGTGCACGATTTCGCCATGCTGTACGATGCGAAGGGGATGCCGCTTAATCAGCCGCCGTTCCCCGGCTCCATGGAGGATCCCGGTGTGATCGGTGTCAATTACCGGAACGAGCCGCTGCAGTTCCGCCTGCGAGGACCGAAGGATGATCCGGCATACGTATTCAGCTCCTTCCTGCACGGCGACCCGGTCACGCCGTTGTTCCACACCTATAACGGTGATCCAGTCCGGGTCCGGCTGTTCCAAGGCGCGCACGAGGAATCGCATTCGTTCAATCTGCACCGGCAGCGCTGGCGGCAGGAGCGGCGCGACCTCGATTCCCAGCTCGTCCAGCAGCAGCATATCGGCATATCCGAGCATTTCACACTGGAATTCGCTATGGAAGGCGACGGAGACTTCGACACGCTGTACCACTACGGCTCGCTCGATGATATATGGCTCGGCAACTGGGGCATCATCCGCAGCTTCAAGGCCATGACTCCACAGCTGAAGCCGCTGCCCGACCGCAAGCGTCCGCCGCGCAAACGAGTGAAGCAGGCAGACCGACATAAGCGCAAGCTGCCGCCGCCTGCCGCTGGGGCCACCATGCCGGGTCCGCCAGAGGCGCCGATACGTCGGTACGAGGTCGTGGCGCTGCAGACGAAGATCGTCTACAACAAGGCCGGCGATCACGACCCGTTCGGCATCGTATTCGCGCAGGCACGCGATGAGTGGGCGATCCGTGTCGGCCTGCTGAACCCGGAGCCGCTCATTCTACGTGCGAACGTCGGAGATGTCGTAGAGATCACACTCCATAACCGACTGACGGATTCCGTGCATGCCGATGAGCGGCAAGGCTATCCCGAGGTGCCGGTCGAGATACCGTTCACTCCGTCTCTGCGCATCTCCCTTCACCCTCAGCTCATCGCCTATGATGTGCGGAGCTCGGATGGCGCAACAGTCGGCTTCAACCCGGATCAGACGATTGCCCCTGGGGAGAGCATCACGTATCGCTGGTACATCGATCAGGACGTCGGCGCATGTAATCTATGGGACATGGCCGACCTGCGCCACCATCGCCATCACGGCGCCTTCGGAGTACTCATCACAGAGCCTAAGGGGTCCGTCTATCTGGACCCGTACACGCGGCGTCCTGTAGTCGGAGGCAGTCAGGTCATTATCTCCAACCCGTTGCTCGGAGAATTCCGGGAGTTCGTGCTCGTGATGCACGACGGGATCCGGCTCGTCGATCAGGAGGGCAATCTCATCATCGATCCGAACCCTATATTCGAGCTTGAAGAGGAGCAAGAGCCAGAGGACTTCGAGGATCAAGGCTCCCGTGCGTTCAACTATCGGGCTGAGCGGTTCATCCATCGGCTGAAGCGCGATCCCGATGTCGCCAAGGTGTTCAGTTCTACGGTGCATGGCGACCCAGCGACCCCCGTTTTCCTCGCTCATGAAGGCGATCGGGTTGTGATCCGTCATATATTCCCCGCTGATCGGGCAAGAGCGCACAGCTTCACCTTGCACGGCCACACGTGGCTACGTAGCGCAGCAGATATTAACTCCACCTTCATCGCGGAGAAGGGGCAGATTACGGTCGGCGACCACGATAGCTTCTTCCTCACGTTCGGCGCAGGGGGACTGTATGGGACAGCCGGTGACTATATGTATCGCTCTGCGAACCTGCAATGGGACGTCGAGCTCGGCGTATGGGGCATTATGCGGGTGCTGCCGCAAGGCAGCCTGCTGCTTCCACGCTTGAGGCGTTAAGCCATGTCTTGGTCTTGCCTAGCGCTTAGTGAAGGAAAGGAGTGACGCTGTCATGAAGCATACGAAGCATGTGCACGGGCGGGGCAATCGGCATAACCATCCGCGAAAGGTCCGCAGAAGACCAGGCATCACCTCGCCGACAAGTCCTCAGTCTCCCCAAGCTCAGGCGCGTCTGCAAGCTTGCATCGAGGAGGTCAACGAGCTGCTGCGCACGCTCGGCAATCCACAGGAGCCCGACAATCTGTCCTCCCTAAGGCTGCGCCTCCGATCCATGCGGGGGATAGCCGTGGAAGTGTTCTATGCTTGCAATGAAGAAGAAAAGCTCGCCAAGGGCCAGCTGCAGGATGCGGGAGCCGATTACGTCCAGCTGTGCAGGTCTGGCCGCATTAGCTTCATCCCCTACACAAGAATGCTCTCTCTTATTCGCAGCAAGCGGCATGTACCGATCGCCGGGCATCACCATCATTCAGTAATGGACCTCGATCCGAAGCTGAAGCGGCAGCTCGTGCTTGAATTCGGCTGCACCGTCTCGTGCCGTCCCGAGCTGCTCAACATCTTCTTCGGCATTCCGCTCAGTCTGCGGCTCGTCAGCTACCTCGAAGAAGAGGTCGAGGTGATCACAGACCGCGATGATGAAAGAGCTATCATACGAGGCACCTTGACCGAGAGCGATGAGCAAGCGCTCGGCGTACGGACAGCACCAGGCCGAGTCGTACGTGTTCAGCTCGAGCGAGTATGTCTAGTTCGCGTATTGCATTAGTATTTGCATTAGCATTTGCATTCTCAGTACATTCGCATTGCAGCCCAGCAAGCAGGAACCCGGCGCTCGCGCGGTATCCCTACTTGCTGGGCTGCGGCTTGTAGGGCAAGCTAGCTGCCAGCATAGCTGGAGCCCCTTATGCCCCGATCAGCTTCTTCACATCGCCAGGTCTGCAGGACGGGTCATCCCAACGCACCGCAATGATGCGGCTCTGCATAATCGTCACGACCGTCCGATCCACCTGCGCGATATCGACGTAGTCCGTACCTACGCTTGCGATCTCCCCGCTGACCTCCGTCTGTCCCTGCGCTCCCTCGAACTCAATCGTGACGCGGCAGCCCTTGGCGCGCAGCAGCTGGAAGTTGAGGTTGCCGGTCAACCCGGCAAGCCGCAGTCTGACCTGGTTATCGCATACGTTGATGGTAGAAGGAATACGGCAATGGTTATGCTTTGACCGATGGTGGTGTGCTTTTTTACGGCGGCGGACAGGCTTGGATGGCTTAGACTTACGATGCTTGCGTACTTCGTGGGCTGCTCCGTGCTTCGGACGTTTACGCTTGCTCCGCTGTACAGGCTTCGCTGAATGGTTCGTATGATGGATGGAGGCCTGACCCGGCTGCCATATCGTTTGGTTGTTATCCATAATTAAGAAATTCACTCCTCTCCCTTCCATCATACTGTCCACTTGCGCTCATGTGCTACGGACATTCGCCCACCTTACTACTTCCTTCAGTCCTTCGAAGCGCGGTCCGCATAGACCGTCATCGCCTCACACATGAACCGCGCGAGTCCGTCGCCGAACTGGTCGATGCTGCGCGTGAAGCGTTCATCCTCGACATAGAGCTGACCGAGCCCCTTGAACGCCTCCGGCGAATAGCTTCCGATGCGGTTCAGACAATCGTACCAGCGTCCGATCGCCTCCTGTGCACTCTCGCTGTCCGGTGACCCGTGGCGAAGCTGTGCCAGCTGCCGATAGATCTCGTTCATCTCGCTCTGCAGCGCCTCCTGCCCCGGCTTCGCGTAACGCGCAAGCTTCTCGCTTGCTTCATTCACCCTCTCATCTCCCCAGCGCTCACGTGCCTCGGCCTCGTACGGATTGCGGGTGAAGTCGAAGCCCTCGAACTTCTGCTCGTTCGTCATATCACATTCTCCTCTCTGATGCTGAATTGTCGTCTCCAGGGTAGCGAGGATGCGATTGAGCCGATCTCGCTTCTGCTGCAGCAAGCCATAATGCCGCACAAGCGCCTCCTGACGGTCATACGACGGGTCGCCGAGCATCTGCTTGATCTGCTTCAGCGGGACGTCAAGCTCACGCAGGACGAGAATTTGCTGCAGCGTATCGAGGCTCTCCTCCGCATACAGCCGATAGCCGGCTGCCGTCACCTGATCAGGCACGAGCAGCCCGAGCTCGTCATAGTGATGCAGCGTACGAACGCTAATACCCGCCAGCTCTGCGACCTCCTTGACCTTCAGTGGGCGCTGTCGCTTCTGCTTCATCTCGTGCTCCCTCCCTTCTCCTCTAGCCTACAGCCTTACGCAGCGTGAGAGTCAACTCCTTATATCAGCTGCATAGCAAAAACAGCCCCTATCCCTCAGACTCGCATCACACGAGCCTAAGGAGAGGCTGCTTCATTATTCGTTATCGTTGGTTCAACTGCCGTCCGAATCAGCCTTAGGCCATGCGGATCTCCAGCAGCTCATATTGAATCGTACCCATCGGCGCGGTCACGTTGATCTTATCGCCGACCTTCTTGCCGAGCAGCTCCTTGCCAAGCGGGCTCTCGTACGATATCTTGTTATCCATCACATCCGCCTCAGTAGGGCCGACGATTCGGTACTCGATCTTCTCCGAGAACTCGATGTCATTGACCGTCACAATGGAGCCGATGCTCACTTGGTCCGTCTTGATACTGCTGGCCTCGACGACACGTACATGCTTCAGCATGCGCTCCAGCGTCAAGATGCGCGTCTCCATGAACGCCTGCTCATCCTTCGCGGAGTGGTACTCGCTGTTCTCCCGCAGATCGCCATAGCTGATCGCTACCTTCAGACGCTCGGCCAGCTCGCGGCGCTTCACGCCCTTCAGCTCCTCTAGCTCCTGCTGAATCTTCTCAAGTCCCTCTTGGGTTACTATAATCTCATCGTTACTCATGTGCCCAGCTCCTGTATCTTGACTTCATCACTTTATATTACCAAATTGTTCGCCCTCCATGCAAAAGACAGCTGCATAACGCAGCATCTCCAGTCCAAAAAAACACCTTCTCCAAGGAGACAGCGCCCAATAATGAACAGCGAGCAATACATTGAGAACCGCTACCTCTGCTCTAACAGCAAGTATCGCACCAACGGCTTCTGATGCCGTATGGTACATTGCCTTCGAGCTCAGCTGGACGTCTTGTCAGTCCACACATACTTATTCAGCGGCCGTCCGACGCCGTATTGCAGATCTCTGCGCAGGTCGCCCGTCTTCTCCAGATACTCCAGATACCGTCTTGCCGTCACTCGGGCAATGCCAACGCCCTCGGCTACCTCCTCCGCGGAGAGCGGCTCGGACTGTCCCTTGAGGAACTGAATAATCTGCCGCATCGTCACCACCTGCAGCCCCTTCGGCAGCTCCCATGCCGCTGGACCGCTCGTGTCCGGCTTCACCAGGTCAGCTCCGACTGCAGAAGCCGCGGCGCCTAGTCGCTGGCCGAACAGCAGACGATCGAGCTCCGACTGCGTGACGGCTCGAGCGGAGACGAGCGTCTCCTTCTTATGCCTGTAATGCTCCAGCGCCTGCTTCACCCGTTCGAACTTGAACGGCTTCATAATATAGTCCGTCGCGCCGTTCTGCAGCATCCGCTCGATCGTCGCCATGTCGTTCGCCGCGCTAATGACGATGACGTCCACCGACAGCAGCTGGCTGCGCATCCGCTGCAGCGTCTCCACACCGTCGAGACCCGGCATGAATATGTCGAGAATGGCAAGATCCGGCTCCAGACGGGAAACGAGCTCCAAGCCTTCGGTGCCGCTCGATGCGACGCCGATCACCTCGAAGCCTTCGACCCGCTCTACGAACTGCCGGTTCACCTCCTGCACCATCGGATCATCCTCAATTAACAGTACCCGTATCCGCTCCATCGTCGCTGTCGCCTCCTTCCTGTGGTTGCCCCTTCCGCACGCTCTGTTTCTCCTGCCGCATAGGCAATGTCAGCATGAAGGTCGCGCCTGCTCCGGGTGACGAGTCGATGCGGACCGAGCCGCCCGCCTTCCGGACGATGCTTGCGATCAGGTGCAGCCCGATGCCTCGCCCGACTCCGCCCTTCGTCGTGAAGCCTCGCTCGAAGACACGCTCCTTCGTCGCCTCGTCCATACCCCTACCCGTATCCTCCACCAGCACAGACACGAGCTCATCATCCTGCTCCAGACTGACGAACACCTGCTTGTCTCCTTCTACGCCCTCGAGCGCATCGAAGGCGTTCTCGATCAGGTTGCCCAGCACGATGACGAAGTCGTGATGATCCAGACCAGCGGGAAACCGATGCAGCCGGCTCTGACGATCGATCGTCACCTCGATGCCCAGCTCGCGACCGCGGCTGATCTTGCCGAGCAGCAGCCCGGTCAAGCTGTCATGATGGATGCGCCTCGTTAAGAAGCGCGTCAGCTCCTCACGCTCCTCGACCATCTCGAATAAGTAGTCGAGCGCCTGCTCCTTATTGCCGAGCTGGATCAGCCCGCCGATCGTATGCAGCTTGTTCATATATTCATGGTTATGGACGCGCAGCGCATCGACGAACGCCTTCACTCCCGTCAGCTCCTCCGCCATGCGCGTCACCTCTGTACGATCCTGGAAAATGGCGACAGCGCCGACCGTCTCGCTGCCGATCTTGATCGGCACCCGATTGCTCAGGATGTGCTGACCGCCAATGACATGCTCCTGATTGTAGACAGGAGCATCCAGCTCCAGAATCTCGGGCAGCCGTGTATCCGGCAGCACCTCACGAATGCTGTGGCCGCGCACATCTCCCTCGATGTGCAGCATCTGCTTCGCCCTATCGTTGAAGATGGCGATACGCTCGTCCTTGTCGATGGCGATAACGCCCTCATGCATCGCGTGGAACGTCGCCTCGCGCTCGACCAGCAGCCGGGCGATCTCAGCAGGCTCTAGCTGGAACATCTGCTTCTTGATATGTGTCGCAAGCCGCCACGAGCCCCACAGCCCGAACGTGAGCGACAGCAGCACGATGATGGACGCCTGTCCGGACAGCTCCCGCAGCACCTGCCCCGCTGTCGGCAGGATGCGACCTACGACCACGACGCCGATCTGCGTCCGGTCCCCGCTCATGACCGGCACGATTGCGCGCAGCGCCGTGCCGAGCTCTCCCCTCGCCTGCGACACGTACGTGTGCTCGGCGAAGGCAGGCCCCTCATCGGCACCCTCGGAGACGGTGCCGATCTTGCTCTCAACCGGGTGCGACAGCCGCACCCGGTTCATATCCATGACAACGACGTACGTCACGTCGTTGATGATGCGCATGCGCTCGGCGGCGGCCTGCAGCTCCTCGCGCAGCTCAGGCCGCCCGATGCCGGCGATAATTTCCGGCTGCTGGGCGGCCGTGCGCGCCGTGATGAGCAGACGCCGGCCGAGCTCCTCCTCCTTCAGATGGAGGATGCCGCCGAGCAGAATCGTACCGCCGATCAACAGAGCGAACAGCACGATGCCGAAGGAGAGGATCGCAATTTTCCAGTTCATTTTCAGCCGCTGCAGCATGTTGTCCGCCTGCCCTTCCCGCAGCTCATATTGTGCATCCATCATACACCATGATCCGCTTCGCAACCAAGCATACACGCTTCAGGCAGCACCATAGGCAGCCATAGACGGACACGGCCTCAGATGGTATATACTAATCATCATAGACGCTTCACTACAATGCACGTAAGGGGGCACTCGCATGCGACCGTGGCTAGGCACGATGCTATTCATCATATTCGGACTGACCACTGCCGCATTGGTCGGCTTCTACCCCTCCTTCTCGTCCGGCCCCGTCGCTCAAGACGACGAGCAGCAGGGCTTCCAGGAGCAATATGTGATCAAGTTCAGCCACGTGGTGGCGGAGAGTACGCCCAAGGGGCTGGCAGCGCAGCGCTTCGCGGAGCTCGTGCTGGAGAAGACGGCTGGACGGGTGAAGGTGGAGGTGTATCCGAACGCCATTCTGCACACCGAGGCAACGGAGAAGGAGGCGCTTCTGCGCGGCGAGGTACAGATGCTGGCGCCCTCGTTCTCGAACATCTCGCAGATGTTCCCGGAATGGGCGGTGCTCGACCTGCCGTTCGCCTTCCTGTCGGACGAGGCAGTACAGGAAGCATTCCGTGGACCTGTGGCAGGCATCCTGTTCAAGAAGCTGGAGGAGAGCAACATGAAGGGGCTCGCGTTCTGGGGCAACAGCTTCAAGCAGATGACCACGAATCGCGGACCCCTGATCTACCCATCTGATTTCACAGGACAGCGGTTCCGCATCTTGCCGAGCCGGGCGATTCAGGCGCAATTCGAGGCTTTCGGCGCCACCACCCAGAAGATCCCGTTCAACCAAGCGTACCGTGCGTTCGAATCGGGAGCGGTGGACGGCGGTGAGAATACGGTTTCGAATATATGGAGCAAAAAGTTTTACCGTGTCCAAGGCTTCATGACCGTCAGCAATCACGGCTACCTCGGCTATGGCGTGCTGATGAACAAGTCGTATTGGGAGAAGCTTCCGAAGGAGCTGCAAGCCGCGATCGAGCAGGCGATGGAGGAGGCGACCGCCTGGTCCAATCTGAATGCCGCCGCGGTGAATGAGCGGGACCTGCAGCGGCTTCGCCAAGAGAGCGACATGCGGATTCATGTGCTGACCGCTGGCGAGCGTGCCGAATGGATGCGCCGATGGGAGCCGCTGTACGAGCAGGCCGAGACGCTCTACGGCCGCGAGCTTGTACAGGCGATCCGCGAGCTGCAGCGTAATTACGGCGGATAGAGAAGTGCGAGTCGCACGTACAGCAGCACAGGGCTGGCACATCAACCGTCATACGGTTCATGCACCAGCCCTGCTCTTCATATTGCCTTAACGGCATGAGACTATTCTTCGTAGATCTTGACCAGCAAGGCGCCGAGCTCCTGCAGCGCCTGCTCCTCCTGCTCGCCCTCGATCTCCAGCGTCACCACATCGTTAGGCTTAATCCCCAGAGTAAGTATGCCGAGCGAGCTCTTGCCGTTCACCTTGCGCTCCCCCTTGATCAGACTTACCTTGCATGGGAAGTTGTTAGCCGCCTGCACTAGAATCTTGGTCGGACGCGCATGAAATCCGGACGGGTTCAACACCGTGTATGCTTTCGATACCATTAGCTGTCTCTCCTTCTCTTCTCATATACGAATTGCTGAATCGCTGCCTCAGACCGCATGGATAGCAGCTGGCGGGTGTATCCAGCCCACTCTGCTTGGGACAGCTCCTTAATCTGGGCTCTGGCAGGCAGGATGGAGCTGGCGCTCATGCTGAACTCATGCAGTCCCATGCCGAGCAGGATGGGAATTGCTGACTCATCGCCGGCCATCTCTCCGCACATGCCGACCCACTTGCCCTCGCGCTCTGCTGCACGAATCACCATCTCGATCAGTCTGACAATGGAGGGATGGCACGGCTGGTACAAGTACGACACCGTCTCGTTCATCCGATCCGCCGCCATCGTATATTGAATCAGATCGTTCGTCCCAATGCTGAAGAAATCAACCTCCGCCGCGAATGAATCCGCCGCCAGCGCCGCCGACGGAATTTCGATCATCATGCCGACCTCAATCTGTTCGGCGAGCTCAACACCCTCCTGCTGCAGCCGCTCCTTCTCCTCCTGCAGCAGACGCTTCGCCTCGAGCAGCTCCTCGAGCACCGCGATCATCGGGAACATGATCTTAAGCTGACCGTAGCGGCTTGCTCGCAGGAGCGCGCGCAGCTGCGTCCGGAACAGCTCCTGCTCGTTCAAGCATAGACGCAGCGCCCGCTGTCCGAGGAACGGGTTCATCTCCTTCGGAAGCTGGAGATACGGCAGCTCTTTATCGCCTCCAATATCAAGCGTTCGGATGACGACCGGCTTATGGTTCATTTTCTCCAGCACATAACGGTATACTTGGTACTGCTCCTCCTCCGTGGGGAGAGCGCTGCGTCCCATATATAGAAACTCTGTGCGGAACAAGCCAATGCCCTCCGCCCCGTTGTCGATCGCCTTCTGCACATCCTCCACGCTGCCGATATTGGCCGCTAGCTCCACGTGTCGGCCGTCGCATGACACAGTAGGCTCTGCGATCAATCTGCGCAGCTCCTCACGACGCCGCTCGTAGCTCTCCTTCTTCTCCTGATACGACCGCAGCTCCTCCGCGCTCGGGTCGACGATTATTCGTCCCTCCGTCGCATCTACGATCATCATCGTTCCCGTCGGAATGTCAGCAAGCGATACGCCTGCACCGACGACAGCAGCGATCTCCAGAGAACGAGCCATGATGGCCGAATGGGACGTGCGGCTTCCGACTTCTGTGGCGAAGCCCTGCACATACGCAAGGTCGAGCTGTGCCGTATCTGAAGGCGTCAAGTCCTCAGCTACGATTACAGCCTGCTCATCAATTGCGGACACGGGTGCATAGGTCTCTCCGCGAAGTGCGCTCAGCATTCGATCCACGACGTCCTGAACGTCCGCCGCTCGTCCGCGTAGCAGCTCATCGTCCATCGAGCTCAGGAGGTCGATGAAGTGCTGGGCAGCCTCATGCAGCGCATATTCAGCATTGATACGCTCCGTGTTTATTTTGTCCATGACGGCATCCATCAGCTCAGGGTCTTCCAGCAGCATCAGATGCGCCTCGAAAATTTCTGCCTTCTGCGCGCCCAGCCTCTGCTCCGTCTTCTCACGGATTACCTCCAGCTCATGCCTTGCCTGCTCTACCGCTTGCTGCAAGCGTGACGCTTCCTCGACCGGCTCACACGCGTCTAGCCGAACGGGAATATACTTGTCACGCCTCAGGCGGTATGCCTTCGCAATAGCAATACCAGGCGAAGCGGCAATTCCCTTCAACACTCTGGTCATCGTCTGCATCACTCCTCACTCTCCTTCAGCTCCGCATACCTCTGCATCACCATGGCATGTACGGGATGCTGCTCAGGAATGGATGTATAGGTAGAGAACGCCTTGCTCACACCCTGCTCCATCAAGGCGTGCATCAGCTGTACAGCCTCAGGATCGTCCGCCACATCGAACAGCAGCGCCGCTGCCATGGCAGTAGACAGATGGGCGGGGGCAACACCAAGCTCATGAACAAGAGTAGCCGGACGAACGAGCCGATCGTTAGGCGACAGCTTGCGAATCGGCGAGCGACCTACACGTATGACTTCATCGATCAGGTAAGGGTTGGTGAAGCGCTGCATGATCGTCTCGATATACTGAGCATGCTTCTCCGCGTCGAAGCCGTACGTCTGAACCAGATACGCGCCCGTCTCTTGAAGGGCGCCCTTCACCACAGCTGCAATATGGGGGTCTGCCATACTTTGCTGGATCGTCTCATACCCTCTCACGTATCCCATGTAAGCGGCACAGCAATGCCCCGTATTAACGGTGAACAGCTTGCGTTCAATGTACGGCTCGAGCCGATCCACATAGTGCACACCCTCTATCGGCTCATAAGGCTCCAGCATCTGCGAGCGATCAATCGCCCATTCGAAAAAAGGCTCGACGCGCACATGCAGCGGGTCGTCGTGCTGCTGCAGCGGCACGATCCGATCGACCGCCGCATCTGGGAACGCCACCTTGCCGCTTAGCTCATGCTGCAGCTCCTCGCTCATCAGACTGTGCACATGCTCCTTAAGCTGCGTACTCCCGCCAATTGCATTCTCACAGGCGATAATAGGAAGCGGCCGCAGCCCCCGCTTCGCGCGCAGCTCCAGACCCCGAGCGATCCCCGGCGCGATCGCCTTCAGAATCGAGACGCCTACGGCCGTCGTCACCAGATCAGCCGCAGCGACAGCCTCTGCGACACGATCCAGCTCCTTGCCGTTCACGGCTGTCACGTTATTCACCGAGAAGGTACGCTGATCCTCATTCGCTAGGGTGACTGTATACGCACCACGCTTGATCAGCTGCTCAACCAGCTGATCATTCACATCCACGAAGCATACCTCGTAGCCCGATTGATTCAGCAACAGACCAATGAAGCCTCTGCCAATGTTGCCCGCTCCGAAATGTACGGCCTTCTTCATCCGCCGAGCCCCTCCTCGAATATACGGAGCATCTCCTCCGGCGCCGTTGCCTTACGGATTCGCTCCATCTGGTCATCATCCGAGCAGAGCATCGCAACGTTGGTCAATATGTCGAGATGGTTATCTCCGGCAGCGGCGATACCGATCACAAGATACGCAAGCTCGCCGTCCCCGAAGTCCACGCCGTCCGGCACTTGGATAATCGACATACCGGTATGTCGAATCAACGCCTTCGAGTCCTGAGTGCCGTGCGGTATAGCGAGTCCCCCGCCCATGTAGGTCGACAAGGTCTGCTCTCTTTCCATCATTTTGTCTATATATTCGCTTGATGCATGTCCAGCATCTACCAGCAGCTGTCCCGCCATTCTTACAGCCTCCAGCTTATCCTTGAACACGGCGTTCAGCTTCACCTTATCAATAGATAGAATGCTCATCGTCTCATTCTCTCCGTTTCTATAATATGATCGACCAAGTGCAGCAGCTTATCGGCGAAAAACTCCACGATCTCCTTCTCCGTTCCCTCTTCCAATAGCTGCAGCAGCTCCGGTAGCAGCAGCTGGGCGCTGATTTCACTCAGAATCTCTAGGCTTTCCTTCGACAGCTCTCTCGGTCCGAGCATCAGGAGCACCTGCCGCACCCCGGGGTCCTGCTCGTGCTCTAGCGGTAAATTGTCTCTTAATCGAAACAATGTCACATACGGCGCTGGTACAGCGTCGCTTCTTGTATGAAATAAAGCAATGCTCGTATCCGGAATCGCCTGACTGCTGACACGCTCCCGTTCCATGAGCAGTCGTACAACCTGCTCCTTCTGGTTCAGCCCACCATCCGCCTGCACGTAGCTGCACAGCTCTAGCAGTGCGTCCTCCAAGCCTGTAAAGCCCCGGTTAATATGTCGGACGGTGAAGCGCTGCAAGAGACGTACCATTTCGTCCACATAGCGCTGTAAGCGCAGCAGCTCCTCGATCGCACTGCGTTCGGATCTCCCTTCAGCCGTATCGACTCGAGAGCGAATCGGTATCGATCGAATCCGACTGCGCAGCCGTTCTACCTCCGCCTCAGGCAGCAGCGGGCTTAGCTTCATGTAGCGCTGCTGATCGAGCGGCAAGTCTACCGTAGATACGATGAGATCGTAGTCCGCCTTCGGCAGCCGAACGGCCTCGAACACGGAGGCATGTCCTGTAATATTTACTTGCGGGAACTCCTTGGCAAGGCGCATGGCCAGCATCTTCGAGAAGCCGATACCGCTCGTACATACGACGACAATCCGCATGCCGCCTCCCTGGCTGTTCAATCGCTCCAGCGCCGCGCCGAAGTGCATCGCCAAATACCCGATCTCCTCATCCGGCACTGCCATGCCGAGCTTGAGCTCTTCCTCATCTACAGCTTCCCGAATCATCTCGAACAGCAGCTTATAGTCACGCTTGATCTCACGGAGTAGCGGGTTGCGAACCGGCACTCCCTCACGAATACGCTTCAGGGCCGGTCCCATATGGTGAAGCAGCCCTTCACGCAGCGAGCGATCCTGCTCGATCGACAGCGCGAGCCTCTCCTCCACCTTTTGAATGAGCCGATGTACGATGTCCAGCAGCTTTGTCTCGTCGAAGCCGAGTAGTTCGTACTGGCTCTGACTGTCGGACAGCTGCAGCAACCGGTACATGTACGTGAGCTCAGCTGGTGGGAACGAGCAAGACAGCCTATCCGACAGACACCGAATGATCGCTTGGAGCGGTGCGCTCGGTTCGACTGCCAAGGCAGCCGGTAGTGGTGCAGCCGCAGCTTCCTCTATGAGATAGCCTCGCTGCACGCGAGCAACGGCGGTCGATAGACGGATCAGCAGCTTCGTATAATCCAGATCAGATAGCTGCTGAAGCCGACTGTCCTCACAATTCCATAACGCCTCCTCCACGTGCAGGAAATGCTCACGACCGATCATCGACAGCAGCTTCACCTTGACTGGATTCAGCTCGCAGCTATCCGATTGCTCCATCGGTCCGAACAAGTCCGAGACGTCCAGCTGCTCCTCGGCAAGCTGCACAATAAGCTGGCGTTTGCTTGTCTCCGGTCCCTCGAGCTGAACACCATAGCCTCTTCTTCGGATCAGCTGCAGCCCCCCCTTCTCAATGCGGCTCTTCTCGAGCTCATCCAAGTCATAGCTGATGGTCGCAACCGTCACCGACAACTCATGAGCAAGAGAGAACAGCTTCACCGGCTCACGCTCCTCCAGCAGCTGGCACAGCAGCAGCACATAGCGACTCTCAACCGTAAGCTCTGCTTCTGCTGGCTCTTCCAGCAGTGTACGCAGCTTCTCCAGCTGCTCCGGTGTCGCCTCCAGCCGCAGCCCCTTCCCCGAGCGCCGATGCAGCTCGGCTCCGTAGCTCTTCAGTACGTCGCTCAGCTCGGACAGCTCCCGGTGCACCGTTCGTGTGCTCACATTAATCGCAGCCGCAACCTCGGCTGCAGTCATCTCCTCATGGCGATCCAGCAGGAGCTGGATCATGTGCCGATGACGGCTTGATACGTTCATCCTGATCTCCCTCATGAGCAGAATGCCGTTAACGCTGGCAGCGAGCGCCAGCGTTAACGAATAAGTTAGCGTAATCTCTTAACCAACGTCTCGTATTCCGGACTCTTCAAGAAATTGTCTATTGAAATATGCTCGGCCTGTGCGTGCTTAGCCTTAGCCCGATCTGTCAGCGATTGATGAGTAATGACAATATCTGCATCCTGTGGAATTTCACTAATCGCGGTATTCGTAACAGCTACGTCTATACCCGCTTCCTTCATCTTCTTCCTCAGTATAGAAGCACCCATAGCACTAGAGCCCATACCTGCATCGCAGGCAAATACAATCTTGTTCACGACTGCCTTCTGCACCGCAGCGGCTGTAGCTGCTGTCTTCTCCCCTTGACCGGCCTGCTTCATACGCTTCATATGCTCAGCCGCTTGCTCCAGGCTGTCTTCCTCATCCGTCTTGCGAGTCGTCTTGAGCAGCAGGGCTGCGACGGCGAAGGAGACAGCCGTTGCCGTCAGCACGCCGCTTAGGACAGGCAGCAAGCCGCCCTTCGGCGCCATGGCAATATAAGCGAATATACTACCCGGTGAAGGAGGCGCTACCAAGCCCGCATCGAACAGCAGGAACGTGAACACTCCCGTGATGCCGCCTGCTATTGCCGCAACAATAAGACGAGGATTCATTAGAATGTAAGGGAAATATATTTCGTGAATACCGCCCAGGAAGTGAATAATTGCCGCTCCCGATGCAGATTGCTTCGCTGTGCCGCGGCCGACGAGCATGTAGGCTAGAAGAATACCTAAACCCGGTCCAGGATTAGACTCGAGCATGAACAATATGGACTTCCCCGTCTTCGCGGCCTGATCCATTGCAATTGGACTGAGTACACCGTGATTGATCGCATTGTTCAAAAACAATACCTTCGCCGGCTCAATGAGCAGGTTCGCCAGCGGCAGCAAGCCTGCGTTGACCATCATCTGCACGCCCGCAGCGAGTGCCTTGCTGAATATTTGCACCAATGGCCCGACAACTGTATAAGCTGCCAGCGCGAGCAACGCACCGATAATACCGGCGGAGAAATTGTTAACGAGCATCTCGAAGCCTGAGCGCACTTTGCCTTCAATTGTACGGTCGAAGCGCTTCAGTACCCATGCTGAGAGCGGGCCGACAATCATAGCTCCCAGGAACATAGGAATGTCCGTCCCCACTACGACCCCCATCGTCGTTACGGCCCCGACTACACCACCACGGGAGCCGTGCACCATCTGACCACCGGTATATCCAATGAGAACAGGTAAGAGATACGTGATCATCGGTCCGACTAGCTTCGCCAAATCTTCATTCGGGAACCAGCCCGTCGGAATAAATAATGCAGTGATTAATCCCCAAGCGATGAATGCTCCGATGTTTGGCATAACCATCCCGCTCAAGAAACGTCCGAAGCGCTGTACTCGGACACGTAGACCGCCGGCTGACTGCTGTGCTGTTGTGGATGTATCCATAGGATTGCCTCCTTATCAATTGTGAAGATCTAGCCCGTTCATATTAGGCAGGGCTTATCTGCTTTCATCGTATACAAAAGCGCTTTCTTCTTCAATGAAAGGAAAACAAGGTGTCGTCATGAATGCTGATGACATTGTTTAATAGCTTCTTCAAGGGAGTATGTACCTATTCAAGTCATAATTGCTAAGGTATTGGGTTAATCTAAATGGAACGGTTCGTGGATACCATATTGAATGAAGAGATAAGGGGAAGCAGCATGCTATATCTGATCCAAACTGCCATCATGCTCGCATTAGTCGGCTATATCTTATATAAGAAGCGCATCGGCTGGAGCGCCTGCATCAATATCTATGTGCTGGGGCTGCTTATCGTCGATGTGATTGAAATTATTATCAATCTGCTAATGAATTACTATAAGTTCCCGGCACAGCTGCTATCCGATCCGGTCAAGGACAACTTCCTCGGCATTCTGCTCGCAGATTCAGTCATTCTGCCGCTGACCGCGATCACCTTCTGCTACCATGCAGCCAAGCATCCGCTACGCGCCGCTCTCCTGTACAGCGGGATCATGGTCGTGCTGGAATGGCTGTATGTGGAGCTCGGCTACGTCGTCTACAGCAGCCATTGGGCGATCTGGATGTCTGCCCTAGTCTATGTGTCGAGCTTCCTACTGTTCTCCCGTCTTGCAGACCAGTTCGTGAACCGACCCTACTCTGTCCCGTACTTCATCCGGTTGCTATGCTTCTCGTACACCGCTCTAGTGCTGCCAGGAGCTATTCCGGACGTACTCTTCCACCTGCATCGCTGGAATCCGGGTCTTGTCCCTGACATATGGTCGGATGACCGAATCGCTGACCTTGGCTCTGGCTTCTTGATCTCACTGGTCATCGCCAGCATACTGCCGAACGTTGCGATGCAGCGAAGAACCGTGACCTTGAGCGTGCTCGCTGCATGTACGGTGCTCTTCGGACTCTGGGCGCACCGAATGGGCTGGCTCATCTATAACAGCTGGAACGATGCTCTTACGGTAGTAAGGTTTGTCATTCCGTACATCCTGATCTTCTTGTATGATCGGTGGCAGAGGAAGCCTCTGCAGCATGCCAATCGTTAAGTACGCGTCGAACAGGCCCGCTGCGAATACATTCGTGGGCCTGATTGCTGTTCTACGATTAACGGCATACTCCACTCACGGCCGCTACCACACGTACCCCAGCACAAATAAGGCCGACCTCTATAGGTCAGCCCTTGCTTGCTCGTCTGCTACTTGATCTGCATCAGCTTCCTGCCGATGGCGATCGCCTGTACCCGGTTCTTCACCTGCAGCTTGCTGAAGATGTGGACGGCGTGATTCTTCACTGTACCCTCCGACAACTCCAGCTTGTCCGCAATCTCCTTATTAGACAGCCCTTCACTCATGAGCTGCAGCACCTCTCTCTCTCGCTTCGTCAGCGGCTCAACCTCACCAAGCTCCAGCTCGAGGTCAGGTCCGTTCTTACTACTCGTCAGCTCCATCCGCAGACGTTCGATCGTCGAGCTCAGTCTCTGCTGGGTCACCGGCTTGACGATATAGTCATAAGCGTAGACGTCGAAGGCGGGTAAGGCGTAATCCTTGTATGAGGTAACGAATACGAGCTTCGCCTGCACTCCACTCTCTCGAAGCCTCTTGGCCAGCTGAAGACCGCTCTCACCCATCATATGAATATCCAAGAAGATGACGTCCACCTGCTCCCGAAGGAGGAACGTATAAGCCTCAGCCGCCTCCCAGAAGCTCCCGACTACCTGAACACCTCCCAGACTCTTCAGCATATGCCTCATCACCAAATGCATCGCACGCTCATCGTCGATTAGTATAGCCTTCATTGTTCGTCGCTCCTTGTTGAATGTGACGGCGCCCCTCGATGAGCTACCGGCATAGTGAAATGAAACGTCGTACCATGAGCAGGCTCACTCTCGAACCAGATCGCACCGCCATTGATACGAACGAACTCTCGGCACAGCGTCAACCCAAGACCGACCCCGCGCTCACCAGCCGTACCGCTGGAGGAGACCGTGTATGCCTCCTTAAGCAGCCTCTCCGCCTGCTCGGGACCAATGCCCTGTCCAGAGTCCCGGATCGATACACACACGCTGTCCGCAGTCACTAGCTTCGCCGTCAGCTGAATATGTCCGTCCTCACCCGTGAACTTGACCGCATTGGACAGCAGATTGCGGATGATGAGGTTCAGCATCTCCTTGTCCACATAGACAGACAAGTCACGGGGGACGTCCGCCGTAATGGCGATTCGCTTCGCGGCGCTGTGAACCTGAAGCATCGTGATATTATGCTGCACCGCCTGCTGCAAATTCCAATCGCACGGGTTGAACATCAGCTCGCCCTTCAAGCTCCGATACCAGTCAAGGAGACTCTCTACGAGCGAGAACGTATTATGAACTTGCCGATCCATCTCTTGCACAATGTCTACCTCATTGTCCTCATGCGTCCCCAGCTCGTCCTTCAGCACCTCCATCAGGCTGACGAGCAGAGCGAGAGGGTCGCGGATGTCGTGTGCGACGACAGTGAACATTTGATCCTTGAACGCATTGAGCTCCTGAAGCTGCCGCGCATTGTTGACGAGCGTCTCCTTCACAGATACCGCCTCCGTCACGTCGCTGAGCATGACGAGCTTGCCCGCCGGATGCTGCTGGCTGTCGTAGATCCACGACGCCTGCACCTGGCTATAGATCAGACCCTTGGGCGTGACTAGCTTCAGCACCCGCTCCTGCGGCGGAGGCTCGTGTAGAAGCGCTCGCAGTTCTGTGTACGTGTCGAACACCGTTGAAGCAGACTGCCCGATCGCTCGCTTGTGCCGCAGCGACTCGAAGGTGTCTCTTGCTGCCACATTGAAGCTCGTCACCCGATGCTCCATATCGAGAACGACAACGGCGTCCTTCATCGATTGGAATACTTTCTCTAGAGCCAGCGGCGCGAGCTTCAGCATGTTGTATTGATAGATGCCCCAGATGTAGAAGATACCCGACAGCAGGAAGCCGAACGGGGAGATGTCGATGGGCGTGTGCAGCACGCCGCTTAAATAAATGAGCGTAATGCCGTACGGCGCGCATGAGCCGAGCATCATGGTGACGACCTGCCGCCGCATCGAAGCCGCCACGCTCCGGTGCATGACGAAGAGCAAGCACATACCGATCGCGAACAACGTGTACGAATAGGCGACATGCAGCTTGTAGAACGGACCGGGCGTCAGGGCGGCGAGCGGGAAGCCTGCCGAGTAATCGAGCGTCATGTCTGCATAGAACAGCTGGTGCCATTCGTTCGTATTGTGGCTGATGAAGGTGGCCAGCGGCACGATGGACAGCAGGGCGATCGTCCACTTGCGCAGCCATGTGCTGCGTCCCGTATACTGGATGACCATGATGAACCAGACGAGCGTGCCGAACGAGATGCCGATATATTGAACGCGCAGCCAGAAGCGGATCATCTCCAGATTCGAGCTGACGATCTCGAAGGCGTAGCCGAACGCATACAGCGCTCCGACCCACATGCCGAAGAACAAGCCGATCGACACCGGGTACTCGCGTCTTTTCCAGGCCAGATAAGCAATATATAGCGAGCAGCAGGCTGTCACGATGAGCAAGGCGGATATGTAGATATTGAGAGTCATTCGTCGCGGGGCCTCCTGCAGCTGTCTGAAGTTCTGTATATGTACCTTCTATCATACCAGTTTAGCGGGCTTGGAGGTGAGTTTTTTATTAGTGCTTCGTTCTGAAGAACAACACCGACAACCATACCAGGACCATTCCACCGACGATACACCATATCGCTGTGAAATAAGCGCGTTCCAGTATACGAGTGCTCAACGTAAGCGATAACAATAGCCCATAATTTTCGAGTTTGTTTTTTGAGAAATTGCCACTGAAGCACCTTGCAGCTAAGAAAACGACAACAAGAAAGAGCACCACTAGAAATAAAATAAGCTGCAAAGCTTCAACTCCCGTCTTACAGTTTTGTGTAGAAAACTAGAATTCTTCCATGTCTCTTATTATTCCATATTGAAATGGGATATGTATACTTCTCAAGTCTCCACGGATATTTACGAGCTCACCTCACAAACAAAGCCCGCCCCGCGCCGAATGCTCGGCTAACGGGGCAGGCTCTATCTACTTCCTATACGATGCAAGCAATTCGGACGAAGCCGAAGCTCACCCACCGCCATTCTCTACTCAAACGATGCCTTGTCCAGCCACTGGGCGATGACCTTCGCCGCCTCCTCGCGCGTCATGAGACCGCTCGGCTGGAACGAGCCGTCCGGGTAGCCCGAGACGATCTTGCTCTTCACCAGCGCTCCGACGTGCGGCTGTGCCCATGACGGGATGTCTGCGCGATCCGCGAAGCTCACCTCGGTGTTCGGAGCGCCGCTCATCGTGCGTCCGAGCATCGTCACAGCCTGTGCGCGTGAGATCGACGCGTCGGCATCGAAGATGACTCCAGCGTCACTATCCGTGCCGCTGACCCAGCCATTGGCGTAAGCGGCCTGCACGTAGCTGCGTCCCCACTCGGGGATGCTGGACCAGTCAGCGAACGATGCATCCGCTGCTGAGCCGTCCGTCGTCGTCGGCTTCACACCCATGCTCGACATGACGGAGACGAGCAGCTTCGTGAACTCGAGACGCGTAATCTCGCGCTGCGGCTCGAAGTACGCGCTGCCGTCACGCTCCACGCCATCGACGATATCGAGCGAGCGCAGCGTCTTCACGTACTTGTCGGACCAGCGTCCGCCCATATCCTCCATCCGCTGCATCGCCTTGTTCTCGATGAGGGCGAACGTGCCGAGCTGATCGACCTCAGCGGTGATCGTCTTACTGCTGCTGCGAACGACGCCGTCAACATACTGCCACTTGCCCAGCCTGCTGTTGTAGCGGTACAAGCCAAGCTGCTCCACATCCGTCACTTGAGCCGCGTCATAAGCCAGCTCCAGCTTCAGCGGTTGCTCGAGTCGCGGCTCTGCATGCGCGAAGCGAAGGTTGAACAGCGGCCCGTGGTACACGTGCGGCGCCCCCGCCGCCTTGTACGCCTGATCATCGAGCAGCTGCGACACCGCGATCGCGTCGTCCTGCTGGAGCACACCGTCCGGCACGGTCAAGGTGCCGTACTCCCCGAGCGGCAACATCTTCGTGCTGCCCGGCTCCAGCTTGTAGCTGCCGACAAGCTTCAAGCGATTGTCCTTGTTGATCAGCTCGGCCAGCAGTGCCTCGAGCGACTTCTCCAGCTGCTCCTGCAACGACCCATCTATCGGCCCTCCACCACCACTCGGTGGAGGCGGCACGTTGTCAGGCGGCGGTGCCGGCAGCTGAGGATCGACCGTTACGGTCTCACTCTTCACGTCGATCACAGCGACATCCTCGAAGGCGAAGCTGTCCGTCGTGTAGTAAGCCGCTCTAACGAGCGCCTTGCCTGTGCCGGTCGCGGTCACATATCCGTCCTCCGTCACACTTGCCACCGATGAGCCCATCAAGAGGCTCCACTTGATGCTCGCCGCATGAAGCTGTACGTCGCTGCCGTCCGCTGCCTTACCCGCCAGCGTCAACGTCTGGGCATCGCCTTGCTTCATCAGCTCCTGATAAGGCTTCAGCTTCACCTCAGCCAGCGGCTTCAGCGTCGTATTGACGAGCTCCGAGCTGAACGATGCCTCGTTGCCGACTCGGTCTACGGCCGTCAGCCTGACCTCCTTGGACTGCTGTGCACCCATCTCGACTCTCGCCGTGAAGCTGCCGTCCTGACTCACGACGACCGGCTCTGCCTGGCCCTCAAGACGCAGCGTCGCTTCGCGATCCGTCTTGCCTGACACCAGCAGCACACCAGGCTCTGCAGCTGTGTGACCCGGCTCGACGAGCAGCAGAGGCGCTGCCGTATCGACGGCGAATTGCACCGTCTTGCTGGAGGAGTCGCCTTGGTCGTTCACCGACAAGAACTCAACCCGATATTGTCCATCGCTGACAGGCAAGGAGATGGACCATTCTTCGCCCTCCTTGAAGTCCACTTCAGCCCCGTTCACCTTCACTCGGGTCCGCACGTTCTGATCAGCCTTGAAGTCGAGCGTCACAAGGCTCTGGTTCGCCACATACTCGATGCTGCCATTGCCCGCATCGAGCGCCTTGAATGGCTCGCCCATCGTTACCGTCAGCTCCGCCGGGTTCGGCACCGGCAGCTCGATCAGCTCCGAGAGCACCGTCTCGCTATAGTGGGAGGCGCCGTCGTCTGTCTTGCGCTCTGCCGTAATGCCCACCCTATACTTATGACCTGGAGCCAGACCTAGCGTCTCGCCGGTCTTCGACTTGTATTGACCGCCGATAATGACGCCCGGCTCCGACGGGTCGACGACCTGTTCGCCCTGCGACTCGACGCGCGCGCCGGCTTCATCGAATACTTCGACAATGTAGCTCGTTACGCCGCTAGTCGGACTCGGCGTCCACGTCACATCCAGCTTCCCGTCTCCGAATAAGCTTACTTGTGGGCCCGTGATCGAAGCCGGAGCATCGGGGTCCGTCAACGTAAGCAGCTCGGTGAACTTCAAGTCGTGCCCATACTGACCGTCAGACATCGAGACACGCACGTAATATGGTCCGCTCATCGTGTCCGAAGGTACCGTGACCGTTGCTTGTCCTGCAGTCGCATCGACTTGGTCCGCCAGCACGACCCCGGCCTGCTCATAGTCCGTCACGAGCGAGATCGTCACCTTCGCCTGATCCGCATTCGTCGCCATCCAATTGACCTGAAGCTCGCGCTCGTTCAGCTTCGTCGCACCGACTGTGTCGAGCACTGGCACCGGGTCGACCTCGAAGCCCTCCACCGTCACCGGGCTGCTCGATTGAATGCGCCAGCCGCCGTTCTCCGGAGCTTGCACCGATACGTACAGCCACTTCTCCTCTTGACCGCTCGTGCTCTCTGCTGCGGATACCGTCTGCTCGAGATAGTTCGAGTTCGGCTGACCTTCGGCAATGAGCGGAAGCTCCGTGCCGTCTGGACGGAACACCTGCAGCTGCGGCTTCTCGCCCGTGTAATTAACCTTGAACAGCGCCATCGGCTGGTCGGTCACCGGAATCGTATGCTCGTTCGCCGGGACGCCTGCTGCGAGCAGCTGCATCGCTTCGGCCAGTGCAATATCGCTGCGGGATGCGAGCATGTACGCTGTCTCCTTGCGATTCGGGTCAGCCGTTGTACGGCGAATGTTGCCCCCGAATACCATATAGACCGGCTCACCGTTGTCCGCCTTCGTCAGCTGTGTGTACATGCCCGGCGGCAAGCTCACATTGCCCTCCGCATCGATGAATTCAACGCCGCGTCCCCAATAGTAGCGGATACCGATCGGGATGCCGATGATCTCGATCGCGCCCCAGATGCTCTCCGAGCTGACCCCAAGCTCAATGCCAGCCAGCGTCTTGCCGCCTGCAATCGGGATGAACTTCGGAATAATCAGCCCCGCCTTGGCGTAGCCCTCGAATCGTTCTCCCGAGATGTACACGTAGACTTGACCGATCACAATATCGAGCACGTTCAGCGCCGCGTTCAGCTCCAGCTTAGCCGGTGCTGCCCATCGGGCATCGACCGACACCTCCTTGAGGAACGGCAGCTTCGCGATCGCCAGCTCACCGGTCAGCGTGAAGCCGAACCACGATATTTTCAGTATAAAATCACCCTCCAGCACCTTCGCGAACTTCAGTGCCGCCTGTACGACGATCTTGCCTGGACCGTCCGATGCCGAGCTGAAATCCTCCACACCGCCGCCGAGCTTCGTCAGAAACACAGCAGGAGAGATCATAATACCCGGCTCCCCGCCTGCGGAGATGAACAAGTCGTCGATCGTCGGGCTGCCTTCGACGATTGCAATCGTCAAGATGCCATGGAACTCAATGACCTTGATCTCCGCTTCCAAATCGACACCGTAGATGTTGTCTATTGTGTTGATCGTAAGAGAGGCTGACTTCTTGCTCTTGATGAACCCGCCGAGGAAGTCCTCCGGCAGCTGGAGCGATGCGGTCGTATCGATTCCAACGAAACCGACCTTACCATCGTCCTTCTCCCCGTACAACACGCTGTCTACAGAGGCCGAGAAGCTGAACAGGCTATCATCCATTTTGCCCAGATCACCACCCTTGCCGTTGCCTTCGGTGCCCCAATGCTGCTCCTTCAGCTCCGTATACTTGGACTTGCCTCCCGGCAAGAACGATAACGCCATCAAGCCGGAGAACGACAGCGCCTTCTCCTGAAGAATAACGTCGTTGATCTCGATCGCGAAGCCGCTGATCATCTTGACCGCCTTGCCAAGACCTGTCAGCTCCAGTGTGACCGGCTCCTGATCGTCCTGCGGATCAAGCGAGTAGTCCTCGCCATCCTTCAGCTCCAGCGCGAACTCGTACTTCCAGAATTCCATGCCGCCATCCGATATTCGCAGGGAGCCGTCGCCCGTCATCTCAATATAATCGCTAATATGAGTGCTGTCCGCCTGCTGCTTGACGAGCGTAAGCGGCTTGCCCTTGTATTCGATGACCGAATTGATCTCGGCCGCGTTCTTCTCCGTTCCGACGACATACTGCGTCTGACCGTCCTCCGTCCGCTCCATAATATCGCCGCGAATCTCCAGCACGATGCTGTCTGAGGCTGGAAGGTCCTCCTTCAGCTTCTCAAGCGCCTCCTCACCGTCCAGCGAGACGAGGCTGTATACCGGGTCCTCCCCCGCAGCGACCGTCTTGCGAACGACGAGCAGACCGTAATATTGCCCGATATACTTCGTATCATCGCTAACCGTAATCATCTGACCGGCTCGCAGCGTGCCGAATAACTCATGCTTCAGCACGAACTGGTATTCGCCTGTCTCATATTCACCCTCTACCTTCACCATCAGGTCGGTATCGCTCGACACGGTAATGGCTCGGGCCGGAATGAGCGTCTTCTCCCCCGTCGTCTTCTGCTCGAGCCACAGCTCCCACCGTGACAAGTCCTTCAGCACGTCGAAGCCTTGACCCTTCACCGTCATATACCGCGTGCCTTCCTTGTACACGGTCTCCGGTCCAATCTTCTCGAACTGAACAGCAGGCGGTGTTCCCGCGATGCCTGGCAGCATAATGAACCCGCCGCCCGATACCGCCTCCGCATACTCATCTGCCTTCACATCGATGCGATACTCCTTGACCGTATAGGTGCTTTGCGGAGCGGCCTTCACCTTGAAGGTGAACGTATGGCTTCCGTTCACAGCGACGGCCGATGTCGTCTGCTGCAGCGGCTGCCCCGTAACAGGCAATAGCCCGTCCTCCAGAATAAGTCCTGCCGTCACGTTCGTCAGCGCTCTCGCGCCTGACTGCGTGTTGTCCATCTCGACCTTAATCTCGAACTCCTGTTCCGTATAGCCATCCTTCGCTTCATTCACCGTCAGCTGCGTCGGAGCGAACGTCTGCAGACGATACGGCGAGCCCGCCGATGCCATGAAGTTGCCGACGCCGTAGTACGTCTCATAGACGCGGCTTTCGCCTGGAGCAAGACTGTTCGGATTCCAGTACAGCGCCACCGCACTGTCTGCCGTTCCATACGGATTGCCCGTCTTCGTAAAATCGAGCGTCGAATCCGGTGTGAAGTCCCACTTCGTCTCCGACAGCTTGTTCCAATGACCGAACACAAGCTCATGCGGCTTCTCATTGCCCCAGCCGCTCACAAGTCCGTAGCCGAACACCGCCGGATTGAACTTGTTATCGACGCTGCGCCAATAGGCAGGAATTTGACTGCCGGTCAGACGCTGCTCCTTCGTCATATCTTGACCGCTACCGCCAGCCATGAAGCCTGCACCGTCGTTCGTGCCGAGCATCGTGTCCAGCAAGATGCGCGCTCCGATCGCCTCGGGCTGCGAGCCGTTGTTCTTCGCCTCATAGCGAACACGCACATTACCAACGTTCGGATGGTTCACATCACTCACGACCTCCAGCGTCTGCCTGATGCTAATCGCCCCGACGTTCCACACCGACGTGTTCACGCCGCCAGTCGTCTGAGGCAGCTCGCTGAACGTGCCGCTCATATTCAGGAACCCGTAAGGGTTCCCGTAGATGTAGTCCTTGCCTCCGACCCGGAACGTCGCGAACGACGTCTCCGGCTCCTTATCCTTATACAGCAGCGGAGCATCGTTGTCCGATGGGCGGGTGGAGTCGCCCAGCAAGTTCTTGATGCTGAAGCGACCGTTGTCCCGCTTAATGTCTACTTGCACGTAGTCGTTGTTCACCTTGACGATCGACGGGCCGTTCGTCTCCGCTGCCGCGTACGCCCACTGCTGGAGCGGCGCTGCCAGCAGGAGCGCGAAGCTGCCAGCCGCTGCGATCGTCCTTCTCATCCATTTATTCATACTGCCTCCCATAGGTTAAGCCATTCCGATTGCCTCATCATCACAATGAGCTGATGTACAGGTGCACGAGATAGGACTTCCGCTCCTGGTCCTGCACGTAGAACGTATACCAGCCGGACGATGCTGCTGTGAACTCCGTGCCTGCCAGCTCAGTCGCACCCGCCTTCATGCCGCCGTGATCGACCTTGCCCTTCTTCCACTTGATCGACACTGCACCCTCGCCATTGACGAGCTGGAACGTATGCTTGGCTCCCTTCATGATCAGAGCCTCTGTACCCACTGCCGTACCGTTCACGAACAGACGCTTCTCATTCTTGCCGATCACCGTTACCTTGCGCGAGACCGTCGTCGTATTGCCTGCACGGTCGGTTACCGAGTACTGCACACTGTACGTGCCCGGCTTGGCGATATCGAAGCCGTTGTAGCTGACGACGACGCTTGCGGTCAGGTCGCCATCCGTTCCATCCGTTGCCCAATAGTCATCCAATCGATAGCTGCCGCTCTCGATGAAGCTCAGCTCACCCGTGCGCTCGAGGACGAGCTGCGGTGCCTGCTTGTCGATATTGCTGACGACTGCATCGACACGCGTCTCATTGCCTAGAGCATCCGCGACGAGGAACGTGAACGTACCGTTCTCGCGGAAGACGAGCTGGCTGCTGCCACTGTTGTTCAGCACCCGGATCGGCTCGTTCGAGACGACCGTTGCCGTGACCGGCCCGTTCGTAAGCTGCTGCTCACTGTACGTCACCGTCACCTGCGGAGGCGTATGGTCGATGTTGCCGACGACTGCGGTAGCCGATCCGACATTGCCCGCTGCATCAACTAATATAAATTCGTAGCTGCCATTCTGATAGAACTCACGCTCGGTCCGTCCGAGGTTGTTGCTCACCTGGAACGGCTCCGACGCTTGAACGGTCGCCTTCACCGCTTCGCGCGTAGGCTCGGTCGTGCTATAGGTGACCGTTCCGACTGGTGCGACCTTGTCGATATAATCGACCTTCGCTTCGATGACCGCGGTATTGCCCGCATCATCGACGATCTGGAAGGCGAACTGTCCGTTCGTCGTGAACGTATAGCTCGTCTTCTGCTCGTTGTTCGTCACGTAGATGCGCTCAGATGCATTCTTCAGCGTCACAATGACGTCCTTGTTCGTCGGAGCCGGGCCGAGCTTGGAATATTCGACCGTAGCCGTCGGCTTTTCCTTATCGATATTGGCTACAACCGCTGTGGCATAGCCGACGTTGCCGGCTTCATCGACCAGCTCGAACTTGAACTCTCCGTTCGCCGTGAACGTATAGGTCGGCTTGCCGTCGTTGTTCGCGATATGCACCTTCGACTGTGTATCGCTGGCTGTTACCGTTGCGGTCACATCCTGATTCGTCTTCTTCCGCACGTCGGCGCTGTACACCAGCTTGCCAGTTGGCGGCGTCTTATCGATATTGGCAGCCGTTACCTTCACCGTCGCCGTATTGCCCGCTGCATCCCGCAGCACGAAATCAAATTCGCCGTTCTGGCGGAACACATAATCGCTCTTGCCATTGTTGCTGACGATGATGACAGGCGCTCCGCTGTTGTCCGATGGTACGACGGTTGCGGTCACATCGCCGTTCGTCCAGCCTTGGACGCTGTGCAGCACTTCAGCCGTGGGCGCCGTACGGTCGATGTTCGACACTTCGGCAGTAATGACCGCCTTGTTGCCTGCCTGATCGATTAGCTCGAACTGGAAGCTGCCATTGTCCGTGAAGGTATACGTATCGGAGCCATTATTATTGACGATGGTCACAGGCTCGCTCGGCTTCACCGTTACTTGTACGTTGCCCTTCGTCCATCCCTTCTCCGAATAGACCAGCTGTGCGGTAGGCGCGGTCTTGTCGATGTTGCTGACGGTCACTGGTACGAGCGTCTTATTCCCCGCTTCATCGACGAGCTCGAACGTAAACTGACCGTTCTGCGTGAACAGATACGTCATGCTGCCATTATTGTTCGCGACCGTCGCCTTGCTCTGACTGTCTTGCGCCGTTAACGTCGCTAGTACATCCTGATTCGTCTTGTTGGTCGTGCTTAACGATACGGTACCGGTCGGCGCCGTCTTGTCAATGTTGCTCACCGTAGCCTTCACGGTGCCGATATTGCCAGCGGCATCCTTCAGCGTGAACGTATACTCGCCGTTATCGGTGAATGTATGCGTCAGCTTCCCACCCGTAACGGTAACTGATGCGCCGCTGTTGTCCTGCGGCTGCAGGGTGACCGTCACGTTGCTGCTCGTCCAAGCCGTTGTGCTGTACTCGAGCGTACCGGCAGGGGGCGTCCGATCGATATAGTCAACCTTGGCCGTAATCGTCGCCTTGTTGCCAGCTTCATCCTCAATCTCATAGTCAAACGTTCCATTGTCTGTAAACACGTACTCCAATGAACCGTTATTGTTCAGCACGCGAACCGGCTCGCTTGGCTTCAACAATGCCGTCACGTTACCGATCGTCCAAGATGTGACCGAATATTGAACGTCCGCTTGAGGTGCGATGGTGTCCATATTGGCCACAACCGCCTTCACCTCCGCGGTATTGCCCGCTTCATCGGCGATGTGGAACACGAACTCCCCGTTGTCCTCGAACGTGTACGTCAAGGCTCCGTCGTTATTCGTAACGCGAGCCGTATTCGAAGCATCGCTGAGCGTAATCGTCACCGTGACCGCTTGATTCGTCGTCTGGCTAGGGTCGACGCTGTAGCTCAGCGTTCCCGTCGGTGCGACGCGGTCGATCTGAGACACTACCGCCTTCACCTCTGCGGTGTTGCCCGCCGCGTCGCGAAGCATGTACGTATATTCGCCGTTATCCGTGAACAGTCGGTCAGCCTGACCGTTGTTGTTGACGATGACGACGGCTGCGCCGCTATTATCCGTTGCGGACAAGGTCGCGGTCACCTGCTCCTTCGTCCACGTCATCGTGCTGTAGGACACGGTGCCTACTGGTGCTGTACGGTCAATGTTGCTCACCGTAGCGATCACCTTGGCCGTGTTGCCTGCTGCATCGCGGAATTCGAACTCGAATTGCCCGTTATCCGTAAATGTACGCGTCCACTGGCCTCCGTTGTTCAGCACCGTTACAGCACCGGCGTTATCCTGTGCATGCAACGTCGCGATCACTTGACCATTCGTCCACGATTGCTTATCGAGTGTGACATAGCCAGTCGGTACGACCCGATCGATGTTATCGACCGTTACTGGAATACGGTCTATACGGTCTATGCCACTATAGCTAATATTAACGTGGAAGATACCGTTCGCCCCTACCTCGTAGACGACCGAGGTGACCGTGCCATTCGCTGCAGCCTTGCTGTCGATCAGCACCGGCTGCATATCAGCCGGAATGTCCACACTCGCAATGCTGCGCTCAGGCTCACCCGTGACGCTGATCGTCACCTGCACTGGCTTATTCGTCAGCTCTCGGGTGGAGAAGCTGATATGGGCCGTGCTGAGCGACGGATCAATCCACGTCACCTCCGCCTTCACGGTCCCGATATTGCCTGCTGCATCCTTGAAGCGGAACTCGTATTCCCCATTCTGATCAAAAACGCGGAACAACGCCCCGTTCTCAGGGCTGATGACCGTCGCTGCCTCTTCTAGCTCCAGATACGCCGTTACTAAGCTGCCCGTCGCGGTAGCCGGACTGTAACGCACCTTGCCCTTCGGCGCCGTATTATCAAGCACATACGGCTCGCTCGACTTCACCGTCGGTGCCCCTTCGCTGTTCAGCGCCTTCACGTGCAAGTACCAGCTTCCTTCCGCTCCAGCAAGCTTAATCTGATGCTTGCCTCCGCTGACGACTACACGAGATGTGACACCTTCCGCGAGCGTCTTGCTGCTTCCGTGCACAGCCTCGATCCAATTCGGATCAGAAGGTGTCGCCTGTTGACTCCACTGGTAATGCAACTTCGCATCCACCGTAATCGGTGCTGTATTATGTACCGTTACTTCCGCGTTCGCCTCGCGGGCAGCCACTGTGCTGCCGTTCGGCTCGAGGCTGATCGTAACCAGCTCCTCGAAGATCCAGTCTACCTTCGCTTCGATTGACGTTGTATTGCCAGCTTCATCCTCAAGGATGAAGCTGAAGGCTCCGTTAGAGCTGAACGTCTTCACCTCAGCTCCACCGTTATTCGTCACCTTCATTCGATCCGGTGTCGATACGTTATCGCTCCAGTCCGCAAGCGTCGCGGTTACCACGCCCTTGGTGTAGGTGCTAAGCGAGTACTGGACGACGGCTGATGGACCTGTGCGGTCAATCGTCACACGCGTGCTGTAGGTCGCACTCTCAACCAAGACCGCATCACGGAACTTCACAAGAACGGTGTGCTCGCCCTCCTGATCTGGCAGCTTGACCGTCTTCTCCGTGTCGTAGGCAGCCCATGCGCTCCACGTCAGCCCACCGTCTGTCGACCATGTATACATGAGCTCGGACGACGTGCTCAGGTTGTCCTGCGCTTGAAGCTTCATCGTCACTTCATTGCTCTTCGTTACAGCTACAGCCGCTTCTACCGAGCCCGTCGGCCCCGTATTGTCCAGCAAGTAGCGGCTGCTCGACTTCAGCGTCGGTTCATTGTCGCTGTTGAAGGCGCGGACGTGTAAGTACCAGCTTCCATCCACCCCGCTCAGCTCTAGGTGATGACCGTGCTCATCGGTTGTAATGGTTACCTTCGCCTCGGCACCTTCGCCATCTAACGAATAAGTGCCCGCCTCGGCCTTCTTCCAGCCTTGACTAGCCGGTGCTGCATTCTCCTTCGTCCATTGAACCTCCAGCTTCGGGTCTACAGGCACCGGGAAGCTGTTCGTCACGACGACGCTCGCCTTCACCGACTGTGCAGCGGTCCCCTGACCGGCAGGCATAATCGTCACCTCGACGTTCTCCTCGTAGATCCAATCGACCTTCGCCTCAATCGTACGCTCGTTGCCAGCCTCATCAGCCAGAACGAAGGTGAACGTCCCGTTCGCTGTAAGCTCCTTCGTCTTCTCACCGTTGTTGTTCAATACGGTAATGCGCTCAGCGGCAGACACATTATCCGCCAAGCCTACAAGTGTAGCCGTCACCGGGCGCTTCGTCGCTTCCGTTGTCGAATATTGAATCGAAGCTGTTGGCGCCGTCTGATCGATAATCGCTTGCACCGGATAGCTGACACTCTCATTCGAAGCTTCGTCCCGCAGCTTGACGTAGATGCTGTACGTGCCCTCCTGATTGGGCAAATCAACCGTACGCTCAGCAGCCAGCAGCGTCCAGCTGGACCAGCTCGTGCCGTTGTCCGTCGATATTGCATACTCGAGATTACCGTTAATCGTCCGATCGTCCGCTCCAGTCAGCTTCAGCTTCGCCTCCGGGCTGCGCGTAATCGGCTGCGCCAGCTCCACGCTTCCTGTCGGTGCCGTATTGTCCAGAAGGAACCGTCCTGTCGACTTCACAACAGGCACACCATCACTGTCGAACGCTCGTACGTGCAAATACCAGTCCCCATCACCGCCGTTCAGCTCGAACGTGTACGAGCCGTTAGCCAGCTGTACGTCGACACGCACCTTATCGGTGATGTTATACGTGCCGTCCGCTGCCACGCTCCAAGCAGAGCTAGACGGCTGGTCGCTTGTGCTCCACTGATACTCCAGCTTCGGATCTACCTCGAATGGTGCCGTGTTCGTAACGGTCACGACAGCCTTGGCCCCCTGTGCAGCTGTGGCTCTTCCATCTGGCGTCACACCGATGCTGACGGCCTCCTCGAAGATCCAGCTTACCTTCGCCTCGATCGTACGCTGGTTGCCCGCCTCATCCTCAATAATGAACTCGAAGGTACCGTTCTCGGTCAACGTTCTGGACATGTCGCCGTTGTTATTGACGACCCTCACATCAGCACTCGATGTAACCCCGTCCTGCACGTTGATCAATGTCGCGATGACGCTCTGCTTCGTCGGCTTCGTCGTTGAATATTGAACCTCTGCCGTTGGTGCGGTCCGATCTACCGCAACTTCAGTCGTATATACGTTGCTCTCGTTGAGCGCCTGATCGCGAAGCTTCACCTGTATTGGGTACGTACCCTCTTGGTCGGGAAGCTGTACTGGAACCTCTGCCGTGAACAGCTGCCAGCTGCTCCACTGACTGCCCCCGTCCAACGAAATCGTATATTCCAGTTCACCCGTCTCGCTGACTGTATCGGTGCCTGTCAGCTTGAGCTCGGCCTGCGGTAATGTCGTCGAAGCCTTCATCGGAACAACCGAGCCCGTCGGCGCCGTGTTATCGAGCAAGTACGGCGAGCTCACGTACAGCTGCATATTGCCCGCGCTGTCCGTCGCCTTCACATGAAGCACCCAGGAGCCGTCGCCGCTGTTCAGCGGCACGTTCGCTGTGCTCACCTGCACCCAGCCTGCATCGGATGCCTGCACCGACTCGCCTTGACGCTTCCACATGGCGTACAGCTGGACCGACGAGTACGCATCTACCGCATTGACGGTTGGATTCGCCGTCTTCGCCGGAGCGCTCGAGCCATCAGGCGAGAAGCTGACAGTTGGGGCCTGCTGGTCATATCGGAACGGCTTGTACGTCGTCGTGACGTTGCCCGCTGAGTCAGTCGCCATCAGATGTAAGTACCACATGCCCTCGAAGTGGGACTCACCCGTAATCGTGCTGCCGCTTGACGTCGAACGCCAGCCCGATCCCGGCGTATCGGCACTATCGGTCCATTGATACTGAAGCGTGCCGATACCAGCCGGGTCAGAGGCGGACACTTGAATGTTGTAGCTTCGACTGTACGTCTCACTGCCATTCGGTGTGACTGTCACCTGCGGTCCTGTGCGATCAATCGTATACGGCTCGGATTGAATATTGCCCGTATTCCCTGCAAGATCGCTCGCCCGTACAGCAAGCCGCCACTGTCCGGCAGTCGATGCACCTGTCAAGTCCGAGCGAATCGATTCCCCGAGTGTTGCACTGCGCCAGCTTCCTTCATTAACGGTGCCGCCATCAGCAATCCACTGATACTTCAGACTGCCAGTATCCATACCCGCATGACCATCACTTGCTTGAAGGGACACCGTGTAGCTCTGCTGGTAAGCCGTCCCCCCGTTCGGGTTCACTTGGATTACAGGTGGTGTGTTGTCGAGCTTGACAGGCGTGAACTCGGTTCGGACGTTGCCGTTCTTGTCCGCTGCGCGCACGTGCAAATATTGCGTGCCTGTCATGCCAGTCGGGGACGTCAAGGTCGTCCCCGGCGCCGCTGTCGTCGTCACAGCATTCCAGTCCGATACATAGGTCTGCGCGGACCAATGATAGGTGAACAGGTCGGTTACGCCTGTTCCGCTTCCGTCATTCAGATCAACGCGAACCGACTCGGTCTGTTTATACGTATCGGCGCCAGAGCGTGTGTAGGTGATGGTCGGCGCCTTCGTATCAACCCCAATGTTGAAGGCCGAGAAGCCTGACACGCTCTGATTCGCGAGCGGGTTACCCGCCACGTCAGTAATCATCCCGCCAAGGAAGCTGCCAGATGAAGCAAAGTCGAGCAAGGCCACATCCTGTCCCGTCTCTCCTCCGATATATTCGAACGTAAGACTACTCAAGTTATTGCCAATGCTCTTCGCAGTAGCGAACGAGCCGTTATTGAACCATAGCGTAATCGCCGATGGCTGCCCGCTCACATTCACGTTCTCGGTGAAGGGCACGGTAATTTCGATGATGTCCCCGTATCGCAGCATCGTATCCCGCTTGCTCACCGTAATGCCGCTGCTGTTCACGCTCGGCGCCTTGCCGTCCGCCTTAATTGCACTCGCAGTCAAGCCGTTGGAGTAGCCAGGTGCGGTATCGATCAGCTCATTGCCCCCAAGATCCTGCACCCTCAGCGTAAGGCTCGCGATATTAAGCATATTAATCGTCGTATCGAGCTTCGATTGATCGTCATTTTCTCTGACAATATACGAATAGGTAAGTGTATTGGAATAATTGCCACTCTCGTAGACGGCCGCACCGCCTGTATTCATCGGAATCGTGGAGCTCGTGTTCACCTTGACCGGCTCATCGAATTCGAGCTGGAACGAAATTTTACTATCCTTCTTGTACGATCCGTTCGCAGTTAACGGCGTTACCTTCTTCAGCAACGGTCGCACCGTATCCCTGAAGTACACGCGAACGTTCTCAACCTGCGTACGGTTATTACTCTTCTCCCCATCGGTGGAGTAGAAGCCTACTAATATTTTTCGCGTTAGCGGATCGAGATTGAACCAGCCCTTGTCTATGTCCCGAACCCATCCCTCAACGTCATTGAATTCATCGTTACCCTGTTCATCTCCATAGCCAGTCACCTTGATATATTGCCAGTTCGAGGTCACTCGCTCCAGCTTATACTCCAGAAGATCGTTATCCCACGTCTCGTCGATACTATGACCGTCGAAGATGACCTTGAATTGCAGGTCGCCCTTATCAATGACCGACGTTAGACGGTCTAGATCGAGCGTATATGTAATGTTCCAGTTATCCTGTGTGCCATTGGGCCGGACGACCGCAGTGTTGCCCCTCTGCGCATCCGTTAAGTTGACGCCCGAATATGTCGTCGCTGTAAAATGTCGAAAGTTGTTATTCGTGTTCGTGTCCTTGTTGTTCCCCTTGCTGTTGGAGGGTTCGCCGAACATATAATCAGTCAGCGCTGGTGTCGAGGCGTGTGCCTGCTCCATCCCCACTCCATACAAGCCAAGTAGCACCACCACGGCAAGCAGCAATACTTGCAAGGGTCGAGCTGCAAGATGTCGGATCAGTTGTCGATGTTCATACACTAACGGTCAATCCCCTTTCTCACTCCTGAATAAAGTTGCTGGTCAAATACGCTAGATTGTGGTACTACTGAACTATAAGCCCATTATACAGCGTGATATTGGATGAAATAAGCCCTAGTTTGATCAAACTTTCTTAAAACTCTTCGACATATACTGTCAGTAGCGTTGCATAAAAACTAACACGCGAACAGATTGGACAAATTGTGCTATTATTGTAATAAATAGGTCGTACTCTGTAACAAAAAACTCCTAAAATTAGGGTAACAGGTAGCCCTGTCCAAATCCCTAACTTAGGAGATACGCATGGACAAGGATACACTATTTTCTGCATTTGGTAAATGGGTTGCACCAATAAATCCAAACATCATCCCGAATTGGCAAAGCACGACTACGCTCGACCGTTATGTGAAAAAGCTCGACACCTTAGTCTTTCTGTACATCTTCATCGAAGCACAGTTAGAGAAGCGAAAGGGTCTTCGTTCCATCATGCGAAAGCTGGAGCACGACGAGGAATTTCAAAAGCAACTCGGCATTGCTTCGATCAGTGCATCCCAGTTGTCCCGTAAAAATAATCAACTGGACCCAGAAGTACTTCAAGCCATCCTTTGTAATCTCATTACACAGTTGCATCGAGATGCTAGGCCGATATCAGGGCGCATCGGAACGGTCAAGATTATAGACTCTTCTACGATCAGCGTTTGCCTACAGCGGTATAAATGGGCGACTTTCCGAAAAACGAAAGCAGGCGTGAAACTGCACCTGCGAGTGGCATTTGCTGACCCCGACCATGTTTATCCGGATAAGGCAGTGGTTACGCCTGCAAGGCCCGCAGACCGCAGCCAAATGGACGTCCTGATCGATGAGTCGGACGTCACGTATCTGATGGACCGCGGGTATCTGGACTACGGCAAATACGACAGTTACTGCGAGCGTGGCATTCGATTCGTATCACGATTAAAGGACAATGCTGTTGTCGAAGAAGTGGAAGAACTTTCGGTGAACACAGATTCAGACATCATCCGCGATGTCAAAGTCGTGCTAGGCAAAGCTCACAAGCGCATGCAGCACCCCCTTCGTATGATCGTCACCACAGACGGTCGCGGTAATGAGGTCCGTATCATTACGAATCGGTTCGACCTGACGGCAGAAGAGCTTGGTGACCTGTATCGTAGCCGCTGGCAGATCGAGATGTTCTTCCGGTGGGTCAAGCAGAACCTGAAGCTAACCTGTTTTTACGGTGACAGCGAGAACGCAGTGATGAATCAGATTTGGATCTGTTTAATTGCATACTGCTTGCTGCTGCTTATGAAGCTAGAACTGGGAACGAGTCGAACGTTAACGGAACTCATTGAGGCTTTGAAAGAACTCATGTGGCAACCGTGGCTGAGGATGGTCGCAGCAGTAGAGCGAAAACCAAGTCGAACTTCGAGAGGGCGACAGAAGAAACAGAAAGACCAGTAAGTCGCCTAAGTCGAAAAAAAACCAATCATCAACTTGAAAAGGATGAATATTACAAATGGACAGCAACTGCCTGTTTCAGGGGTACCCCGTAAGTTTTTGGCCCTTGGAATTTGAAAACTAATTTCTGAATATTCCACCATTTTAGATGTCATGATTTATGCAACGCTACTGATATACTGTAACTATTTTCCTCGCCCTATAGTGCAATACGAATAAACAGCAAATAGGCCAGCACATCCGTGCTGACCTTCTTCAACTTATACTACACGATGACACAAGGCAATTAGCCTACAGAGGCTGTGCATATTTGCTAAGCACTGTGACGAGTCGCTGGCGGGAAGTACCCGCGATCGACCGCATGCTGGACGAGCTTGCCCACCAGCTCATGGAGCTCAGGCATCCGCTTCACATCCTCTTGCGCCTGCAGATACGATTGCGCGCTCGAGTAACGGTAAGGAGAGGTGCGCACGCCATCTCCATCGAGCAGTGCCATGGCCAGCTCCACGCCCTCCTGACTGACAGCACCACCCTCCTTCAACACCCAGCGCTCGAACTCTTGCTGCGGCATCAGCTCAATCTCATACCCTCGTGCGGTCAATGCCTGTATGAACGCCCCGTACATGCTTGGACTCGGGTTGCAGATGTGATACGTGCCGCCAAGTACAGGCTGCTTCATCAACGACACCATCAGACTGCTGGCGCAATCGATCGGCGTAATGTCGACGTACGTGTCTACCATCGGCGCCTTGCCCAGCAGCAGGAACGACTTCACCATGCGGTAGAAGTAGTTCTCGTTAATGTTGTTCTGGAAATGTCCGGTAACGCTATGACACGACAGGTTGCCCGCCCGATAAATCGAGCACGGCAAGCCGGCTGTAATCGCCTCGGCTACGAGCTTCTCAGCGAGCAGCTTGCTGTTCGTGTACACATTGTCCAGCTTCACCTGGTAGAACGCATCCGCGCTCTCCGAGACCGACTCCCATATACCGGATGCAGCCATATCTTCCGGAATACCTAGCGTCGAGATGAAGTGGAACGCAATCTCCGGACGCTGCTTCACCAGGTTAAGCAGGTTGTCCGTCCCTACGACGTTCGTTGCTTGGAATTCATCGGCACGGCCGAAATGACGCACATCGGCTCCAGCATGAATGATGGACGTAATCTTACTCTTCAGCTGCGCTAACTGTTCACCAGACAGCCCGAGACTAGCACTAACCAGATCGCCCTCGTACACGAATATTCGGCTCGTATATTTCGCGAATAGCTGCTGACCGAAGTAGACGTCCATTGTTTTCCAGATACGAGAGATTGCATTCTGACCGAGGTTCGGCCGTACGAGAACGTGAATATTCGCATCGGTTGTCGTCAAGAGATCGTGGAGAATATGTGAGCCCAGATAGCCGGTAGCTCCTGTCAGCAATATATCGGAGCCGAGTCCGTCTCTATGGTTCACCTGGACGCGCGGCAGCGCCGGCCGCTCAAGCAGATCCTTATATTCGACGATCGACAGCTCCTCCACCTGAGTATGGTCGGTCATCGTGCTCATATGAGCAGCAAGCTCCCCGATCGTCTTGTACGCGTACAGGTCATTGAGCCGCAGGCTCGAATAATCCAGCTTAAGTCGAGCTAATACGCGCATGACCGCGTGTGAATAGCCTCCGATGTCGAAGAAGCTAACATTGCGGCTGACCCTGGCAAGACCTAGCACATCCGCCCATACGGCCGCGATCGTCTGCTCCAGCTCTCCAGCCGGCTCCTCATAAGGCGCATCCTGCTCTGCCTGCTCAATATTATCCATCGTCAGCAGCTTGTTACGATCGACCTTCCCGGTCGGGGACAGCGGTATTTCGGTCAGTCGGTAGAAGTAGCTCGGAATCATATAATGCGGCACGTATGCCTTCAGATGCTCCCTTAGCTCTGAGCTGGTCACACGCTCCTTCTCGGAATAAAAACAGGACAGATGCTTCACGACGTTGCCATCCTTAACTGCAATGACGGCCGCATCAAGGACAGATGGGTGCTTCGACAGTGCATTCTCGATCTCACCGATCTCTATGCGGAATCCCCGCAGCTTCAGCTGTCCGTCCTTGCGGTACTGGAACTCTACATTACCGTCGGGCAGCAGCTTCACGATGTCGCCGGAGGTGTACACCATCGATTGAGGGTCGTCACTGAACGGATTCGCGATGAACACCTCGTTCGTTTTGTCAGGCAGGTTGAGATAGCCCTTCGCGAGAGCAAACGTCTCGATATACAGCTCGCCTTCCTCCCCGACATTGGCCAGCGTCCCGTCCGGCTTCACAACATAGATCTTGTAATTACCAATAGGCTTGCCGATCGGCACCGTTACCGCCTGACTGCTCCAGTACTGCTTCACCTTGTAGCAGGTCGTAATAACGGTACATTCGGTTGGGCCGTAGGCATTAATAATCGTCGTCGCCGTGCCGAACTTCCCCTGGAACTTCCGAACGTGATCCGACAGCAGCGCCTCTCCGCCGACCAGAATGTGCTTCACCGTTCTCCACTTGCTCTTGGAATCAGCCGTTGTAACCTCGGAGAGACGGTTGAATACGGACGTCGGCAGACAGCCGATGTGCGTAACCTGCTGCCGCTCCAGCAAGGCCAGAAACAGCTCCGGCGTCAACTGCTCCTCCTTCGTCAGAATGACCAGCTTCGCGCCGTTCAAGAGGCCGATGAACGTATCAATAATGGAAGCGTCGAAGCTGAACGTCGAGAACTGGGTGACGACATCCTGATGCGTCACGCCGAGGTCCTGCGTGAACGTGTTCCACAAATTGACGACGCCTCTATGACGGATCAGCGTCCCCTTCGGCTTGCCTGTCGAACCGGATGTGTAGATCACATAGGCCAGATCATCGGGTGTGAGCTCCGGGTCCGCGAACTGACCGTTGCCCTCGAAGCAGCGCTCCATCGTCAGCGGCTCCTCAACCCCGATTGTTGCAGACAGGCTCTTGGCCTGCGCCATATACACGTCCTTCGTCAGAAGCTGCTTACAATGCGCATCTCCCACAATGTAACGATTGCGTTCAATAGGATGCTCCGGGTCGATCGGCACATAGACAGCGCCAAGCCGCAGCACGCCGAGAATCGCGATAACGGTCTCAGGACTGCGCTCCATGTATATGCCGATATAGTCGCCCTTGCCGCATCCCTCGCGAGCCAGCAGCTCGGCGACCTGTGAGCTTCGCAGCAGCAGCTCGTCGTACGAGATCGTACGCTCCCCATATACAATGGCCGTTGCAGACGCATGAGCAGCAACGACTTTGCGGAATAACGAGGAAATCGTTTCGTCGGATGGATAGCGTTCTTCGGTGCTGTTAATTCGACTATATATAGACGGATGCTTCTTCATCGTATTCGGCATATGCTCTCTCCTTGAATATTCTGTATGTAGGAAGCAGAGTGGAGAATACGGTTAGCATTAGCGCTATTCCCATATTCTCCACCTGAATGTTCTATTATTTTTTGACTTCGGTATCGAACTTGCCGATCATGCCGTTCAATTCTTCAGCTACGCTGGACAGCTTGCTGGCGAAGCTCGAGATGTTCTGCAAGGACGATTCCTGTGCAATAACCGTCTCCATGATCTTGTGCGTGCTCGCCGCCGTCTTGCGTGAGACGCCTGCCAGCTCCGTAATCATCGCCGATACTTCCTCGGTGCCTGCCGACATCTGCTCGGTTGAAGACGAGATATCGAATACTTGGCTGGCCACCTGCTGGGTTGCGTCCAGAATCTCCTTGAACGCGGCTCCCGTTTCCTGCGCGAAGCTCAGACCCTTCTCCGTCTCGCTCGTCCCTTGTGCAACGTAGGCGACCGCCTGATTCGTCTCAGATTGAATCTCTGCGATCAGCGACTCGATCTGGAAGGTCGAGTTGTTCGACTGCTCCGCCAGCTTGCGGACCTCCGCTGCGACAACGGCGAAGCCTTTGCCATGCTCGCCTGCACGCGCCGCCTCAATGCTTGCATTGAGTGCGAGCAGGTTCGTCTGCGTCGAGATGTCCTTGATCAGCTTGACGATCGAACCAATTTCCATCGACTTCGTTTCCAGCAGCTTCATCGTTTCCGTCGTAGACAAGGAGTTGGCATTAATCCGAGCCATCTGATCGGAGATCGTCTGAACCGCTGTGTCACCTTCCTGGGATAAGCTTCTCATCTCACGAGAGGCATTCGCCACTTGACCCGCAGTCTGGGCGATCACGTGCAGCGAGTTGGAGATGTCCTCCATCGAGCGTCCACATTCCTCGGTCGACGTCTTCTGCTGATCGACATGCGAATTCATTTCTTTAACCTCGGTCGTAATGAACTCAACGCTACGGCGATTCTCCTCCGTAATGGCATACAACTGGTTCGAGGCCTCCGATACACTGCTCGCTGTCTGCTTGATACTGGACAAGATGTCGCGGATATTGGACACCATCGCATTGAACTTGCCATTCAGCTCACCGAAGCTGCCCTTCTCGGACAAGACGAAGTTGAACTTACCGACGGACACCTGCTCAATGCCCCGAACAAGCTCGTTCAGCGGCAGCAGCGTTCTCCTCGCTACGAAATACTGGGCGCCACCACAAACAATAAGCGCGGCTAGCAGCAAGATCATGGAGCTCTTAATGAAGTCCTCCTTGGCCTCTGGAATCGCCTGTGCATTGATGTCAACGGCGAAGTAAGCCACGACCTTGCCCTCATTATTCATAATCGGATACAGCACGCTTAGCCAAGTGCCGAAATCGTCCTTATAGAAGGAGGTGAACGTCTCTGATTTCGTCTCGAGCATGCTCTTGATCGCTGTAACAACGCCCTCCGGCTGCTCATACATGTCGCCGACGTTCAGCCCCGCTTCCTTCAGCGCTGTCACGACATGATTCGGAAACGCGATCGCGGACGTCTTGTTGCCATCCTGCAGCTCCACACCGAATATGTAAGCTTGTGCAACGTTGGCATTGTAAGCTGAGAAGTTATCGAACTTCTTGGACAGCTGCTGCTGCCCTGGCGCATCCCAGCGCTTATCGCTTAAGGCCGCCTCCACATCCTTAATTGAAACGTCCTTCGCCCATACGGACGTCATTCCATGTGTCTGCTCCCGGATCGTGTCGGACAAAATATTGTTCTGGAAATAAGCGCTGACAGATATAAGTACGACTCCGATTAGCAGCAGGTTCAGCATAGAAAATAACAGGTTTTTGCTGAAATAATTCCGTGTCTTGGTCATTTGTCCACTTCCTCACGATGTAATATGTATCGCTAACATTCATGTCTTCTTTTCGCTCACCTTACATTATCAGTAAAACCCGAAACTTGTAATGTAAGCACTTTCACGACGGCAGCTGTGTTTTATTTTACCCCCTTACTGTGATCAACAAAGATTGTCGACAGTTCGCCCTTCTATTCGACATTATATATCGGTATTTTAATCTGTTTTATGAATTGATGTAAACAAAAAGTTATTGGATTTGTACAATGTTGGATCCAAAAAAGATGACCTCGGACTAAGTCTAAGGTCATCTCCTGCTGTTATCGAAGGATACTTAAGTATTGCACCCATGGTCCTACCTCTGACCGGTATCGGTTAGCCAGCACTCTGGTAATCTGTGACGTATGCGTCAGATCATGAACTACCCAGGTGGCCAGCAGCTCGCTCGCCTTCACGATGCCAAGCTGAGGGTGCCGTCCGGTCCGATCCAGGTCGCTCTCGAAATTGATGATCGTATGCAGCCTTGCAAGGCTCGCCTCGCGCAGCTGCCGGAATTCACGAAGCTTGCACTCCATCGAATCGTCCCGTCTCTGCTGCAGATGGGCGAATCGATCGAACGGAGGGAAGGCCCGCCCCTCCCCTTCCTTCATCAGCCACTCGAGCCGCGGAATCCAATTCGTCCTCTCGGCCACCAGCAGATGCTCCACAACCTCAGTCGCATTCCACGTACCTTCGCCTTCATTACATGTCAGCCACTCGTCCGACAAGCCGACCAGCAGCTGCTCCAGCGCCTGCGGCGTACGGGCGAGCAGCTGTACTGCTTCATTGAGCTGAACTGTCATAGGACCGGCTCCCTCTTCCATCAAGTCCCGCAATACGTACGGTACGGACGCTCCGATCGTTCCGGCTGCTCCGCATACTCGGCCTGCTCGGGGACATAGGCATACGGCTGTCTCAAGGCAGCGAGCAGCCGCTCCAGCACGCTGTAATCGCCATGCTGCTCTGCCGCCTCGAGCGCCGCCTCGACCCGATGATTGCGCGGAATGACTGCAGGATTGCTCGCCTGCATCAGCTTCTGCGACGCAGCCGCATTCTCCACCTGTCTGCCGAGCCGTGCCCGCCAGCGCTCCAGCCAAGGTGTGAGCTCCGCTGTACCGGACAGCGAAGTCTCCTCAAGCGTACCGAGCGTCAGCGCACGGAACGTGTTCGTGTAGTCGGCGCGCGTCTTCTGCATGAGAGCGAGCAGCTCGTCGACGAGCGCCTGATCGTCCGCCTCCTCGTTGAACAGACCGAGCTTCGCCCGCATCCCGGACAGCCAGTTGCGCTGATATAGCCCTGCGAACTGGGCAATCGCCCTCTCGGCCGCCTGCACTGCCTGCTCTTGATCCTCGTGCAGCAGCGGCAGCAGTGACTCGGCTAGTCTCGCGAGATTCCATGCGGCAATGGCCGGCTGATTGCCGTACGCATAGCGACCCTGTCTGTCAATCGAGCTGAACACCGTCATCGGATCGTACGTATCCATGAAGGCACACGGACCGTAGTCGATCGTCTCGCCGCTCAGCGTCATATTGTCCGTATTCATAACCCCATGCACGAAGCCGACAAGCTGCCACTTCGCGAGCAGCGACGCTTGTCTCTCGACGACTCCGTGCAGCAGCGCCAAGTAACGATTGTCCGCCGTTGCAGCCTCCGGATCATGTCGTTCCACCGTATAGTCCGCCAGAGCCCTCAGCTCCTCGACCGAGCCCCATTTGGCCGCGAATTGGAAGGTACCGACCCGAATATGACTGGCCGCAACACGCGTCAGCACCGCCCCCGGCAGCTCCGTCTCGCGATGCACAGGCTGCCCGGTCGTCGTGACAGCTAGACTTCGCGTCGTCGGAATGCCGAGCGCATGCATCGCCTCGCTGATGATATACTCCCGCAGCATCGGACCGAGCGCAGCCCGGCCATCGCCCGTACGCGAGTACGGCGTTCGTCCCGGTCCCTTCAGCTGTATGTCGACCCTCTCCCCCGTCGGCGTCAGCTGCTCGCCGAGCAAGATCGCACGGCCATCCCCCAGCATCGTGAAGTACCCGAACTGGTGCCCTGCATACGATTGCGCCAGCGGCTCTGCCCCTTGCGGCAGCCGATTGCCGGCAAGCACCTCCGTGCTCACCGGACTGCGCAGTACCTCGGGGTTCAGTCCGAGCGAAGCGGCGAGCGGCTCATTCAGCAGGACGAGCTTCGGCGAGCGTACAGGTGTCGGCTCCTGTCTCGCGTAGAACAGGTCCGACAGTCGGATGTAGCTATTGTCGAAGCGCCAGCCCGCTTCGTGGGTAGATGAATGTTGTGTCATCGCAGCTCCTCGATTCGTATAAGAATGGTTAACCGCAGCTTCATAGGCAGCTGCAACTGGAAGCATAAGCGTCCATCTGCTCGTGCTGCCCAACAGCCCTATTATACACCTACCACGGTAAAAATTCTCATGCGCATGCCGTACCGCTGTCCGATGATCGCCAAGCTACAGCTTAAATCGCGACACAGCTGTCTGCAGCTCCTCGGCCATGCTGGACAAGTGCGCAGCCGATGCCGCAATCTCCTCCATCGAGGCCAGCTGCTCCTCCGTCAGCGACGCAGCCTCCTGTGAGCTGACGGTCGCTTGTCCCGCTATCTCAGCTATAATAGCAGCCGAGCTGTTCACCTGCTCCGAGCCCGCTGCCATCTCCTCCGCCGTAGCGGCAAGATCCTCGATCCGGCCCGCCATCGACGTCGTCGCGGCTACGATCTCCTTGAAGATGCTGCTCGTCGCCTGCGTCACCTTCAAGCCCTCCTGCACCTCACCCTTCACATGGACCATCGCCGCAACCGACCGCTTCATGTCGCTCTGAATATCATGAACTAACGCGGCGATCTGCGAGGAGGAGGCTGACGATTGCTCAGCGAGCTTCCTTACTTCTCCCGCCACAACGGCGAAGCCGCGTCCTTGCTCACCTGCCCGTGCCGCCTCGATGGCAGCATTCAGAGCGAGCAAATTTGTCTGTCTGGCAATATCCGTAATAACCGAGAGAATTTGCTGGATTTGCTGCGACTTCTGATCGAACAGCCGAATGACCGCATCGGTCGCCTCCACCGATTGCTCAATGGAGCTCATCTGCTGCAGCGTAACCTGCACGGAGCGGCCCCCTTCCTCAGCCTTCTCCATCGTATATCTGGAGCTGTCCGACATGGAGGAAGCGCTCTCCGCCATACGCCCTATGCCTGTTGACAGCTCCTCCAGCGTCCTCACGCTCTCACTGACGCGGGTAAGCTGATGGTCTGCTCCCGTTGCGACGTCCTGCACAACCGCCGCCACCTGCTCGGTCGCTTGACTCGACTGCTCCGCACTGGCATGAAGCTGCTGCGAGGAGGCAGACACCTGCTCCGAGGACAGCCCGACCTGCTCGATCAGCCCGCGTAGCTTACTCACCATGTCGTTGAAGGCATCAGCCACAGAGCGCATCTCATCCTTCGTTCCGAGCGAGACACGCGTCGTCAGGTCGCCGTCTGCAACCTTCGACGTCAGCTCCTTCAATACGTTGACCACTCGCTGCGTCGACATGTACAAGCCGATGAAGGCATAGATGCCCAGCAGCCCGCTGATGATAAGCAGAGTACTACGTACGTACATGCTCGTCCGTGCAGCATCGATTCGCTCCTGTAATATCGTCTGAAGCACCGCTGCTTCAGCGTCGTACAGCTTGAAGCTGGCGTTGATCGTTTGGGTAGCCGCCTCGAAATATTGCTCCGAGCTCAATGACGGTACATCGACATAGATGAAGTTATTTTTTACGATATCTACGAGCTTCGTCGTCTCCTGCACCGCATCCGTATATAGAGCCCCCAGCTGACCCTCCAGCTCAGGCTTTCCCTTGAACATATGGCTAGTCTCTCGCTGCAAAATCTGAAGACGGTTGTTCACATACGTCTCCAACGCATTGAACTGCATCCGCTCCTGCAAGGAAATATGTTGATCAGCCAGCACACTAACGCCGTCCGCCCTTGTTTGCCCGAGTCGCTCGGTCAGCTCAGGCAACGTTCGAGTCGTGCTCTGAACCAGATACATCGTGAATAGAGACTCCTCAGCAGTTAACGAAGAGTTATCGGCGATATCGTTCATGAAGCTAAGCAGCTTCTCTATATAGATGTTTTGGACAAACTTCGCTTCCTCAACGGTTCGCTTCTCCATACTCTCTTCAAGCGACAGCCATTGCTCCTTCAGCTTCGTCCACTGCTCGGAGGCTTGCAAGGATGCGCCAACGCGCTGGTCGAGCTCATCAATGGCTCGGATGTCCTCCGCCAGCTCTTGCTGCTTGGCTGCGTACTGCTCCTTCATACTCGGATCACCGCCCAGATAGCTTACCGACAATCCCCGATGTTGCTGGAGGTCCTGAATGAAATTTTTGACCAAGCTGTTGTAGGCGGCTCCGTCTAGCCGTTTCATATCGCTGACCACTTGCTCATTCAAGGTGCCGATGATCTTCATCATCATACCGAGCATTGGAGAGAGCAAGATCAAGCCAATTAAAATAAACTTCTGCCAATACTTTAACGCATCTAGCGTCTTGACCGCTGGAGTAAACACATGCTGTAACTTCATATCTGGATCCGCCCCCTTTTCATTTATTGGTGCAAACGGCTTATTCAACTACTGATGTATTATAGCTAGAGGTTGGAAGATGTGTAAACGCTTTTTTATTGCAATGAGCGCTATAAGTTACTTGCAGCCGTGATCTGCGACTTGATTCAGCAGGAGGGGATGACCCGTCAGATCGTAACTATGGACAGGCGGCACCCGATGTAGTAGGCGGACAGAGGGGCATGGCAAACAGCCTGCATCTGACGAGATGCAGGCTGTACCTGTTGAAAGTAGAGCGAAGACAGGGTTCACTTGAATTGCCCTCGGTAAACCGTATCAGCCCGGCACGACCACTTCATGCAGCTGCTGATCCAGCTCTTCGCCGTATCGCTGCGTTTCTTCCGTGCTCCAATCTAAATATTGCGCCATGAAGACGAGGACGGACGGACGATACCTTTGTACCCAGCCGATATCGAAGAGCATGGCGCCTGTGCGGCGATTGAAGAAGTCGATCGGCTTCACTGTCAGCTCCTCCTCCATTGCGTACACCAGCATAGCCATCACATCAACTGGAAGACCGTAACTCTCCGCATCCTTCCCGTAAGCGGCAGCAAGCGTGAATAGTCGGTCAACATTCGAGCCGTAGCGGCGAACAAGCGTCTCTGCCTGCTCGCGCGACATGCCGAGCTTGACGCCTTCCGTTGTCTTCGAATGGATGAACGACGAGAATCGATCCGGGCCGCCTACGTTCCCTCCCGAGATCGGCATCGTCCTCGTTACGCACGGCTTGAATGGTTGCATGCCTGCCTGCTGGAACAGCTCCGTCAATCGGTCCACGACCATCTCAGCCATCCTCCGGTAGCCGGTGAGCTTACCCCCCGCAATCGTGATGAGCCCGGATTTTGATTCCCAGATCTCATCCCTCCTAGAAATCTCGGACGCGCTCTTGCCTTCCTCGAAGATGAGCGGCCTCAGTCCGGCCCAGCTCGATTCAATATCATCCGGGCCAATATTCAAGGATGGGAACATATCTAGGATCGCATCGATGATATATGCACGGTCCTCGGCCGTCATTCTCGGATGGGCGATGTCACCCTCATACACTGTATCGGTCGTGCCGACATACGTCTTCCCGTCCCGCGGAATCGCGAATATCATCCGACCGTCCTTCGTATCAAAGTAGACCGCCTGCTTCAGCGGGAAGCGCGACTGGTCGATGACAAGATGCACCCCCTTCGTCAGTTGAAGGTGCTTCTTCTCCTTCGAGCCGTCAAGCTCACGCAGCGTATCGACCCACGGCCCAGCTGCATTGACAATACGACGTGCGAATAGCTCGTAGTAGCCTCCGTGAATGACATCCTTCACCTTCACACCGATAACGTTGCCGTCCTTATACAACAGCTGCTCGACCTTGGCATAATTGACCGCCTTCGCACCTCGCTTGACCGCTTCCTTCATGACTTCAATCGTAAGCCGCGCATCATCGGTCCGATACTCGACGTACACTCCGCTGCCCTTCAGACCGTCGCGCTTCAGCAGAGGCTCGCGCTGCAGCGTCTCTTGTACGCTGAGCATCGAACGGCGCTCGCTCCGCTTCACACCCGCTAGGAAGTCATACATCCGTAAGCCCAGCGAGGTACTAAGACGGCCGAATGTTCCGTTCTCGTACAACGGCAATAGCATCCACTCCGGCGTCGTTACATGCGGACCGTTCTCATACACGACTGTACGCTCCTTGCCGACCTCCGCAACCATCTTCACCTCAAGCTGCTTCAAGTAGCGCAGCCCGCCGTGAACGAGCTTCGTCGATCGGCTGGACGTACCTGCTGCGAAGTCCTGCATCTCCACCAGCACGGTGCTCATTCCCCGGGTGACCGCATCTAATGCAATCCCGGCACCTGTAATTCCGCCGCCAATGATCAGCACATCGAAGCTTTGTTGGTGCAGACTTTGTAAGACACTAGCTCTTGCTTTCGTTGAGAAGCTCCCCATCTCGTAATCCTCCGAATAAAGCGAAGTTATTTATATAGAAATCAAATCCTTCACGTCAAAGCTGACCGTTACATCGTAATCCGCGCTTACGTTGGTGTACTTGATACGGACCGCTCTACGCTCCATATCGTAGTACCAGCCCTCCTCGCTCACGCTCCACTCCGTTGCATCTAGGAACATCGGCAGCGGAAGACCTTGCAGCGCAACCCGAACAGGGGCTATCTCCTTCACAATGAGCTCGAGGAGCATCATCTTCACTGGGCTCTCATAGGACCCTTCTCTGCAGAAGGAGATCCGTGTATCCCGAGCGGCCTCGACGGATATCGTCGTTCGCACATATTCCCCGCTCTTGTAGCGGTTCGATACGCCATCATCCTCATATAGGTCGAAGCTGGAGCTCTCCGACGGCTCGACCAGCAGGTGCAGCTCTTCGATGCGATCCTTATGAATGTTACGAAGCTGCGGGGCAAGCGGAATGATCGCTCCGCTTCGGATGAGCATCGGAATCGTTCCGATCGATACCGATAGCTCAATCGTCTGCCCTCCGGCATAGCGCTCTCTCGTCTCCCAATGAACCCATTCGCTACCCTTGGGCAAATAAACCGCTCTTGTGCTCGCGCCCTTCTCCAGAACGTTCGCCACCAGAAGCGAACGGCCGAGCATGAAGTCGAAGCTCTCCTCCCAGGTAGCCGCATCGTGCTCGAACTCGTACACCATCGGCCTCATCACTGGCGACCCGATCACAGACGCCTCGTGGAGCAAGGCATACAGATACGGCACGAGCATATAGCGAAGCTGAATAGCGTCCCGAATATACGGTGTATATGAAGGGTACATCCACGGCTCTGTCACCGTATTATCGGTATTGCAGGAATGGATCGAGAATCTCGGCTGGAATATTCCGTTCTGCACCCAGCGGACGAACAACTCCGGCTCTGGCGCCGGACCGAAGAAGCCGCCGATATCGCAGCCCTGATTGGCCACACCTGAGAGTCCCAGTCCGAGTATAACGGGAATGTTGAACTTCAAGCTATGCCAGCTTGTGCTGTTATCTCCGGCCCATGTCTGCGCATAGCGCTGAATGCCAGCGAAGCCCGCTCGGTTCACAATGTACGGCCTTGTACCAGGTGCCGCCTCCACAATCGCTTCCTTCGCCATCTGAGCCATCAAGTTCGGCAGTATCGGTCTAAGCGCGCTCACTTCCTTCTTCTGGCCCTCGAAGTCGCACAGCGCATGCGGGTTCTGAATCTCATATTCATTGTTATCGTTCCAGATCGATGTAACACCCTTGCTGATGAACGAATCGATCAGATGCTTCTTCCACAACGCCCTGCCGTTAGGATTCGTGAAATCGACGAAGGACGCCTGCCCCCCCCAGTAGCGGTCTGTCTCACTCCGTGCTCCCTTCTCATCCTGTATATAGGCCCCTGCCTCGTCGAACTGCCTATATAACGGATGGGTGAGCAGCATGCCCGGCTTCACATTCGGGGCAAGCGCAGCCCCCTTACTCTGCATCTCTTCAATAAAACGCTGCGGGTCCGGGAAGCGATCGTAATTCCAATTAAATACATACCGCTTGCCATCGTGACCCGTCGTGTAGCCAGACGACATGAAGAAGCCGTCACACGGAATGCCCTCAGTCTCACATTTATCCAGAAACTTTAAGATCGCCTGATCCGAATCGCGCTCCAGCTCTGTGTAATACATCGTTGATCCCATATAGCCCAGCGAATATCGGGTCGGCAAAATCGTTTTGCCCGTAAGATCCGTATAATGGCGAACGACGTCCTGAATGGTTGGACCATGCATGAAGAAGAAGTCAAGCTCTCCGCCATCGGCACAGAAGTAGCTGTACTTATTCCAATATCCGCTGCGCTCGCCTCCGACATCGAAGGTCGAATCGTGCGTGTTGTGATAGAACAAGCCCGTAGCCATCTGCGCCTGACCGTTAAACTTGATATAGAATGGAATATGCTTATACAGAGGGTCCGTATGCTCGGAATCGTAGCCGATCGTGTCGACGTTATGCATCCGCATTCTTCGCTTCTTCTTGTTCAAGTATCCACTCTTCTCACCGAAGCCATAGTAATAGTCCTCATCGCTCATGCATGAATAATGGTAGACGCGCCCCTGCGGGTCCTTCAGGTAGGAGCGCTCCTTCAGATCCTCGTGAAGCACCCGGCCTTGCGCATCCGCAATCGTAATGGCGAAGGGCTCCCTCTGAATCGTCATTTGTAATTGTCCGGTTCGCATCAGCACATGTGTTCCCTGATCCTCATACTCGGCACGCAGCGGCGTTATTCTTCGTCTCTCCTCGACCAGTTCGTCCATGTGATCTTCCCATGCCGTCATGGTCAGCGCGTACGATGCTTCTGGAGCGAACTGCTCGTCGAAGGTGCAACGAATACGAATGACCGAGTCGTTCATCAGATAGATGCGATACTTCGCAGCATCGGTCGCCAGCTCCAGATAGTCCTCATGCCCCTCCAGCTTCACCAGCTTTTTGCTTATGTTCATGATTGACCCTCCACACTTCCTATCCGTTATTTAAAAGCTCGTGCTGTACGGACAGCCTTCTTCCATCCTTCGTACAAGGCACAGCGTCTGTTCTCTTCCATACGCGGTGTAAAGGTATGCTCGCGCTTCCATAAATTGGAGATATCCGACAGGTCTGCCCAATAGCCTATCGCAAGACCGGCCAAGTAAGCAGCCCCGAGCGCTGTTGTCTCATGAATGACCGGGCGCTCGACAGGAACATTCACGATGTCGCTCTGAAACTGCATTAAGAACGGATTCCTTACCGCTCCGCCGTCTACTCGCAGAGACTGCAGGGAGATGCCCGAATCCTCCCTCATAACCTCGAGCACATCCTTCGTCTGGTAAGCGAGCGACTCGAGTGTAGCTCGGACGAGATGCGCCTTCGTCGTGCCGCGCGTCAGTCCGAACACAGCCCCCCGGACCTCACTGTCCCAATACGGCGTGCCAAGCCCGACGAACGCCGGTACGATGTACACGCCTTCCGTCGAAGCAACGCTCGCAGCAAGCTGCTCGCTCTCTTCGGCGCTCTCGAGCAGCTGCAGCCCATCCCGCAGCCACTGGATCGCCGACCCTGCGACGAATACGCTGCCCTCGAGGGCATAGTCCACCCGTCCCTCGATTCCCCAGGCAATCGTCGTCAGCAGACCGTGCCTTGAGCTGACAGCCTCGCCTCCGGTGTTCATGAGCATGAAGCAGCCCGTACCATATGTCGTCTTAACGGCACCCTCCTCATAGCAGGCTTGACCGAACAAGGCAGCCTGCTGATCGCCCGCAGCCCCTGCAATCGGAATTTCGACGCCAAATAAGCTCTCATCCGTTACGCCGTACTGGTACGACGAGGGCAATACCTCGGGCAGCATCGACAGAGGGATGTCCAGCCATTCAAGAATCTGCTGATCCCAGTCCAGCTCACGAATGTTGTACATCATCGTGCGCGACGCATTCGAATAATCGGTCACATGCGCCCGCCCGCCTGTCAGCCTCCAGATGAGCCAACTGTCGACCGTTCCGAACAGCAGTTCTCCCCGTTCGGCTCGTGCTCTGACGCCCTCCACCTCCTCCAAGATCCACGCGACCTTGGTAGCGGAGAAGTACGGGTCGAGCAGTAGCCCTGTTTTGTCCTGAATGTACGGACCAAGACCCCTGGAGGCGAGCCTCTCACAGATCGCAGCCGATTGCCTCGACTGCCAGACGATCGCATGATAGATCGGCTTGCCGGTTAATCGGTCCCACACAATCGTCGTCTCCCTCTGGTTCGCAATGCCAATAGCCGCAATCTGACCGGGCTTGAGCCCTGCATCGGACAAGCAGGCTGAGATCACCGCGAGCACGGACTCCCATATGTCCTCAGCGTCGTGCTCCACCCAGCCCGGCTGCGGATACAGCTGTAAGAATTCCTGCTGAGCAGTGCCTATAATTTCGCTGTCCCGGTTGAATACGATTGCTCTCGAGCTCGTTGTTCCTTGATCTAACGACAAAATGTAGCGTTCCATGTTCCTGACTCCCATGCACAGTATATTATTTCATACCGGACGTAACCATCCCGTTAACGAATTGCCGCTGGAAAATGACGAACACGACCAGCACCGGAATCATCGTAATGACCGACATCGCAAGCAGACTGCCCCAATCTACGTTGTATTCCCCGATGAAGTTAGATAACGCTAACTGGATCGTGTACAAAGACGGATCACTAATCCCAATTAGCGGCCACAAGAAATCATCCCACCGCCACATGAAGGAGAAGATCGCCAGCACAGCCAGAATCGGCTTACAGATCGGCAAGATGATGCGCGAATAAATTCTCCACTCCGAGGCGCCGTCCATCCGGGCCGCCTCCAGCAACTCATCCGGCACGGTCAGTAAATATTGTCGGATGAGAAACACACCTGTCGGTGTAGCCGCAGGAGGAATAATAATTGCGAGCAGGCTGTTGAACATCCCTAAGAAGCTGAGCACCTTGAAGATCGGGATCATAATGACCTCCAGCGGAATCATCAGCGTCGAGATGAAGCCGACAAGCAGTATCATGTCGCCCTTGAAGCGATATTTAGCGAGCGCAAACCCTGCCATCGAGTTAATCAAAAGCAGCAGAATCGTCGAGCTTACGGTTACAATCAAACTATTCATGAAATAAGTGCCGAAGTTGCCTTTGTCGAAGGCAGCGGTAAAGTGCTCCATCGTGAAGGGCTCCGGCCAAAACCGCGGCGGGAAGCTGTACAGATCTTGATTCGTCTTGAAGGACGAGATGACGATCCAGAGCACAGGAAATATCCACAGCGCAGCCAGTATTAACAAGGTTACGTACAGCACAGCTTTAGCTGTTGGCTTCAGTTCCACGTTAATCATTGCCTCCCTTGGACAGTCTGAATTGCAAGGCGGTGAACACCGAGATCAGAACGAACAGCAGCACCGACATCGCGCTCGCCATACCCAACTCCTGCTTCGCAAAGCCGGTCTCATAGATATACTGCACGATATATGTCGTCTCCCGTCCCGGACCTCCTCCGGTAAGCGCGAATAATAGCGGGTACGCCTTGAACGATTCAATCAGCGAGAGCATGATGACGAGCACCGTCGTCGGCTTCAAGAGCGGCAGGGTAATACTCCAGAACACCCGAGGCTTCGATGCCCCATCCAATCGGGCCGCCTCATAGTAATCGTTCGGGATTGCCTGCAAGCCTGCCATGAAGATGACCATATAGAAGCCAAGTCTTGACCAGATCGTCGCAATAATAACGGATACCCCAGCAAAAAACGAATCAGACAAGAAATGAACGGGTTCGACGCCAAACAATGACATAAAGTAATTGAGCACTCCGAAATCACCAAAAATCCACTTCCAGGTTAAGCCGACAATAATGTAGGAAATCATGGTAGGCCAATAAAAAATAGATCGAAAAAAGCCCTTCATCTGAATGGGCTGAATCAGCATCATCGCCACAGCAAGGGAGAGACCGTAAATTACCGGTACGACTATAAGCGCGTACAGCGACGTCTTCCCAAGTGCCGTCCAGTATTCACCGTTCGTAAATATTTCTTTATAATTAGCAAGGCCGACGAACTCCATCGGGTTTAGCCCATCATATTCATGGAAGGAATACACGAACCCGATAATCGTAGGGATGACAATAAAGGTGGTGAAGATCAGGAAGTTAGGAAGCACAAACAGATAGGGGATTGAACCGAACGATTGACCGGGCCGCCGCTTGCTTGTCTTCTTGACTGCCGATGCTGGTGCAGACATATTCCATACTCCTTTCTAACTTTCCTATATAAAAATGGAGCGCTGCCGCAGTCACCCCGCGGCAGCAGTCTCTCCACACTGTTACTTCTTCTGATCTTGAATGGCCTTATCAATTAAACCTGCGACCTGATCCAGACCTTCCTTCGCCGTCACCTTGTCGGCGACAATCTCGGATATCGTCTTCTTCAGATCGTTACTGAACTTCGGCACAATCGTCTGCTTCGACCAATCCTCAGCCGCGGCAGGCACCGTATTGTTCAATTCGTTCGAGAACAGCTCCATCATATCTTTGCCGAAAGCGTATTCCAGCTTCGCATTGTCCTTGCGCGGGCTTAGGAATAATGCCTCTTGCGTATATTTGGCATTAACCTCTTTCGTCGTCAGGTAGTTGATGAAATCGGTCGCTTCCTTCTCAACGCCCGAGTCCTTAAAGGCCATCGCGAACTTGCCGCCCGGTACCGAGGAACGATTTTTCGCCTTCGGCATGTAGGTTACACCCCACTCAAAATTCGTGATGTCCTTATAGTTGCTGATCATCCAGTTGCCAGCCAAATGAGCAGCCACCGTGCCTGTACGGAACAGGTTGTTCGGATTCTCTCCGCCGAACCATACCGACGTCGGAGCAAGACCATCCGTGTGCAGCTTCTTGAAGAACTCTGCCGTTTGTACGCCTGCTTCATTGTTGATAGTCGCTTTCGTGCCGTCCGCACTCATCATGCTGCCCCCGAATTGGTACAACAGTGTGGACCAGCGCTGCGGGGTGTAGTCCCACACGAGACCATACTTCGCGCCGCCCTTGTCCATGACCTGCTTCAGCGCTCCGGTAAAGTCCTCCCACGTCCAAATTTGATCTGGAGAGGTCGGAACCTTGACACCAGCTTTGTCAAACAGTGTTTTGTTGTAGATCAGACCGTTAGCTGTGACGTCCATCGGAGCAGCCACCGCTTTATTATTCACCACATAGAAGGGCTTCAACGAGTCTATGAATTGTCCGGTGTAAGCATCAAGGCCGCCATTACTGGTGCTCAAGTCGATCGCTTGATTGGCGAAGCCGCCGAGCTCAGATGTACTGATGCGGGCAAGCGCAGGCGGCTGTCCACCGGCAACCATCGTTTTCAGCTTCGTAGACAGATCCTTGTACGGAACCTCGATCATATTGACCGTCACGTGAGGCTTTTTCGCAGTGTATTCCTTAATAATGCCTTCCATGATCTTGCCCTCGCTGCCATCCGAGAACCAGACGAAATCAAGCTTGGCGGGCTTCGCCTCGCTGCTGCCAGTTGCTGTGTCAGTCTCCTTGTTCCCGCAAGCGACAGATGCCATACTCAGCATAGCAATTGACAATGTAATCGATACCGTTTTCATAAACTTTTTCATGAAGCTACCCCTCTTCTCATCATCATATTTATTCAAGCTCTAGAGCCTGCAGCTTGCTTGCGATATTGCTGTGGCGACACCCCGACTAACTTTTTAAAGGAACGGCTGAAATGAACAGCCGTATTAAAGCCGAGCTTTTCACATAAGAACGCTATAGGTTCATCCGTCGTACGCAGCAGCTTCTTCGCTTCCTCAATCCGCTTGCTGATGACATAGTTGTTGATCGTGTAGCCGGTCACCTCTTTAAAGCAATGGCACATATAGTACTTATTCAAATGGAGATCGCCCGATAGCTGTTGCAGTGAGAAACTGTTAGTATAATGCTGGTTAATATACTGGAGAATACGGCGCACGTTCTCTTGACTGTGGGACTGATGCGCATTCGGCACAATCTGGTGCAACCGCTTCACCTTGCGGTAGATAGCGATTAGCAGCTGAATGAGAAGCGTCCTCAGAATGACCTCATAACCGAATGACTCGCGCTCATTCTCTCTCTGGATCGCACGGAAATACATCTCCACTTCCTCTCGCTCCTCCGGAGACCAGCGAATCAGCAGCCCATTCGGAGCTTCGAACAACGACATCAGCTTTCCGAACATCTCTTCATCCAGTTGCTGCTGCAGGAACGCTTCGGTGAAGTTGACATAGCTCCGAATGTAAACGGTCTCCTTCGTCGGATTGACTCGATGAATCGTCCCCCCGCAGAACAACAGCATATCTCCCGGGGATAGATCATGTATATTTTCCCCAATGACGTAGTTCGCATTGCCCCTCTGGAAGTAATACACCTCAAGCCCTTCATGAGTATGAACAGGCCAATTGAATTGCCAATCGTCTGCGTCCGCCCTAACGTAAATCCCGAGCCTCCGGAGCGCTAGATTAGTGGGCGTATGAATAACCACAAGGATCCTCCTTACCTGCTTAACCATCATGATGTTAATGTGCACATTTCAAAATATATCATACTAGTCTTAAACTCATTTAACGTATCTTGCTACGTATTTGATATGTATTGTTGAAAATTAAAGCGTTACCAACTCATGCACACCTTGCCTGCTTTCGCTCTAAACAAGAAAAATGCAGCGGCGCCGTCTGCTGGCGAAGCTGCATTATCATGCTGCTGCACGCGGTGCTCCCTTCCTAGAGCCATCTTCGCATGGAGCAGCCCTTCGGCTGGTTGTTGACGATGAACGGCGGCTTACAGCCCTACTTCAGAACTGCTTCTCGGAAGCCTGAAGCTGCCGGATTGTAGCTTGGATCCCCTTCTCGAAGCTCGTAGCTGTAATCTGGACGACGCGTCGCACATACTTCTAACTGCTCAAGCGGAGCTGCTCTGTCGTCAGTCAGAGTCTCACTTCGACTTCCTTCATGATCGGGATTAATAACCCCAACAATTGTTAAGTCGATCTGGAGCTGCAGTACCGGCTTCGACGCTCCCGCGAACGCCTGGGCGAGCCGAACGAACTCTTGACCAGATATCAACCCTGTGCAAGCGAGGCGCCACATACAGCTGCGTAATGCCTACCAGCAGCATTTGATCTTCCTGCATGTCCCATGTAAGATGAACAAGATACAATCGCAATCACGATAGGAGGAGTTCCCTTGATTCAACGTACAGTACTAATTAAGTTTGCCGAGACTACTACGCAAGCACAGCTTCAAGAGATTATTGACCGCTTTGTAGCATTGAAGAATGTACTGTCGGGCATCGTCGAAATTCATGCCGGACTCAACATCGCAGAGCGCAGCAAGGAGTACCAGGTCGTGCTCATGGTACGCTTTGAGAATCAAGCGGCTCTGGACGCGTACACGACGAACGAGGACCATCAAGCCGTGGCTGCCTTCATTCGCGAATCGGGACGCATCGACAGCGTTGGTGTCGATATCGTACTGTAACACTTACTTCGAGCGACACCCTATCTCAGGACGGTAGCAAGCCTCGGCTGAACGACAGCCGAGGCTTTTTTATGATGCGAGCTATATGCGCACTCCTTCGATCTTGTCACCTATATCGCTGTTCCCGAATCGTCACATCGGTCTGAGGTGAAGACTCATTCAGAGCAACGACCCCGAGCCAATCAGCGACTCACTGTACAGCACAGCCACCACGAGCAGGAGGACGATAAGCAGAATGAAGAGCAGGCTGTACTTCTTCGAATTGTTCGCTCTTCGAACCTCCTCGTATTGAACCGGGTTAATGCCTGACAGCGTGAACGTAATAATACCCGCGAGCAAGATCGAGCTGATGTTGACCAGCAGCAATAATAACGCTCCCATCGCACTATCCCATCTCATCTCGCCAATCGACAAGCCCAACACGACCGTCGGGGGCAGCAGCGCCACCGCTACCATGACACCTACCAGGGAGCTTGGCACCCGCTTCAGCACCGATAAGGCGGCCGCTGCGCCCGATGCGAGAGCGAGTACAATATCCGTTAGGTCCACTTGTGTTCGGGCCACGAACTCGCTATTCGTCAGAGGCGCATGCAGGAACAGGCTGAGGGCGACCGAGATGCCGATCGTTAGCATAATTCCTTTGAGCACAGTCAGGATCGACTGCTTCACCAGCTGATAATCGCCGAGAATCGAGGAGAAGGCCAGCGCGATGACCGGACCTAATAACGGGGCGATGACCATACCGCCGATGATGATCGCGGAGCTGTTCTTCAACAGGCCAATCGTGACCACGATGGCAGACAGCACAATGAATAATAGATACGTTAAGTCCGATTTACTCGACGCTTCAATCTGTAGAAACAGCTCATGACGGCTCGCTCGAAGCAGCTTGAGCTGTTCGCCCTTCTCCTTCTCCAGCTCTTCCTCGGCGTTGTCAGCCTTGCGCTTCAGGAACGTCTGCACGGGGAACAGCATCACCTCGAAGCCGTCAATCAGGTTGGCAATGCTCTCGAAGTAGTTCAGAACGTCCTCCGAGTCCTCCGTCTTCACCAGAATGCGCACCAGTGTCTGCGTATCCGACTGCTCCTTCGACCAGAAGGAGACGATGTTGAACTGTGCAATCTTGTCGTGCACGCTTGCGTAATGCTTCTCCGGAATATACGCCTCGATCAATTGAAGAGCCATTCGGCACCCCTTACGCCAGAATATGAATCTGTTCTCATTATATGAGGTAACGCCGAATAATCAATACGAATTTCCATATCGCAGTCGCTGACAAGGCCATATCGTTCGGAAAAATGCCAATAGGGCCGTACGAGACAGCCAGGAACGACATTGCTTCGTTCCCGCTGCTTGTGCGGCCCTATATCATTAATATGGAAGCTTTTCGTTTACTTACTCATGCCTTGCAGCAATACGGCCAGCATCTTCGCCGCTTCCTCGCGGCTAGCTGTTCCTTGCGGACGGAACACGTTCCCTTCCATTCCGTTCACGATGCCTGCTTGCTGCAGCGCAGCAATCTCGAGCTTCGCCCAAGCGCTGAACGTGCCGCTGTCTGCGAAGCTATGCAAGGCGTTCGTCTTCGGCAGCGTATAGCCTGCATGCGCGGCGAAGCGGCTGATCATGACTGCCAGCTCCTCCCGCGTAATGAGGCCGTTCGGGTTGAAGACACCTTCGCCTGTCCCTTGGACGATGCTCGCGCTCGATCCCCACTGAACAGCACCAGCGTACCAGTCCGTAGCGTCCACATCGGTGAACAAGCCAGCCTCATAAGGCTTCTGTGTATCGCCGGACATTCTCGCGAGTATCGCCAGCACCTCCGCGCGCGTGATAGCCTTGGCTGGAGCGAATTGTCCCGCCCCTGAGCCTTGTACAATACCGCGAGCAGCCATATACGTGATGTAGTCCTTGGACCAGCCGGATACGTCCTCGAAGCTCACTTTCTTGAAGCCTACCCCATAGTGGGAAAAGTGCTTCGCACCAAACGTCATCGTACCGGACGCTTGGTCATATTGTCCGTTCGCAACCGTCGTCATCTGGCCATTGTCTGCGATGTAGTAGATGACGAGCGCATGGTGATCCTCGCTTGCGGCTGGCGCATACGGAATGCCTACCTTGACCGTTCCACCGCCGAAGTCAGGTACAGCAGCTCCACCGATGCTAACGGTCAGGTCCAGCACAGGACGATCGTCAATCGCAGACTGGGCACTGGACGGCAAGGTCGATGGATCAACCTTGGACGCTCCGATGCGAAGCTCTCCCGCGTCCTTCTTGTTAAGCGCCTGAAGACTCTTCTGATCGAAGGCCATCGAGCCCAGCGGCGTATCGATGACGAGCGCCTGGACGCCGCTGTCCACGAGCAATGCAGCAGCTTCCTTCGGCAGCTGCAGGACGACCTGCTTCGACTGCGCATTACCCTCAATCTTTAGCTGCAGAGCTGGTGTGCTCTTGCTGCTCGCGGCAGCCGACTTGAAGACGTCCACGTACTTCTTCAGCTGGTCGGCCTGAACAACTGCAGTCGAGACACCGTTCACGTCAGCAGCGGAGAGCTGTACGGACACGCTGTTGCCAGCCGCGTTCAATGCAGCTTCCTGAGCGGGTGCTCCAGGAATGCCGGACCCCGAGGCTGGTGTGCTGCCACCATCACCATTGCCGTTGTCGTTGTCGTTACCAACACCGTTGTCGGAGGTCTGCACCGTTACACTTTTCGCTACCCGTGTACCTCCAGAGACGACCGCCACCTCATAGGTGCCTACCGCCCACGTAGACGGAACCTTGATCGCGCCGTGATATTGCCCTGACACCGATTTCTGCGTGTCGAAGTAGACGAGCTCACCTGAGGCGCTACGGATGGACAAGACGACATCCGAGTCGGCGGAGGCTCCTGTCATAAGCAGCTCTTGTTCTAGCTTCACTTCACCCGGCACCTGAAGGGTGACAGCCACTGCGGAAGCTTGGGAAGCAATCGGCACGATGGCGAGCGCCAGCATGATAGCCAGTACGACAGCTATTAGTTTGTTCATTCGTGTTCCTCCTCGTATGGCGGCCCGCATGCCTTACTGTACCCCATAAGCTTCGGCAAGCACTCGAATCTGATCGCCTTCCGTCGCAGAGACGACCATGATCTTGACCTTCTTGTTCTGACCGACCTGAATCTGCTCCTCCACCGAGGTCGTTCCGGCCTGCACTTTCTTAATCAGCGTCAGGCCCGGTGTGTCGAAGGTGGTCCCTTCATACACTTGAACAACGATGTAGAAGTCTGCTTGGTAGCTTGGAGCGCCCTCTGTCCGTGATAGCTCGTATTGATACGTCGACATGCCCGCGTTCGCCGACTTCTGTACAGTCAGCTGGAACGGTGCGACATCCAACGGCTTCACATAGCCTTGATTAACCTGATACACCGCTACAGTGCCGCTCACTTCATGAGCGACGAGCAGGAGCGGGTAACCGGTTGGGCTGTTCGCCGCGTTCACAACAGCAAGACCTTCAGGGCTCACATCGCCCTTCATTGCTGCGGAGTAGTCTCTTGTGCTCATATAATCGAAGTACGTCGACTCAGACGGCTTCGTAATGTCATACATCATGACGCCGCCAACGCGCTCCAGACCGATCATCGCATACCACTTGCCGCCGACCTGCATCACCTTCACATCTTCAGGCTCTGGTCCTTTCTTCGAGCTGCGGTGATCCATCGTTATGTTATCGTTCGACACGTTGAAGTAATTCGGGAAGCGCTCCAGCGTCTTCTTCTCGAACTCACTGCCGCTGTCGTATACAAGCTCCATCGTATCGGCATTCCAGATCGAGAAGGAGCGTCCGCCCAAGATGTAGGTCTTGTTCGTATCCAGTCCGTCGTGCTCATCATTAATGAGCGCATCGATCGACCCGCCGTTTACGGACTTACTCGTAATATTTTTGTATTCCGCCCATTCGCGCGCGTCTCCCTCATTCGGCGTGAGCAGGTATGTTAGGCCACCGATCTCAGCGATAGCAGCGCCATCTGGCATATAGACGCCATATACGTTCTGATTCACAATATCGGCCTTGCTGTTACGATGAATATCGATTTCGTTACCTGGGAGACTATGATCCTTGAAGCCCAGTCCCTTTACAGTTGTAAAACGTGCATTCTCAATATCGAGCGTGGCGATCGCGTTCGCTTCCTGCAGCGTAACGTAAGCGGTCTTGCTGTCGCTCTTCACGACGATGTATTCCGGCTCCAGATCAACGGAAGGCATCGTGTTCTTCTTCAGAATCACTTGATTCGCAACCAGCTCCGACCGCTTCGCATCCCATTCGTCGAAGGTGACCACTGTAGCTTGAGCAGCTTTATTGTCATTGTTCAAGCTGACAATGGTTACGGAGCCCTTCGGATCAACTGCGCTGCTACCATAGCCATTGCGCGGCTCACCCTCATCAGCCGTCAGTACATATTGTCCGTCCGGCGTGAACGTAATCATATCCGGCTGCACGCCGACCTCGATATGGTGTACATAATTACCGTTGTAGTCGAGCAGCAGCACAGCACCCTTCTTCGAGTAGTCAGAAGCTTGAACCGCCGCTGCAATGAGCTTGCGTCCGGTATGGATATCGATGCTCGTAATGTCACCGAAGCCGAAGCCATGAATCATCCCGCTCACATCCACCCGCTTATCGAGCGTGAACGTGTTGCTGCCGTTCTGCAGATTCGCAAGACTGACAATGTCGATCTTCTTCTCGTTGCCGTTCACGAGGTACATCTTCTTGTTGTCCGTATTGTACTTGACGATCTCTGCTACACCGCCATCATCGCTCTGGAAGCCGGTGGAGAAGCTGCCCAAGTACGTGAAGCCTCCCTGTACAGCCGGTAGACCACCCTGCGTCGGAACCTGAGGGACCGTCGGGATCGGATCCACCGGAGGCTGGTTCGTACCTCCACCACTGGAGCCTCCACCCGGAATTGGAGTCGGGTCTGGACCTGGGTCTGGGTTGTTGCCTGGATCCGGATTCGGGTTCGGGTCCGTACCCGGCGACGTCGGCACAAGTCCCCACGGTCCGTCAGCCAAGCTGCGCGGACGGTTCTCTGTGACGAAGTCCTGTGCAGCGCCTTCATATGTTAATACAGTGAAGTCCGCCGCGTTGCTATTCGTATCCTGGAAGCTCACGCGTCGAACCGACTTTTGCTTGGAAATGGACGCAATGGCTGGACCTTCGCCGCCATCCTTCAACGCCTCATTCACCGTCACGTGATCGATCACCTTGCCGCTGTTGATCAGGCTTACATTGTACTGACTGTTGTCAATATAACGCTCGGTCCACTCGAGGTCGAACGCAGTCACACCATACTTCAATAAGCTATCAGTCGTTGTTTCTGCTGCTCCACGAACGAGGTAGGAGCTGTATCCTGGGATCGTACCCGTCAAGTCCTTATACACCCATTCGCCTACCGTCGTGCCCGCGTGGCTGCCTGTGCGCACGGAGGAGTAGCCTACCTTCCAGCCATCCAGGCTGATCGATGAAGCTGTCGGGTTGTAGAGCTCGATGAAGCTGTGACTGAACGGTGTGCTGCCCTTGCCACCGCCGCCGTATACTTGGTGAATCATCAGACTCGCAAGGCCCCAGCGTCCGTCCACCGTGCTGCGCGGTCGATACGTGGCTACGAAATCCGGGGTCTGCTCCTTGTACTCCAGCACCTCGAAGTCTGCCGCATTGTTATTCGTGTCCTGGAAGCTTACACGTCTAACCGTCTTCTGCTTCGAGATGGACGCAATGGCCGAGCCTTCCCCGCCATCCTTCAGCGCTTCCTTCACCGTCACTTGATCGACAACCGTACTGTCATGAACAAGACGCACATTGTACTGGTCGTTGTCGATGTAACGACCTGTCCATTCCAAGTCGTACTTCGTTACATCATATTTTAACAGACTCGAGCTCGTCGTCTCCGCCGCTCCGCGAATGAGGTAGGAGCTATGTGCCGGAATCGTACCCGACAGGTCCAGAGTGACCCAGCTGCCACTCGTCGTACCGAGGTGCTGTGTGCCAACGCGTGCTGAGGAATATTCGACCTTCCAGCCCTGCAGACTGACCGGTGCTCCCGTCGTATTATAGAGCTCGATGAAGCTGTGACTGATCGGCGTATCACTCTTGCCCCCGCCGCCGTATACTTGATGAATCTTCAGAGCACCCGGAGCTCCCGTAGTCGCCTCCGCTGTAGGCGCTGCACCGTAGCCAACAATTAGCTGGAGCAGCATAACGGCTGCTAGTGCAACACTAAGCCTTTGTTTCCACTTTCCGAACAACATGCTGTTCATACCCCTCTCCCATTATGTAATGATTGAAGTCCCTTTACGGTTCGACTCCTCGGCCTCAACCGCTTGTCCAACCGACGCACTTATTCATTATAAAGAAAAAGGGTATACGCAATTTAAACGTTACATTAAGGTTTTATTATAATATTGTAAATGTGTGGGGAGATGCGCTGCAGGTACGACATCGAATGATAGCGCGAGAGACTTGTCCATCGTCAACTTCTAGTCAATCATGTATACTCAGTAAGGATATAGCTTGCGTATCGTGGAGGGTGAGATCGGAATGATGGATGATTTCAAGAAGGTGTACTGTCGGGGCTGCTGGCAGCAGATGAAGGTGCCCATCTTTATTCGTACACCGCTATCGGTTCCTTTCCGCCTAATGGGCATTAGACCGAGCCGCATGCATCCTAACCTATGCACCCTATGCGAATCGATGTTCACGAGGGTCAAAAAGAATAAGCAAATCGACATTCAAGCGACGGTCATGTTCGCGGATCTAAGAGGCTATACCGCCTTATCGGAGCAAGTCGGCCCAGATGGGATCGCACGACTGTTAAATGCCTTCTATGACGAGTGCGCTCCAGCAATCTGGAGAAGAGACGGCATCATTAACAAAATGATCGGCGACGCGGTGCTATCCATATTCAACTTCCCTATCGAGCAGCACGATCATGTTCACCAAGCGATGATGGCGGGCATCGAGATCCAGAGGAAGTGTGCGGCTGTACAGTCTGAGCTTCGAGCAGCGGCGGGCCTCGATGTTCCGGTTCAGATCGGAATCGGCATCCATACGGGGACAGCTGCGATCGGTGAATTCGGTACCGCCTATAAGGACTTCACGATCATTGGTTCAGTTGTCAATAAAGCAGCACGGCTTCAAGGCGCAGCCGCGAATGGTGAGATCTTGATTACGGAGGAGGCCTATTCCCATATCGAGCACATGTATCCCCATCTGGAGCCCCGAACGTATCACTTGAAAGGGATGGAACAGCCTGTCATCGCTTATTCGGTTCCGGTGTAGGCAGGATGTCCAATAAAAAAGCTCCCCTTTTTTTCAACAGGACGAACACCTGTTTACTAAAAGAGGAGCTGCATACACAAAAGCTCTATAGGATTGAAAATGAATTATGGCGTTGGCATTAAATTGAACCCATCTACAGAACCAGGCGTGGTGCGTCCGTTATGATCGCCATTGCCAAGGAGGCCGTTATATCCGTCTCCCCATGTCCAGACCGTACCATCGGACTTCAATGCGATCGTCGTATTGCCGCCGCCGCCCGTCATCGCCACGACATCTGTCATGCCGCTAATTACTGCTGGCGTATTCGTATTGTTGTAATGACCGAAGCCTAGCTGTCCGTCACCGTTATAGCCCCAAGAGTAGATCTGCCCGCTGGCATCTCTTGCGAACGTGTTGTAATCGCCAGCGCTGACCATCGTTATATGAGATAGGCCCGGCACCTGTACAGCAGTCAGCTGATTCGCCGTCGTGCCGTTACCCACCTGCCCCATCTCATTGAAGCCCCAAGCATATACGGTTCCATCGTTCGTTAACGCAACTCCGTGCATATTGCCCGTGTACAGGGAAACTACGTTAGACAAGCCGATCACTTGTACAGGTGTGTTGCTGTGATCCGTCGTACCGTTACCCAATTGTCCGCGGTCGTTCATGCCCCAAGCCCACACTGTGCCGTCTGCCTTCAAGGCATATGCTGCTGAATAGGAGCCCCGAACAGCAATGACATCCTTCAAGCCGTCGACCTTCGTCGGCGCACTATAAGAGTCCCAAGCCCACACCGTACCATCGCTCTTCAGCGCTACCGCCAGCGTACCGCCCTCAGACCCGATCGCGACGATATGATCCAGACCTGGAACGACCGCAGGTGTCGTTCCCGCTCCCCGGCCCCACTTCCATACTTTACCTTGAGTGGTCAAGATCATGGTGTGGTCGAAGCCGGCCTGAACGGCGATAATATCGCTAGGCAAGCCCGGCACCGCAAATCGCTCCGTCCGCGCACTCGTTGTACCGTCTCCAATGCCCCCCGTCCAGTTCGCCCCCCACGTATACACTTGCCCATCTGTGGCGAGAACGGCGATATGACCTGCCCCCTCTGACAGCTGGTTGCGAGGAGTGATCGTTACTGGGTTGACTTGATGCGTCAACTCCCGCACAGACGTCTGATGCTTACCTGTCGGGTCGACCACCTGCACCGTGATGAGATGCTCACCTGCTCGCAACGGATCGAGCGCCAGCGTCAGCTTGTAGCCCTCCGCTGTACCTGTCGCTACGACTGTAGTGGTTGTGCCGTATACAGCATCATAGACGCTGTCTGACACCGTTACCTGCTGACCAGCTACGAGGTTGCCGATTACGACTACAGGCATATGGTTGGATAATGCAGCATTTAATGTAATGACCGGTACACCAGGGAATAAGTTGAAGTCAGACACCATACCCGGCACAAGACGACTACCCGTGCTACCGTCGCCAAGCGTGCCGTAGCCGCCATCTCCCCATGTCCATACCGTACCATCGGACTTCAGCGCAATCGCCGTATTGCCTCCGCCTCCCGTAATCGCGACGACATCTGTCAATCCGCTAATGACGGTAGGGGTATCCACGTTACTGTAATGGCCGAACCCGAGCTGCCCGTTACCATTGTAGCCCCATGCATAGATCTGACCGTTCGTATCTCTTGCGAAGGTGTAGTAATTACCTGCACTGATTAGATCAATGTTCGACAGGCCCGGTACTTGCACAGGAACGAGCTGATTCTCAGTCGTGCCGTTGCCCACTTGCCCCATCAGGTTGAAGCCCCAAGTATACACGGTTCCTGCGTCTGTCAGCACCACTCCGTGCATATTGCCCATATGCATCGACACGACATTCGTTAAGCCAGTTACTTGAACAGGCGTATTGCCGCTCTCCGTCGTACCATTGCCTAATTGCCCTTGATCATTAGAGCCCCATGCCCATACGGTTCCATCTGCTTTCAACGCATACGCCGATGCATATCTGCCTTGAATCGCAATCACATGGTCCAAGCCCTCGACCTTCGTCGGTGCCCCATAGGAATTCCATGCCCATACCGTTCCGTCGCTCTTCAAGGCCAGTGCCATCGTTCCGCCCTCTGACGAGATCGACACAACATGATCAAGACCCTGGACCGGCGCAGGTGTCGCTCCCGCACCTCGGCCCCACTTCCATACATGTCCCTGTGCAGTCAAAATCATCGTGTGGTCGAAGCCGGCCTGTACCGCAATAATGTCGCTAGGCAGGCCCGGCACTGCGAACCGTTCAGGATGCGCGGTAGTCGTACCGTCGCCAATGCCTCCAGTCCAGTTCGCTCCCCACGTGTACACTTGCCCGTCGGTCGCCAGAACAGCTAAATGACCCGCTCCTGCTGACAGCTGATGGTCAGGTGTGATATGGATGTCTCTGACCTTGTGATTGAGCGTCTGAGAGAGTAGGGTTACGCCTGTCATCCCATCCGTAACCGTCACTTGGAGGTCATGTACGCCTGGACTCAATGCATCCAGCGCGATCGCAGCCGTTGCACCCGCTGCTTCTCCGGATCCGACCAGCGTTGTGCTGCCACTATTGTAGACCTTCACTTGTGTGCCGGCATTGACATGACTTACACGAAGCAGCGGCATATAGTTAGACAGCGACGGGTCCAGCTCCACGACAGGCATCGCCCGCACAGCGCTTAACATAGCTTGCTCAGCCGCGGTGCCCGTTGTCGGAGCTACTACATTCTTCGGCGTCACCTCGAAGAACATATACTTGCCTACATCGGCTTGCTGCAGCGTGTACGCCGTGCTCACGGCTCCTTGGATTGGCGTACGATTCGTCGCATTCAAGTCGTCCGAACGGTACCACTGGTACGTGGAGCCTGCCTCTACATCCCCGTTCACATCGCCATACGTATAGCTGCCAGTCAACGTCTGGCCTTCTACGGCGACTCCGCTAATTGCTACATTTATTGCTATTGGTGCTGTCGGTGCCTTCACGACAACAGCAGTTACCGTGCTCTCCACCGCTGCGCCTGTTGTCGGCACCGTTGCCGTCTTCGGCGTCACCTCGAAGGTAATGTACTTGCCCACGTCGGCTTGCTGCAGCGTGTACGCCGTGCTCACGGCTCCTTGAATTGGCGTACGATTCGTAGCATTCAAGTCGTCCGAACGGTACCACTGGTACGTCGTTCCCGCTTCTGCGTCACCGTTCACATCGCCATACGTATAGCTACCAGTCAACGTCTCGCCCTCTACGGCGGCTCCGCTAATCGCTACATTTGTTGCCGTCGGAGCGGCTGGTGCCTTCACGACAGCAGCAGTTACGGTGCTCTCCACCGCTGCGCCTGTTGTCGGCACCGTTGCCGTCTTCGGCGTCACCTCGAAGGTAATGTACTTGCCCACGTCGGCTTGCTGCAGCGTGTACGCCGTGCTCGTTGCTCCTTGAATTGGCGTACGATTCGTAGCATTCAAGTCGTCCGAACGGTACCACTGGTACGTCGTTCCCGCTTCTGCGTCACCGTTCACATCGCCATACGTATAGCTACCAGTCAACGTCTCGCCCTCTACGGCGGCTCCGCTAATCGCTACATTTGTTGCCGTCGGAGCGGCTGGTGCCTTCACGACAGCAGCAGTTACCGTGCTCTCCACCGCAGTCCCCGTTGTCGGGGCTATTGCATTCTTCGGCGTCACCTCGAAGGTAATGTACTTGCCCACGTCGGCTTGCTGCAGCGTGTACGCCGTGCTCACGGCTCCTTGAATTGGCGTACGATTCGTCGCATTCAAGTCGTCCGAACGGTACCACTGGTACGTGGAGCCTGCCTCTACATCCCCGTTCACATCGCCATACGTATAGCTGCCAGTCAACGTCTGGCCTTCTACGGCGACTCCGCTAATTGCTACATTTATTGCTATTGGTGCTGTCGGTGCCTTCACGACAACAGCAGTTACCGTGCTCTCCACCGCTGCGCCTGTTGTCGGCACCGTTGCCGTCTTCGGCGTCACCTCGAAGGTAATGTACTTGCCCACGTCGGCTTGCTGCAGCGTGTACGCCGTGCTCACGGCTCCTTGAATTGGCGTACGATTCGTAGCATTCAAGTCGTCCGAACGGTACCACTGGTACGTCGTTCCCGCCTCTGCGTCACCGTTCACATCGCCATACGTATAGCTACCAGTCAACGTCTCGCCCTCTACGGCGGCTCCGCTAATCGCTACATTTTTTGCCGTCGGAGCGGCTGGTGCCTTCACGACAGCAGCAGTTACCGTGCTCTCCACCGCTGCGCCTGTTGTCGGCACCGTTGCCGTCTTCGGCGTCACCTCGAAGGTAATGTACTTGCCCACGTCGGCTTGCTGCAGCGTGTACGCCGTGCTCGTTGCTCCTTGAATTGGCGTACGATTTGTAGCATTCAAGTCGTCCGAACGGTACCACTGGTACGTAGAGCCCGCCTCCTGGTTGCCGTCCTGATCCGCATATACATAGCTTCCCGTTAACGTCTCCCCTACTGTAACCACGCCGCTCACCGATACGCTGGAGGCTGTCGGAGCGTGCTGTGGGGGGGAATCAGGCGACGAACCGGACGAACCTGAATTCGACGGCACACTTGGTGCTACTGGCGGTGCTGGAGTCGGTGCTGGCACGTTAGACGACGTCGGCGGCTTCTCGAACGTCGTACCCGGCATATTGATCTTCGCAGCCACAACCGTACCTTGACCGAGCATACTTACAACCGTATCCAGAACGAGCGAGTTCACCTTCGTCCCTTGACCGAGGTTGATCGATGATCCGGTAGCCGCAGAACCGACATTAATCTGCTGTATGCTTCCCTCCGGCAGGTCGACTTGAATCTGTGTGGAGCTGACATTGACCGTCTCGAATGTTCCTTGCAGCTTCACCTTCGAGCCTGCAGGCAAGGATGAGCTAATATTAACATTGCCAATGCCTGACCCTGTCGTACTGAAGCTATTGATCGTTGCAGGAGAGTTCACGACGACTAGCGCCACCGTCGTTGCGCCTTCAGATACAATTCTGACGATGCCTGTCCCGGCTCGCTTATCAATGACTACATCCACAAGCACCGAGTTGTTGAAGTGAATGCTGTTCTCCCCGCCGCCTCGTACCGTTACTTTCCCTGTCACCTTAACGTTGTCGAGGAACGCATCGCCCGTACCGATCCCCTCAGCGAGCAGCAGATCCCCGTTAATGACCATGTTCCTCAACGTAACTCCCGGCGCATGAACCTCGACGTTACGGTGTACGTGCTCGACGCCCTCTGCCGGCCCGTATGTACCAGCCTTGTCATAGGCGACAGTCTGCGATGCAGCTGCCCGGTCCAGCGTCACAATGGCCTCTGCGCGAGTAATGAGCGCCTCTGGCTTGAACGTATGGTCAGCACTGTAGCCCTTCATCAGCTGTGCGCCGACCACCGCATAGATCGCGCCCTTGCTCCAGGCTGCAATGTCTGCCGCATCCTCGATCACGATGTCCACCTTCGCCTGCGTCGTGTCGAGCTTCAGCAGTCTGCTGACGATGACAGCCACTTCCTGTCTGCTGATCGGCACGCTCGCACCGATCGTGCCATCGGCATAGCCGGTCATGTAGCCGGCATGCACCGCCTTCGCCATGTCGGCATAGGCCCAGTGAGTGGCTGACACATCTGTGAACGAAATGTCCGACTGTCCGCTAAATCCGAACGTTCGGTTCACAAGCACTATGAACTCTGCCCTTGTAATCGGATGATCCAGCTTGAAGCGGCCATCGTCGTACCCTTTCACAAGACCTTTAGCGATCCAGGCTGCAATCTGCTCCTGCGCCCAATGTCCTTGAATGTCCGAACGGTCCGCGGTGCTTGCCAGCACGGCCGAGCTGAACGATGAACCTAATAAACTGATCATCATGAACAATATAACGAACTTACGAATGTAATGATTATGCACAATATGCCCCCCAACGGATGTCGATCTTATCACCGCTTCATTATAACGAACGCCAATGACGGCAAAATGACAGAAACGACAAAAAGAGCCCCAACTTAGGACTCCTGAACGATATAGATTCCGTTATCAAAGGCACTTCGCCTGCAGGCTAGCATATAATTCCACAACTTCATGCGAAGGCTCCATTCCCAACTCCTTACGCATATGCTCCGTATATTCCTGATAATGCCGGCTCAGTGCTTCTTTATTTTTTTGCAGAGCCAGCGCCGTCATCAGAAGCATCATGGACTTCTCATTCAGCTCGTCAAGCGCCGCCAGCTTCGTCAGCAGCCGTACCGCCTCGCTCAGGTCGCCCCTACGCAGCAACGCCTCGGTGAGCTGCTGGGTCAGCGACACGTACATCAGCTCCAGTCTCTGCAACTCACTCCACGCCCATGCGTAGCCCTGCTCTCCGAACAAAGGTCCAGCATACAGCCGCTCTAGCTGAGCCGCCTCCTCGAGCTGCGTGTCATCGACAGCCCCGAGCCTCGTACAGCCTTCCTCGAACGCGATGAAGTCAACCCAGAACGAGCCCCTTACATGGAGGGAGAAATGATAATTATCGGAATGCAAGCAGCCTCGCAGTCCGACCAGCTCCAACGCCTTACGCAGCTGATAGACCGTGGTGTTCAAGTAAGTCGCCGCGTTCTTATACGGCACATCTCCGAATATATCGTCGAGCAGGCGGGCCCGCGAGACGAGGCGATCTTGATGCAGCAGCAAATAAGCGAGCAGCTCCACGCTCTTGCTGGATTTCCACTTGACCCTGGCTCCCGCTTCGTTCTTCATATCTACGCCGCCTAAGCACCTGATCTCGGCAGCCGCTGTCACCGCTTGCGTCCGTGCTGCCTGCTGAGACTGAGGCTGCGACTGCAGCGATGAGAGCGCACGCGCTCTCTCGACTGTACGCTGCAATCTTTCGAACACAACGGGCTTCACCAAATAGTCGAAGGCGGTCACGTCAAACGCATCCAGCGCAAAAGCTTTGTGCGACGTAATGAATACGACCTTCGTGTCGTTCCCCTCCAACCGCAGACGCTGGACAAACTCCAGCCCGCTCTCCTTCGGCATCGTAATATCTACAAACACGAGATCAATATAATGCCGACTCATATATTCGGAGGCTGCTGCCGTATCCTGAAAGCAGGCCAGTACCTCCACCTGTCCGATCTTAGCCAGCATCCGCTTCAGAACCAGGTGCATCGCCTTCTCATCATCGATGACAATAGACTTCATGATGTTCATCTCCAGTCGCGTCAATGGCATCGTTGTCTAGTTATTTGTATCCCAATTACACGTGAACGTCATACAGCTTCTTCGCCTGGCTTCGGTACATCGCCTTGGGCGCAGCTCTCATCAGCTGATTACGAGCAGCAATGAATAGAGCGCCTTCTGCTTGTGCAATTTTCCCGAACGACCACGATTGCTTCGAAATCCACTCCATACGCTTACGACGCCTCTTATCGTACGCGGCATAAGCTTCTCTATAATCCCCATGGCGACGCAGACAGTCGGCCAGCACGCTCGCATCCTCGATCGCCTGACACGCCCCCTGCCCCATATTCGGTGTAATGGCATGCGCGGCATCCCCTATGAACACAACGCGGTCCGTATAGAACCGCTGCATCGGTACAATATCGATTATATCACGATGGATCATGTCACGGCTTGCCGTCTTCTGCAGCAGACTTGGGATGGGGTCATGGTAATCCTTGAACAACGAATGCAAGTGTTGAGCCGTATAGCTCGCTAGCTGCGAATCGTTCGCCTTCGCATTCACTAGCGCGTACCAGTACACCTGATGATGCGGCAGCGGCACGATACCGAATCTCCCTCCTGCTCCCCACGTCTCGATGAAATGATGGGATATTTCCGGCAGGTCATCCGTTGAGACGATGCCGCGCCAGCACGTATAGCCCGCATAGCGATAGGCAGTATGGGGGGAGAGCTGCTTGCGGAGAGCCGAGTGAATGCCGTCGGCGGCAATGAGGAGCTCTCCTTGCGCCTGACTGCCATCGCGGAATATAACGCGCACTCCGCCTTCAGCCTGTTCATGGTGCGAATATATTTTCCCCCACTCCACCGTCCCTGGCTTCAATCTCGACAGAAGCATCTGATGCAGATCCTTGCGATGCAGCGCATATAAGCGACCATAGCCGGAGGGTACGGATAGCTGGCTGATCGTCTTCCCCGCATCCGTTAACAGCTGGAAGCCGTCGCTGGGCATGCCTTCACGCCGAATCTCACGATCGATTCCATAAGGCTCGAGCGCCTTCAGCGCATTCGGCGCTATAATAATACCTGCACCAGCCACTGTCGGCTCCATCTCCCGTTCGTATACCAGCACATTCATCCCTAGCTGCTGCAGGGCGATCGCACAGGTGAGACCCGCAATCCCCCCGCCGATAATAAGTACCGTACGTGACATTACATCCCCTCCTATTCCGTCCGCTAGAATTGTATGGCTAGAATGTACGCCAGCGACAATACCGCACATAGTGGAACATAGAGCAACGTATCCATGCGGGCGAAGGTCGTATGGCGTTTTTTCTTAAACAGGCCGAATTGATTAAATTCCCCTATGACTCGCAGCGCGAATACAGCGGCACACGTCCAAGCGCCTGCCCGAACGATGAAGTCCAGTCCACGAAGCCTTGCAATTAGATCCGCCTCCATGAGCAGGAGGATGCCCGCTGCGGCAACGAATGCCGCCACTAGCAGCGTAACCGCCGGACCTGGCGTGAAGGTTCGCTGACCTGCCTCCTCGGGAATAACAGCCTTCGTCCCCCACGTCCCCCCGAACGCCCAGTAGATGTGCAGCAAGCTTATCGCGAACAAACAACCAGCAGCAAAGATGACAATTGTCGTAACCATGTAATTCGCCCCCCATAATCGCTATATGCTATCAATTCCATCCCAGACGACGTTCAGTTGCTTCTCGAGCGATTCGCTAATGGACGCACCTGAAGCAGACAGCAACGTCCATGACATCATCGTATGAAAGTACACACTGACAAGGGTGGTCGCAATATCGTCGGTCTCCCAACGACTTCGCAGCCTCCCCTCCTCCTTCGATCGATCGATTAAGCTCGAGAGCTGGGCGTGCAATTGTCTCACGCTTCTCGATTCCTTCTCGGTCAGATAGGCCGACTTGATCATCTCAACAGCAGCCAGCTTCATAAGCTCACTATTGTCCGCGAACCGAAGCAGCAGATCATTCAGCACGAGCAGGACCCGCTCCTTCGGGTGCTCCACATGCTGATGCCTAACCACGCTCTCCTCCAGCAATTCCAGCTGCGATTCTCCCAGATCCAATAAGATGTCTTCCTTCTTCGCATAATAGTTGAAGAACGTTCCCTTCGCGATCCCGCACTGGCTGGCGATCTCCTGTACCGTCACTTGCTCATACCCCTTGTCATGAAAAAGCTGCACCGCCTGTTCGAATATGCGCTCCTTCAGCTCTTCCTTGCGTAATTGTCTGAGCATGCGCTCACCTCCATAAAAAAAATGACCGTAGTCATTATTTGACTAAGGTCATATTACGCCAGTTATTGTTAATTGTCAATTGGACCTGTCAGTTTGAATAGCTTCGGACATTGTTGGCAAAATCGAGATGCAGGCTCTTGCCATTGTAGCTAATGTCAATACGGGTTGGCTTGCGAGGCACCTTCGCATACGGCGAGTCCATTCTCGCATAGCTGGTGTCCACATCGCGGCCGTTGATCGTAAAGCTGGACTGGTAGGCAAGACGGAACGTGTTCCCCGACGAATGATAGGTCAGCTGCTGATTCGAATAGGTGACGGTATTGGCCTTAATCCGGGCCATGAACTCATCGAGAGTCCCGTCGGCTGAAGCTGTGCCTACCTCGGTGACCCAGAACGTCTCTCGACCCTCCTGCAGCAAGTCGTCATGGATACCTTGGGCGTTAGGAGTACCGTAACCGAGCGGATTCAATCCAATGAGCGCTACATAGGTATTACCATGCTTCGCGAATGCATATCGATCGTCAATGATGACCTGCTCGAATTGATCCTCAGGCAAATAATGATGCGTATAAGGCTGCAGGCTCTTCTCCAGCATCCCCTTCTGATCAGGCAATACATAGATCGACAGATTAATGTTCTTATGCTGTGCGGAATCCGGCAACCGTCCGTAGCCTACCCAGTAGCCAGGCGATCCCCCGCTCTTACTGCCCTTAGACACAGCGGGATGCGTATGGAAGATGCTCACGTCTTTGCCGAGCGTCGTCACATGAATGTGCTGCTGATCGGCATACTCGCCGGGATGGTAACGCTGCGCGGTGGCCATGAGATAATCGGACGTGCGGTACGTATACGTGTTCGCTCGCTGTATCGCAATACCGTTCGTCTGCGGATTGAACCACTTACTCATAACCGGCAGTAGGTTCAGCTTAACAAGCAGCGTATAATTAATATCCTTGAAGTCATGCAGGAACGCATTATGCAGCAGGTTGTTCTTACGGATATACTCGAGCGAATTCGTGATGACAGGAGGATTCGTGAACGCCTCCATCGCCCATTGCATCATGATCTGGTCATCCCTCTGCCCGATCAGACCTTCGCCTGCAAGCTCCATGACATCCAATCCGTTCGATGCCTTGATCTCCGCGGTACCCGGGTCATTGCCGATTTCTTTAATAACAGGGGGCACTTCGTAGTTGTTATTATAGATCAGACTATGATCAATTGCTGTAGTAAGCTTAGGGTCCTTGCCCCAGCTGTTCGTGCCCAGCGCATAATCAGCTATCGCACTCGTGCTGGCGTTTTTGCCTGCCTTCTTGTGCTTCTCGTACACTCTGCCGGAGGTGCTTACCATCGTACCCTTGTAGGACTGGGTAGCTATGTCGTAGAGCAGCAGGTCCATCATCATCGACGTCTTGGTCACGAGCTCCGCGTCCTCTGCAAATTCGATGATGTTGCCCATCGCCGCCACATCTTCTTTGTAGTACACATTCGAATACCACTCCGAGAAACCATACTCCCACCGTTGGGCAAGCCAGTACATGATGCGCTCTCTTGCCTCTACCATCAGTTGTTGCCCGGTTAAGCCGGAATTCATGAATACTTCGTCACGGTACAGCTGGCCTGCCAAGTACTGTGCGGCCGCGAACAAAATTTGATGATTTTCCGACCAATAGCACATGCTGTCTTGTCCCGGCTCATCCATCCAATATTTGAAGCGGAGTACCGTATCCTTTAACTGCTCACGCGTGGCAAGGTCCAGCTTGTCAGGATGCTTATATAATAGTCGCAACACATTCTGTATACGGAAATCCGAGGTGTCATACCGTGCGTTAATAAATTGTATACTGCTGTCCAATTGTGCCGGATCGAATGGCTGTCCATTTTCCAAGGCCCATAGCACAGCACCGGTACGATCCGGAGCGGCGACCGAGGGTAGAGCGGGTATTGCGGCATATTGCCCATTCTGCACCGTATCCACCATCACCGATGCACCCGTTGCAAGAGCCACTGCCGATACGAGCAGCATTGCCAATTTATTTCTTCTAAGCTTGTCTACCATCGGGCTGTTGTTCCTTTCATCTCGTCGCTGGTGGATCGAAAGTATTCGATAACGACCTCACGAAACTCCTGTGCAGCTCGTGAGAGATACCGACTTTTGTGCCAGCATAACGCGATTTGCCGTACCAGCTGTTCCTCCTCTATTTGCAAATAACAGATAGGATCTCGTGGATTTCTTGCTGAGCTTGGGATAAAGGCGATCCCCACCCCAGCTTCGATTAAAGCGCTTAATCTGGCTGGTTCATCCCCCTCATACACAAACTTCGGTTCGAAGCCCGCCGACTGACATAATTGATCGATGAAATCACGAGCGCCGTAGCCCTTCTTCACACCAACAAACCATTCGTCCCTCAGCTCGGTTAACAAGACCTGGCTTCGGTTAGCCAGACGATGCCCTTGGGGAACGGCCAGTAGGATCGGATCGACAAGAACGATCTGACATTCAATATCATCCTCTTGAACTGGCGGTGAAGATAAGCAGAAGTCAACCTCGCCGCGACGAAGAAGTGTTGTCATTCTCTCGGTGTGGACCATCTGCACATGAAACTGGACATGAGGCCGCTTATCCCGAAACGCTCGAAGAATATTCGGCAGCGTGCTCGCTGTCGTTACTGCCAGCTCAATCGTCCCATACTCCGGACTCGCCATATCGCGTAGCTCCTGCCTACCCTGCTCCAGCTCGAACAAGGCCCGTTCCGCGCGTTGAAGGAATTGACTGCCGAATGCGTTGAGTCGCAGCTTCTTCCCGGTTCGATCGAACAACGGCACCCCGAGGTCTTCCTCCAAGCGTTGAATCGTCTTGCTTAAGGATGATTGCGTGACATGCAGACTACGCGCCGCTTCGGTCATGTGCTCCAGTCGGGCCACAGTAATGAAATATTGCAGTTGAAGCAGCTCCACATCCCCGCCCCCTTATTCCTTCGAATCCATGTAATCATAGTATAAAATGCGTTGGAGTATATATCCACCTTCCAGTACGATATTCTTAAACAACGTTGGAGGACTATACGATGAACGCTCGCAGTTGGTGGCTCATGATTTCCGTTGGACTTGGAATGCTGCTTAACCCCTTAAATTCCTCGATGGTCGCTGTCGCGATCCCAAGGCTGCAGCACGTGTATCGGCTTGATTTTACTATGGTGTCCTGGATTATATTCTCCTTCTACATCGCCAGTGCTATCGCCAATCCTGTCATGGGCAAGGCTAGTGATCTATTCGGCCGCAAAAAAATCTTCCTCCTCGGCCTGATCGTCGCGCTCATCGCATCTCTGTTCGCTCCGTACTCGCCAACGTTTGGCTGGCTCCTGGTGTGTCGGATTGTACAGTCCATTGGAACAAGCATGCTGCTAACAGCGGGTATGGCCATTATTCGTACGCATACCCAAGAGAACCAGGCGACAGCAATCTCCGTATTGACGGTATTCCAATCCGGGGCCGCAGCTATTGGTCCATTTATTGGCGGGATGTTGATTTATACGTGGGATTGGCACGCGATCTTTGCGGTGAATGTTCCGTTTGTCGTGCTGAGCTTACTGCTCTGCTACTGGATCATTCCTAAGGATGAGAGCATGTCCACCGTTGCACAGCGCCTCACCCTCCGCCAATGGCTGGATCGGATCGATTCGCTCGGTATTTTGCTGTTTACAGCAGGACTGGTGTCCCTGCTCATCGGACTCCTCTCGGCCAAATCCACTGTGCACGTCTCCTGGCTTCATGTCACAGCCATTGTCGCTGGCGTTGTTCTGCTGGGGACCTTCATTCAACATGAACGACGAGCAGCAGCTCCCTTTATTCCGTTACCAGCACTGGCTCGTTATCCAGCGATCACACGTGTCAATGTCAATTTCATGCTGGTGAACGTGCTATTTTACGCGCTCTTCTTCGGAATTCCATCCTATTTACAAACGGTTCGTCACCTTAGTGAGCTCCATACCGGAATTCTCATGTTAACGTTAGGCTTGAGCTCGCTTCTGATAACTCCATTTGCGGGCAGATGGGTCGACCGATCTGGGCCCCGGCCGGCGTTACGTTTGGCTGCCATGCTGATGACTTTAGGAGCAGCCTGGATTCTAACATGGACGCCAACCTCACCGTTGCTCAGCGTATGCTTGGGCTTAGCGGCGTTCGGCATCGCCAACGGCTTGAGTAATGTCAGCTTGCAAGCGACCTTGTTCCGGAGCTCCCCGCAGGCCCTCATCGGTGTAGCCTCCGGGCTGTTCAGCACAGCCAGGAACTTAGGAGCGATCCTCTCATCGTTATTAATCGGTATCGTATTGGGGAAGCAATTCAGTTTCGGGGGATTTCGGACCCTCGGGCTAATCCTCGTCTGCTTCGCATTATCCCTCGTATTCACGAGCTGGAAGCACCGAGAGTCTGAGCAAGTGCAGGAGTCGTGAATTTAACGTATATCACGTTCAATATAGATGTTCCCATGCCATGGAGACACTGGGAAGGAAGGAATGACGGTCGCTACCCTTTGCTCCCTACTGGCAGCAGCACCTCGACCGTCGTCCCTTCGTTCAATCGACTTGTGATGTTTAACGATCCGAGGTGATCCTCTATAATTTTGCGACAGACCATGAGCCCTAGCCCTGTTCCTTTTTCTTTCGTCGTATAGAAGGGCTCCCCGAGCCGCTTCAGCATATCTTCAGGAATGCCCACACCTTGGTCGATAATGCGTATGCAGATGCGATCCTCATCGGGATTCGTTATCGCGATAATGATTTTCCCGCCATGAGGCATCGCTTCTATCGCATTCTTAATGAAATTGATGAAGATTTGCACCATCTGATTTTCATCGCATCGAATAGATGTCCGCACACGGGGCTCGCACTTCAATTCGACTTCAATATTATGAAGATGCACCTGGGATTCCATCAGTGTGTACACCCGTTCCAGCAGGGCTCTTACATCCACTGGCTTGAGCTGTACAGCTTGCGGCTTGGCGAGGAGTAACAATTCATTTACGATAAGCTCGATTCGATTCATTTCTTCCGTCAGTATGTCAAAATAAAACGCCTTCCCGTTCCCCTCTGCCTTCATCAATTGATGAAAGCCCTTGATCGCCGTCAACGGGTTGCGAATTTCATGGGCAATGCCGGCGGCAAGCTGACCTGCGATGCTGAGCTTCTCTGACTTTAACAGCAGCGCCTCGGTCTGCTTCCGTTCAGTCATATCGCGTATGATGGCACTCCAGTAATACTGGCCATTGGTCTGCCAGCAGTTCAATGACATCTCCGCAGGGAACTCCGTCCCGTCCTTGCGCAGTAAGCTCGATTCGACCATACGTCCAATGACCATCGATTGCCCGGTGGCACGCAGACGCTCTACAGCTTGACCGTGTGTCTCTTGAAGATGTCGAGGAACGATGGTCTCTAGAGCTTGTCCGAGTGCTTCCTGCTCGGTATAGCCGAACAGTGCTTCGGCCCCTTTATTCCAAGCGATGATGCTCATGCTATGATTGGTCATAATAATGGCATCGCTCACCGACTCCACGATCACTTGGGTAGCCTGCTGTGCGGCCTTCTTAGCAACTAGGAGCTCATGCTCAAGCTTGTGTCTATTCGGTGTTCGGATCAAGATGCAATCGATGACCGTCGCTTCTTGTCGCTGACTGCATGTTCCATTAAGAAGGACAGGCACTTCAGACCCGTCCCCGGATTTCAGAGTCATGTATAGTTCCTCAACCTTGCCTTGCAGCTTCAGCATAGGAAACAGGTACATTTGGTAGAAGAGCTTGCTTGATTCCGTCAAAATCTCGTTCACGTGACGACCCTCGGTCTTGTCACGCTCGGCAACGACCCACTCCAGCAGCTGATCATTAATCGACAGCATGACTCCTTCGAGCGACAACGACACGTATCCGCATGGCAACTGATTCGCATCAATGATCATGTATCTAGCTATGTAACGTGGAGAGATAGTCCTTAATTAGCGCTATCGTTTCCTCAGGGTGACTCAGATGTGGACAGTGCCCCGTTGCTTCCATATATCGAATCTCGCTGCTAGGCATATGTTGATGTATATATTCTCCTACTTGTCTTGGCGCGATCGCGTCATCCGCGCATTGCATAATGAGCGACGGAACGGTCGCCTTCGGAAGATCCTGCCGATTATCCGAGAAGAAGGTGGCCCTTGCGAAGTTGCCGGCAATGACCGGGTCGGTCGAGCAGAAGCTCTCTTCCAGCTCCTCCGCTAGCTTCGGACGATCTGGATTCTTCATAATGATGGGGGCAAAGACGCTTGCCCATTGCATATAATTTTTGTCCATCAGCTCCAGAAGACCTTCAAGAGCACTCACCTCGTAGCCGCCCATGTAGTCAGGTGGATCATTAATGTAAGACGGGGAAGGACCGATCATAATAAGACGCTCGAAGTACTGCGGAGCCTGTATAGAAGCAAGCAGTCCAATCATACTGCTGACGGAGTGTCCGACGAATATAGCTTGCTGCAATTCAAGCGCAGCCAGAACATCAATGACGTCCTGCGCATAACCAGAGAGCTCCTTGTACCTAGCATAGTCATAGCACCCCAGATCGGAATTGCCCGCACCCACGTAATCGAAGTTAATTACGCGATAATCTTGCTCGAACGATGGAGACACATACCTCCACATTCGCTGATCACAGCCGAAGCCCGGTGCGAAGATGATGGGCTTAGTGCCCCATCCGGTTATGTTCACGTCATTTCGTTTTCGGATATCGATACTTTGATCCATACATAGCGCCTCCTTCTTACCCATTCAGTAAGCCTACTACTACCTTCCTCAATTTAAAAGGATATATCTTGATATTGTCAACCGAATCCGCATCCATCCTTGCGGCTCAGCTCTCTAGCCCACCTGTCCACATGCATGTAGGGGCTAAATAGGGACATATACGCATAAACGTTACAAATATAGGAATGCTACTAACAAGTTTTTACTACTGGTCGAGGAGCGTATCGCAGATGTCATGGTTACGAATATCTCGTTACATAAGTCGGATTCTAGCTCTCAATGCCGTAGCAGACCCGAATGACCGCACGCCGCAACGGGGAGCTGTATCATCCGAGCTCTTCGGAAATCTGAGTACGTTAAGGGAAGTGTTCAGTCATACGCCTGACCTGATCGTCTGTGAGTTCTTCTATAAGCAGGCGGGCCAGCAAGCGGCTCTGGTGTATTTCTCCGGCTTGTCGGATAAAAATGCAATTAATAATAACTTGCTGCGCCCATTAATGTTTCACACCGTGAGTGACGAGCAGAACCTCCCCGTGACTGCTGGAGCTCACCGCACACTTGTAGACTGGCTGGACATTGAACACGCTGTTCTGCTTATATATCGAGGATGTTGCCCATCCTAAGCTCTTACAGGAGATGATACGACGACTCTCCGCCTTGAACGTCGATTGTGTTCTAAGTACGGGGGAGCTTATGGAGTATATTGAAGATCACCCTTTCTCATTAATTCCTCAGTTCATTTCAACAGAACGCCCGGACTCTACCGCGTCGCAGCTATTGCAAGGTCGAATTTGTGTCGTCTTGGACCGTTCCCCCAGCATCTTGGTTGCACCTGTAAGCATTGTATCTTTTTTTCAGAACATTGACGACTACAGCATTCGTTGGCCTATAGCAACATTTCTGCGGTTACTACGATTGTTTGCGTGCTGCATAGCCGTTTTTTTACCTGCTCTGTACATCTCGCTGCTTTCATTTAATCATGAAGTTATCCCACTCGATTTTATATTATCGATTGGTGAATTCCGAGCCGCTGTACCCTTTCCTCCTTTCATGGAGGCGTTATTAATGGAGATGATTCTAGAAATGCTGCGGGGATCGTCAGTAACCTTATGGTGGTGGTCGTTGCAACGACAGCTATTGCTACGTTCATTTTGCCGAATTACGATATCACTGCCTCCATACGCTTGATCCGCTTTCTGTTCATGGTACTTGCATCCATATTCGGCTTGGTCGGTATCGTCGCAGGGGCCATGATCTTATTAGCTCACCTTGTGCGCATGAATTCACTGGGGCAATCCTTCATCACACCGATCGCTCCCCCGAGGCTGTTGGACTGCGTATGCTCCCTTTGTTCCTATGGATCGTTCTCCTCATCATTAGACGACGGGGAGGCAGTACTCGATGAAGATCGGCATGGCGCTGGTCAGCACAGGGAAAATTCAGAACTTACTCATTAGTAGAAAGGTTCTGCAGCACGAGGATTGGTACAAGCTACTCGACGTCTTTAAGCGCGATTCTCAAAACCGAAGCATCGTCCGAGTGATCGCCGTAGATGGTTCCATCGAAGAGATCATGTTTTTCAAGCCTAAAGATAAGGGAAGGCTTTCCCTGTTTATTGCCAAGCTGATCGATACAGCAAATAAGAGAAATATCGTTATGGCGACACCCTTCTTTATGCTGAACCGACATATCCACGAGCAAGGAATTACACCGTATCTTCCTGAAATACGCTTGAATGCGAAGCCTACCGAAATACAGGCAACCGGAACGGCCTTGCTGAACAAACAAGGACAATATGTGACAACGATATCATTGGAAGAAAGCTCTCTACTCCATATGCTTCAGAAACAAACGCGCGGCGACCTGTCCCTTAGCTTGAAAATACCTGAGATCCGGCAAAAGAAGAGTAGCTTTGAGATGAATGTCCTAAGCTTCTACTGCACAGATATTAAGAGAAAAGTGAAGACGTCCCACACAGGCGGCACGTTTCGCTTTGATATTACACTTAGCACGCCGATCTTTCTGACCGAACGAATATTCCCATTCGATGTAGATCATGAAGCGTCTAAGCTTGAACAGATGATCAATGTAGAGCTTGAACGAAAATATCCAGCTTACTCACTAAGCTTCAAAAGCTTCATATTGATCCGATCGGGCTTGGGCTATTCGCGCGAGCGTACGAATACGAACAATGGAAAAAGGTTCAGGATGAATGGGACGAAGCTTTTTCCAAGGCGGAAGTGAACGTTCATGTCCGAACAAAGATAAAAAATATGGGGGAAATTAAGTAGAAGTAGCTCATAACCACATTCGTATATTGCGGATTCGCGATGTGAAGCTCATCCCCCTCGATGACGACAGCGTCACCAGCGATCATCGTTTGGCTTGCGGGTGGATAGAGCGAGATATGACCTGCCATATGCCCCGGCGTATGATGACCACAATCCCCCACCCAAGAATACTATTCAGGCGCTCAGCGTAGGAAGCTCAACACTTCATCGTTAAGCCATTCATGAAACGAATCCCGGTCAAAGCCAGGAGGGTCCTGGGATGGAAGAAATGATGGAGATTTCATCGATGGGGGGAAGGGGCTCAGGAAGGAGAAGTGTCCCGCATTGTCGACTGTTCGGTAACGAACCTTACTTGGGTCAGCAACCCCCTTCATCACAAGTTGTGCATGGAATGAAGGCGTGTACGGGTCCTTCTCCGCATCGAGCATAAGGATCGGAGCATGAACCGCCCGCAAGGCATCGTCCGCCCGAAACCACACCGTCGCCGGCGCCAATAGCACCAGAGCGCTCACGCGGTCATCCGAGACGACCTCTATGCTTCGGGATTGTCCGTCCGCTGACTCCTGAGGAAACGAGGTAGGCAAGCCTCCTGCTACAGCCAGCGCGGTGTAGCCCCCCAAGGAGTGCCCGATCACTGAAACAGCATGGGTCTGAATTCTTCTTCGAAACGTCTCCTGCTCAAAAAACCAGTCGATAGCCAAACGAAGATGCCTCGGCCTGTTCGCAAGGTTCTGAATCGTCCCCTCCAGGCTATTGTCGTTGCGATTATTATGCGGATGCTCCGGCATCCCCACGATAAAGCCGTTTCGCGCTAAATGCCGCGCAAGTGTCCGGTATACAAGAGGAGAGCCCCCCGTACCGTGCGAAATGAGAACAAGTGGAAGCTCCCCTTCCGAGAGCTCTGCATCTCTAGCTAATCCGAGCAGGTAGGGTCCTAGCCGTTCTTCTTGCTCAGGCTGGTCGGTCGGATACATGACCGTCATGGGGTAGCCGATTCCTTGTGAGGAGTCGAATAGCTGCACCTCGAGGTATCCTGCGTACCCTTTCCGATGATTAGGCTTCATGGTAAGAAATCGCTCCATTTCTCATTAAGTTAAGTTGTACTCAGACCAATTGGGATATAGATATCAAGCTCCGATGCCTCATGCATCGGCCCTAGGTATCTATGGTCATAGCGCGCAAATTCCGGTTGATTCAAGCGAATGTTCCCCGATTTAGGCAGCCACGCGCTATAAATATACTGGAACGTATCTGGTATTCTCTCTACGGTTCCCTTATGGGAGAACACCGCATACGTCGCTGACGGCAACACCTTCGTCGCCATCCCGTCAGGCGTCCTCCCCTCCCTGCCAACCTCGACGCAAGCGGTGTATGAGACCTCCTCCTTCAATCCGGTGAGCTCAATAAGCGCGTAAAATATGGAGGGGTGAACTCGACTATGCTCGAGCTCTGCCGCACGCTGCCTGAAGGAGCTCCATAGTTCCTGAATGTGCTCTGAGGCGAGACCCCGAATCTCCAGGCCCACTAGAGTTAGCTCGCTCACTGATAAGATCTCGGGCTCCAAGGTCATGCCTTCACGTATATGCCGCAGCCCCAGCTCATCCAGTGGTTTCTTCTCCATGGCCCGGAACAGCGTGTCCTTCATATGCTTCTGCTTGCGGAATTGTCCCGGAGTGATCGAGAACATCCGTTGAAACGACCGCGTAAAGGCTTCCTGCGATGAGAAGTGATATTTGACCGCGATCTCAATGATCCTAAGGCTTGTATGAAACAAGTCGTATGCGGCATAGGTTAACCTTCGCCCCCTTATGTACTCCGAAACCGAACTCCGTGTAACCGCTGTGAATATTCGGTGGAAGTGAAACGGAGAGTAGCCAGCCTCAGCCGCAACCTGCTCTACTGTCATTTCATCCGTCAGATGGGACTCTATGTAAGCAATGGCTCGGGCTACCGATTGCATCTCATTCATCAGATCACCTCCATAGATGTATACCAACCATACCAGAATTGGCCCCTTGTTTATTGATTTTTTTTGCGAAAATGGGCGTGCGGTCTCGTTCGGCATGCTTTCTTTTGGCCTTCAACAATTGCTTCATATCGACATCTTGCTTTTTGGACTCCGAGACCTCATACATCGACTCCGACTTGAAGCCGAGCATACCCGCAAATAGAACAGCCGGGATTATACCGATTGCGTTGTTGTAAGCCACGACATTGGCGTTGTATGTACGTCGCGCGGCCGCAGCTTCTCCTCCCAGTCGTTCACCGTGTGCTGCAGATGGAGAACGCTCTGACTTGCCTGCAGCTGCAGTGGCCGGACGCCTTCTGGTCGCACCATCGGTCGGTATCGTTGATTCACTGCATATAAATCCGCTTCAGCCTAGCGTCTCGCGCAGACGCTGAAGATCCCTCATCGGGGGCAGCCCATATTTACGGGTATATTCCCGACTGAAATGCGAGGGACTTTCGTATCCGACTAAGTACGCGGCTTCAGCCGCTTCAATGCTTTGCGTGAAGAGGAGTCGCCGCGCTTCCTGAAGCCTTTGCGGGATGGTCTTAATCTCGTCCTTACAGACAAGTATAACCATTCCAACGTTATTCAGCTGTTGAAGTAGTGTCCCTGTTCGAGATCTGGAATCAGAGCGGGATATACCGGCTGCCATCCCAAGCGTTCCTTCGTCAGCGTGCTGGACGTCGGATTATCAGTGGACGCAGCGAAGGCGAGCCACCCGAAGTGAGCGTCTGCCTCTTCTGGGGTTATGCTGAGCACGGGCACGTTCAGATGGCGACCGATGACGCCAGCAATATCTCGGAAGGGTACGCCCTCGTCTGCCACCCCGTGATAGATGGCACCGGTATCCCCCTTCTCCAGCACCAGTCTGAAGAGACGTGCTGCATCCAGTTGGTGCACGGCCGGCCACCGATTGAGTCCATTCCCCACATAAGCTGAAACTCCTTTCTCACGCGCGATGCTGATGAGGGCCGGCACGAGACCTAGCTCTCCCTTACCATGCACGGACGGTGCGAGACGGACAATCGATGAACGCACTCCTAGCTCAACTAGCGCAAGTGCCGCCTCCTCGGAGCGCCGCGGTATAGATTGTCCTGAGGGCTGCTCTTCCGTTCCGAGAATTCCTGGTGTGAGCATCAAGGTGCCTGAGGTGACCACGAGAGGCTTACCAGTGCCCTGTAGCGCCTCCCCCATAGCCCCAATTGCCAGACTATCGGCTGCGGCGGCTGCCGTAAAGTTGGTGAAGTCGTGTTTGAAGGCTAAGTGAATGACGCCTTCCGCCGACGTAGCGCCTGCTCTCAGGCTATCAAGGTCATCGAGTGAGCCTAGATGGACCCCGGCACCGACTGCAGACAACGCTGCGGCAGCCTTGTCGGAGCGGGCGAGTCCAATAACCTGATGCCCCGCAGTGAGTAGCTCGCGAACGACAGCAGAACCGATGAACCCCGTCGCTCCAGTTACGAATACGTTCATATTATTCATCCTTTCACCCTCATGGAATGGTAGCTACAGGAGAAATTATACACTAAGAATTCATTTAAGTAAACTAAATTAACTAAAATAGTTAACTTTATAATATTAGTTCGTACTGTCTGTAGGGTGTGAGAGTTTGATATACTATGATGAACAAGCATCCAAGGAGGTTAAAGTCGTGAGAAAACCAGTGAGCGCAGATCACTATATGAATAAAATTAAGCCCGTCATTCGAAAAACGAAGTTCAGCCAATTGAAAATAGATGAGATAGCAAAATATATGGATATCAGTAAAGTGACGCTTTATAAGCATTTTTCATCCAAAGATGATGTCATCGAGAAAGTTGTAGAATATGAAATTCGGTATTTACAGCAGGCGGATTCCGTTGTGAACGATGAGGCTCTCTCTTATGTGGAGCGCTTCCAAAAAACGTATATACAATCATTGCTGTGCGTTGTTTATTTATCTGATCTGTTTCTGCAGGACCTCCGGGAATTTTATCCGAGGCTTTATGAAAAGCTTGTCGTTGCCCAACAAAATCGAAACAAAAATTTACAGTCTTTTTTTGAAAGCGGGATGGATCAGAACGTTTTCAATAGAATGAATGCCGTGCTGTCTTTGGTTCAAGATGATGCTATGCTGCGGCGGATCATGGAACCGACCTTTAGTATCCAGTGGTATGATCTGACCTTGAAGCAAGCCATAATCGAATTTTATAAGATGAAGAAGTATCAAATGATTAGACCAGAGCATCTGGATACGATAGACGATTCCGATTTTAATCATCAGGTAGGGGAAATTTTGCAAACGATATCCTAACAGTCGTTCGTCCAGTCGTATAGCTCATGCATTCCATGTAGCCTCAAGCAGTCGTCCTATCTGAGATGGCCTGCAGCTACATCAAGAAGGAAGGGCACCCTCTTCGGGTGCCCTAGATTATAGCGTATATACGGTGAATATAGCCTGTTGGTACGGCATATCGTCGCCCATCTTACTTCCCGGGATTCGGACGCCGTCCGCGGCGGCGACCGCCACCTTCGCCGCGAGGACCGCGATTGCCGTCCTTGGCTGGTGCACTAGAGGCTCTGCTGGCCCCGATCGCCGCTCGTTCCGGCTGCGTCATCGTCATCGGGTAAGGATGATCGGCGACGACTGGAATCTTCTGCTTCGTCAGCTTCTCGATATCCTTCACATACGGAATCTCCTCTTCCTCGCAGAACGAGATCGCGATCCCGCTTAACCCCGCACGCCCCGTACGACCGATCCGATGCACATACGTCTCCGGTATATTCGGCAAGTTATAGTTGATTACGTGCGACAGCTCCTCCACGTCGATCCCACGTGCCGCAATGTCCGTCGCCACCAGCAAGCGGGTCACACCAGACTTGAAGTTATTGAGCGCCGCTTGGCGGGCATTCTGCGACTTGTCACCGTGAATCGCCTGTGCCGTAATATTCGCCTTCGTCAAGCCGCGCACGAGCCGATCTGCGCCGTGCTTCGTACGTGTGAACACGATCGCGCTCGTGATCGACTTGTCCTGCAGCAGATCAATCAACAGCTGCAGCTTATTCGCCTTGTCCACGTAGTAGAGCTGCTGCTTAATTCGCTCCGCGGTGGAGGATACAGGTGTAATCTCCACCTTCACCGGATCGTTCAGCAACGACTGCACCAAGGACGTAATCTCCGGCGGCATCGTCGCCGAGAAGAATAACGTCTGCCGCTTAACCGGCAGCTTCGCAATGATTCGCTTCATATCATGAATGAAGCCCATATCGAGCATCCGGTCAGCCTCATCGAGCACCAAGATCTGCACGTGACGCAGGTCGACGAACCCTTGATTCATCAGATCGATCAGCCGGCCCGGTGTTGCGATCAGAATGTCCACGCCCTTCTCCAGCAGCTGCTCCTGCGCTCTCTGCGAGACGCCGCCGACGATGACGCCACAGCGTAGATGGGTGAACGCGCCGTAAGCTGCGGCGTTGTCCGCAATCTGTATAGCCAGCTCACGCGTAGGCGTCAGAATGAGCGAACGAATGACACGCTTGCCATTCGGGCGACTCTGCTGCGTGCTCAGCAGCTGGATGATCGGCAGCAGGAACGCCGCGGTCTTGCCAGTCCCTGTCTGGGCGCAGCCGAACAAGTCACGTCCTGCCAGCACCGGTGGGATCGCCTGCTCCTGGATCGGCGTAGGCTGCGTATAATTTTCTTTCGCTAATGCTTTCATAATCGGGTCAATTAATTGCAATTGTTCAAATGTCATAGGATCTCCTTCTTCAAGCCGCTATCTTTCATCTGTTTACTTCTTAATTGTCCGCAAGCCGCATCAATATCCGTCCCATGCTCAAGACGAACACTGCAGCTGATACGCTGCTTTTTCAACGCGTCATAGAAGGCCCGTATCGAGCTCTGCTCGCTTCTCTGGTATTGACTGTGCTCGTCCACCGGGTTGTATGGAATCAAGTTCACATTCGCCAGCTGTCGGCGATCGCCGATCAGCTCTGCAAGCTCCACAGCGTGCTCCACACGGTCATTAACATCCTTCAGCAGTATATATTCCAGCGTAATCTTCCGCTTCGTCTTGGCTAAGTAGTAATCGATCGCCTGCATCAGCTTCTCGATCGGGATGGCGCGATTAATCCTCATGATCCGTGTACGCAGCTCATCATTCGGCGCATGTAACGATATCGCCAGGTTAACCGCCAGGTCGCTGTCGGCGAACTCGATGATCTTATCCGCAAGCCCGCTCGTCGATACGGTCAGATGCTTCGGACCAATGGCTAGCCCCTTATGATCCTTCACGACCCTAATGAAATTCGCGACATTCTCATAATTGTCGAGGGGCTCGCCGATCCCCATCACCACAATATGGCTCACTCGCTCGCCCTGCTGCTCGTTGTCCAGATGCTGCTGGACCTTCACGATCTGCTCCACGATCTCACCGCTAGCCAAGTCGCGGCTCTTCGCCAGCAGCCCACTCGCACAGAAGCTACACCCAATGTTACAGCCTACCTGCGTCGTGACGCAAACCGATAAGCCAAATTTATGTCGCATGAGCACCGTTTCAATCAAGTTGCCGTCCTGCAGCTTGAACAGAAACTTAATCGTACCATCCGCCGCTTGCTGCTTCAGGTGCTCATTTAACGTTTGAAGGACGAAGTGGTCGGACAGCACTTGAATGCACGCTGGGTTCACATCCGTCATGTCGGAGAACTGCGTGACCCGCTTCCGATAGAGCCAGTCCCACACCTGCAGGGCGCGAGACTTCTTATGCCCACGCTCCAGCAGCCAGGCTGTCAATTGATCCAGTGTCAAGCCATATATCGATGTATGCAATGTTCTAGCCTCTTTTCTGTTCTTTCATACTTCATAATACCACATGTCACTTGTGATACGGTGCCTTATTGGATACGACTCTGACGCTTTTCTCGGCAAGCCGTTTGATCAGACGCTCCATATTCACCGTAGCGAAGTGTACCATGCTGCACCACCTTACCCAAGAACCCAATCGTTCTATTCCTACATTATATATCCTAGATCAACGGTATCGATACAGTTGGTACAAAATGAGGTTGTAAAGGACTTGCATTTGCGCTCGAACTGCTGTAATATAAAAGACCTGACCAACGGTAAAAGGTCAACTTGCTTAAGTTGTATTATCGCGGGGTGGAGCAGCTCGGTAGCTCGTCGGGCTCATAACCCGAAGGCCGCAGGTTCAAATCCTGCCCCCGCAACCAACCTATCATAGTAGCTCGACATGTATATGCCTCTAAACCACATGATGTGGGTTAGAGGCATTTTTGACAAATATTTGGGCCTGAATTAAAAAAACAACCCCTAATAATGAGACTCGCTACAAAAATGTGTGAATTTTGTCTAAACACTCATTGACTACTTCATCGGGGGCTTTTCCGACGATATCAATGCGTCCCGCCCGCCAATCCAGATTTTTGATCTGATCCGTTAAGATGACCCCGTTAAATACCAAGCCATTGGGGAGCAGCACCTCGTACCCCCAGCCTCGGACCGTATGAATAATTGGACAAACCGAAACAAAGCCCGTCGTTTCATTAAATGCCTGTGGCGACAGCACGATCGCAGACCTTCTCCCGGCTTGTTCTTGACCTGCTTGTGGATTATAGTGGCAGATCTGTACCCTTCAGGACAGGATCAAAGCCAATTTCATATAAATCTCTAACTCTTACTTCAGCTTCCTTATTTTTTAGCTCGTTTACAATGGTATCCGTGATTCCTCTCCCAAAGCTCTTTGCGTATGGATGCGCGAAAATAATTAAATGTTTCATTTTTATTCCTCCCTTGAATCGATTATAATTAGTTATTAAACGCACAAATAGGTCTGTGTTTGTAGTACTACTCCGAATACTAAGCGTAAGGATACTGATATAAAATATATCAGGATATGGAGGTGAATCCTTGTTATGAATTCTGAAAGAAGACGTAAAGAACTAGCTGATTTTCTCCGGACTCGCCGCTCACGTCTATCTCCGCATGAGGCGGGATTACCGGTTGAGACCTCACGTCGTCGTACGCCTGGCCTGAGGCGGGAGGAAGTGGCAAGTCTGTCTGGCATTTCCTTACCGTGGTACACTGCATTGGAGCAGGGACGGGATATTCAAGTATCGGAACAAGTATTGGAAAGCTTGGTTCGTACCCTTCAACTTAGCAGCGACGAACGCAGTCATCTATACGTGTTGGCAAACCATGCTGTACTTCCACACGTAACAGTGGATGCGTCCATATCTCCAGCTATTCAACGGATTCTTGACAGGATGGGGACCTACCCTGCCTATGTCATCGATAAGCGCTGGAACGTTTCCGCATGGAACCAAATGACGAATAAGGTATGTGGAGACTTTAATCAAGCGACAGAGATCGAGAGAAATATCCTTTGGCGGATGTTCATGATGAAGGATAAGCAAGCTCGCATTGTTAATTGGGAAAACGTTGCCACCATGCTGTTAGCTCATTTCAGAAGCCGATATGCCTTATACATGAATGATTCGTGGTACCAGGAATTAGTTAACATGTTATATGACAGGAGTGAAGAGTTCAGAGAGTGGTGGGGAAGACATGATGTTTCCGAAAATTCGGAAGGGGAAAAAGTGATTCACCATCCTCAAGCAGGCCTGTTGACATTTCGTTACAATAATTTCACAGTTTCTGAAAGCGGTGAATTCGTGATGAGGGTATTCACACCAATCGAAAACACCGGAACAGATGAGCGATTAGAAGATTTAGTGTCTGAATTTCATTCGATCCGTCTATAACACTCTCGTCCTTTAATAAGAACGGGAGATTTTTATATTCTCAATTTATAAGGGATGGATGAGCCCCCAAAAAGCCTAGGTCAAGTCCAAACTTTCTTGCCACTTGACCACTTCTCGTCCATCTCGATCAGGAGAGCTCCGATGAGTCTCTCTAACGACGCGCGATTCAGGAAGATGCGAATGACCCGCTCACGTCTGCGAATCTCCTCGTTCATGCGCTCCACGCTGTTTGTCGTCCGCAGGCGCTTGCGATACGCTTCCGGTAACGCGAGTACCGCCGTTGCATCATCATATCCTTCCTCTAGTACTTTCATAGCCTTGGATGCTTTCGATTCGTACATGCTCAGCGTCTGAGTGAGTAGGATTCGGGCAGCCTCGGGATCCGGTGCATCCAGAATTGCGCGTACGCGGGCACGAAGCTCCTTATGCAAGGCTTTGGGGGTTGCGTCCGTAATGTTACGCATGAAGTGAGTTTGACAGCGTTGCCAGGCCGCCCCCTGGAACTCCTTGCGTATCGCGTTGACAAGTCCTCCATGACTATCTGAGGTCACCAAGTCAAGTTCCATGCTTGCACGATCGGGTCAAGCTGTTTGCACAGATTACTGATGGTAGATTTTGAGAATTCCGCACCACACAGCTCCTCTGTAATCTGTGATATTTTGCGAGTGAGACCTCGAGTGCGACTCACGTTACGATAAGCCTGGCGCTCCTCCGTCCGCTCATATCGTGTGGCGCCGACATGTTCGGTTACCTGCGCCTCCAAAACTTGATTGAGGACAGACTCTAACAACTTCGCCATGCCTGAGTCCTTCGCGTTCGTTGAAAATAGATGGTGCAAAAGCTCACTGTTTACGGTAATCTGATATTGAGTCATTTTCATAGCCTCCGTTTGGATGTTTGTTTGGTAAACTCCATTCTAACCGGGGTCTTTGAAAATGGCTCTGCTTTTCGTTCCCGATTGATGAGCCGGGCAGGATTTCCGGTGTACAAGACGCTACCCTGCTGTCATCCTGGTTGACAAGATCTACCGCAATCGGAAAAACTGAATTATTGCAAAGAGCGCGGCATACGCCTCAGCGGTCCCAAACTTGGCAGGCCGACTAAGGATCAGAACGCTACGACGAACCGTAAGCAGGAACGACAGGATGCCGCTGAGCGCAATGCCATCGAAGGGAAGTTCGGAGAAGGAAAACGCAAGCTAGGACTGGGACGCATCCGCGCACGCGGTGCCGAAACCGGACTCACCGTCATTGCCTTACAGTTTCTGGTTATGAATCTGGAGCGGCGACTTTGGGTTCTCTAGCAAGCCCTAATTAGCAAATAAATGTTTCAAACAAGGCATCGAATAGGCCCGATTTGCTCTAAACCAAGCTACTCGGGCCTCATCTATCTTCTCCCCCCTTTCATCGCTCCAACCCCGTTAAACGCCTCTACGCCCTTCCCATGCGAAAAATTTCGCCTCACTTATGGTAAGGTTCTCCGCGCTGTCTATAACGGCACTTTTTTAGTTAACAGAAAAGAATCTTTACTTTACTACCGAAAATATATCTGATACAATATCGGTATTGAAAACCCAAAAGGAGGAAGTTAAATGTATATTCCTGGAACTACAGTTTGGTATAATGTGAAAAGCATAGAGCGTTCATTGGCGTTTTATACCGAGCAGCTAGGCTTTGAATTGGTTTTTCACGATAAAGAAGGTGGAATGGCCTTGGTCAATACAAATACAAAGGATTGCTCTATCGGATTTTCCGAAGCGGAATCCGTTATTCCTTCCACATCTTCTACCGTGTTCGATGTGGAGAATATGGACAAGGCAGTGGAAACATTGAAACAAAAGGGCGTTTCTTTCATCGGAGACATTGAAACTATCCCCGACTATGGGAAATTTGCGACATTTGCCGATCCTGATGGCAATTCTCTCATGCTCTCGGAGATGCAAGGTGCAACGGAGTAAGGAGCATATTGTGCTTCAAATGTCGCAGGAAGTTTCGGGACGGTGGACCGCTCCGATCTTACTGGCGCTTGAAGCTTCCGGCGGTAGATTCACGCCGCTGCAGAACCAATTGAGCATTGCACCGGCCCGGCTAAGCGACAATTTGAAGCAAATGGCCGAGGCCGGCTTAATTCAGCATTTGTCGCCGTACGAGCGGCGTCATCCATTACTTCCGGAGTATCTGTTAACCGAAAAAGGCAAGCTATATCGGGAAATAGCTCAAATGATCAGGAGCGCTGAAGTGGATATCGGGCACGGAGTTTTGTCCGCCAAAGCATGGAACATCCCAGTGCTACTGGCACTTCATATGGGCTATGACCGATTTCAGAACATTCGAAATGCGTTGCAGCATGCAACGCCTCGCATCCTTTCGACACGGCTTGACGAACTGAATGCCGAAGATTTGATTCGCAAGCAAATCTCCGAACAGCCACGGCCTTCGTTTTTGTATGGGTTGGCTGCCCGAACGGTCAAACCGGTTGACCGGATGGCGGTCGATTTATTTTCACTTGTATGAGAGATTGTCTGGAAGATGAATCCAAAAACTTTTTTGAACTGGCCCCTTCCGCCAAAACGGCGGAGGGGCTTTTGCTTTTCGTAAGTAAAGGTCCCCCTCCAGATAGCGCATCGTTTCGTGACCTCAAAAAGCTCGCAGAAGCCCGTTAGTGCTGACTTTGACGCCAAGCGTGGCCCATCCCAAACTCATGCCCGGAAAAATGTCTTTCCAAGCCTACTGCGGGATTTTCCGAAAAAACTTGCCGTTACTTATGATACGGTTCAGCATATCATCAATAAGGCGAAATTTTTTTGCCGCCACGGCGTACTAATTTTCGGTTAATATTTATTTGAGCTCTTAATTTACTCTTAACAGGAGTAAAAGTAAAAATTACTTCACAGTTAGGACAGAGGTTTGAAGCGGCGAATGGCTGTGCAAATCCACAACTCGCCGTCACTTGATGATTAGGCTAGTTGGGAAGTAGCATTATAAATGGCCGTGACAGATAAAATGATATGTCTGTGTTCAAAAACGTTGTAATTACAGCATTCTTTTAAAAATTTCCTTGCTTTCAAAATATAAAGAATAATATTTTAATAAGGGCAGCGTGACAACTTGTCCCCCTTTAAGCTATACTACTAATAGCCACACAAATCAAGGGGGCTTTCTGTTGGATCAAGAACTTTCATGGGAAAATACTATTAAGGAGCATTTTTCTCAAGGTGACATTTTCCTTGCCGCAACAGAATTGGTTGATTTCCTTAGCGAGAAACTGAACATTTCAAGAGTTTACGCTAGGCAACTAATTAAGAGAGCAGTTGATAAGAAGCTAATTAAAAATAGTCATCCTTTCAAATTTAGAAATAACCAATATGTTTATATGGCACCCAATAAACATCTAGACCTAGATACATTGATTCAACTATCAAAAGAATATAAGCCTTCAATGTACCGACCGCTTGCTTTATTAAAAAGAGAAGGAAATATTCTTTCGTTTTATGAGGCGAGGAAAGCTGCAGCAACTCCGGTTGAAAACATTGAACGATATAAACTTACGAAGTTGGATGAAGAAATTAAAGAATTGATTACTAATGATTTCCTTTATTCTATAAAAGATGAAGAAAGAGATATCACATATCTAGCTATAAAGGAACTACAAGATAGTCCAGAAATTACTCGATTAATGAGATTACATTACGAAAAGATGCGCCTTGATAGTATGTTTATCCCAGATATATTGCGTTGGTTAAGGGAGCATAATTTTATTGATTCTGAATCCCCTTTATATCGGCGGATTGATAACCCTTCTATTGGCGCTAAACACAATGATTTTTTGTGGGATGTATGTACCTATACAAATACAACCGGCTTCGCAATCAATGTCGGTAAAAAAGAAAAGCAGACACTCGTAGTTTTAGATGTCTTAGTTCATCGCGAATACTTAAAAGTAGACCTAGATGGTTTTTATAATCGGATACAATCTGTAAGAAACAGTACACAATCTGGGGTGCGAAAAATTCTACCCATTATTTTTTATGTTGATATTGATGAAGGGGTCAAGAAAGAAATTGGCAGATTAAACCTTCTCCACTTTTCGTTACAAAGTATTTTTGGAAGGGAAGTAACGGAACTAATTCAAAGATTGGATACACTCCAGAAATCACTTAATAAACCCATACAACACGACGATAATAATACAATTGCCATTATTGAAAATGTTGAAAAATCATTAAAATTAATGGATGAGACTGGTCATCTCGACAACTTACAGAACTTAAAAGGTGATATGTTTGAATCATTAATGTATGTAGTCATATCAAACCTTTTTCCTCAAAACAGTAGGATAGAGCATTCAAAAATATTAAAACCATATGAATATGATGTAATAGTTCAACGTCATGATGAAATTATTATCTTTGAACTTAAAGGCTTTAAGAATACTACCATTGTAAACTTGGGGGATAACCAAACAAAAAATACTGTGAAATGGTTCTTTGGAAAAACTTTGCCCCACGCTAAAGTAAAATATACAATGCCTTTAACAGCTTTTGGTTATGATAAATCAAAGATAAAGGCATGTTATATAACTTCTGCTAATTTTTCTACAGAGGCAACTTCATGGCTAGAAAAAACCAATGAGAGTAAGCTAAAACCAAAGAAACTGGATTGCTACTATGATAGAAAAAAGTTGCTTTCTCTTATCAAATCAGATGAAAATTTAGAAAGTATGCGAGCGACCACTGGGTTTGTAAGCTTATTAGAAAAGTACTACCTCAAGGAACTAACCTAGGTCTCTTCTTGCAACTACAATAACAATATCAACTCCCACTCTTGACTAGAATTTTCGTGGCCACGAAGTAAACATCCGCCTTGGTCGAGACCGTTTTGTGCATCATGCATCCATCGGAAGTTACATTGAACAAGTCGGTTAAACACCCTTATTATGGACACCGCACCTCTTATTCGATATCAATCGTACAATTGCTTTAACTTTCTTCGTTTTTCGCCGAATTCAGATATACATTGGATCAATTCAGTCGACTTTCCATCGGCCGCTCCAAAGGCATCCTTGACGCTGAGCCTCCGACGGATATGATGAGGCATCCCTGCCGGCATCCCCCTAGGGCGCTCCCTACGGTCGCTTGGGGCTGCTAGCCGGACCAGCCTATCATATCCGCCTTCTCAGCATCAAGGACCGCTTCGCTTGCCTTTTCCACTGGTTCAGCTTGCAAACGGACATAACGATTTATTAAACCTTAATCTGCTTAGGCTTCACAATGCCTTGCTTCACCGCTTCCATATAGTCATATGGGGATAAGTCGTAGATGCTGCCATGGATGCGGATTCGATTGTAGTCTTGTATAAACTGACTCACAACTTCATAGGCCTGTGGATAAGACTCGAACTCATGGCGCTGGTAGCACTCCGCCTCTATTATCGAATGATACGATTCGATGTGAGCGTTCTTATTCGGCGTCTTAGGCGGGATACGCTCGTGGATCACACCAAACTCATCACACGCATTTTCGAAGAGATTGCTAATGAACTGTGGACCGTTATCGGAGCGTATGACCGGCTTCTCAGCCTTTTCAAAGAGCTGGCGTTTCATGAGCGCTTCCTGCGTGATCTGGACGAGATGCCTGGCTTCACAGGTCAATCCAATGTGGTATGAAACGATGGCGCGATCAAACACGTCTATGATGCTCATAAGAAAGAAAAATCGTTGCTCGCCCTGGACCCACCCATACTTGATATCCGTTTCCCATAACTGGTTGGAGCCCGTTATCTCGCGATTGTTAGCAAGTCGCTTCGGATGCTTTACTGTTATTTTGCGCTGCGGCCGAAGCACGTTCATTTGCTTGCAAAGGCGATAGACCTTCTTCTTGTTAATCTCCATCTGATGGCGTCTTCGAAGAAGCACGGTCAGCTTGCGGTAACCGTAGTTTGCGCCTTCGCCGGCTAAGAACTCCATGATCCATTCGCATATTTGTTCATCACTGATTGGCTTGCCTTCTTGTGTATATGATAAACCAGGTGCGGGGCGCCCGACCCTGTGGACAGTCTCTTGAGATTGCTGCTTACTTCTGTTCGCATGTGCATAATACGTGGACCGCTCTACTTCCAGCACACGTAGCACAAAGCTAATGTTGTTGCCTTCTCGGATATACTTCTGGGCGATCTCTATTTTATCCGCAAGTGTGGGTTCGTTTTTTTTAGCAGGTCTTTGAGAATGTCCCTCTCTAAAGCTTGCTCTGCAAAGAGCTTCTTCAGCTTCTCATTCTCTTTCTGCAGCTGCGCATAATCTTCTGCGGTGGGCACATACTTCGCTTGCTTGAAGCTGGCTCCATCCAATTGATCCAGATCCTTTCGGTTCAGCTCTCTAGCCCACCGCAGCACCATCTTCGGATCCAGTTCATGTTGTCTTGCAACAGCAGTCATGTTGCCAATTTCGTTGCCCTTGGCAACCACCATCTTTTTAAATTCTAGATCATACTGCTTCTTCTTCATTTCGTTCCCCTCCGCCTCAATATTATTGTATCGGAGTAAGGGGTGTACTGTCCAAATTCATTTAGGGGCTAAATAGAAGTCATCATTTACAAAGAAGCATGTCGGAGTCATCTTCAAGCTGGACACAAGCGGGCATTCCACTAGATGGCACCGACTTTAATACTCTTGCCGCTACTTTCGCCAAAAAAATGACTTGCTCAGGATGAAGCAGGATGTGGTGAGAAACTAAACAAGCCCGCCTCTGTACAGAGAAGACTGGCTTGTTTTTTTAAATTCATTTTGATTCATAACCATTACGCGGCCATTAATCTCATTATTTCTTCTAACTTCGAAAGATCACCCGACTTTTTAAGCAAATCGATAATGACTTCCATCCGATCATACAAAATACTCATACACTCCCCTTCGATCATTTCCACCCGTTGTAAAATTTGATTCTGATTGAAATAATAAATAGCCTCTACCTGTTCACCCTCATCAATAAATACAAGGGTTGCCATTAAACCATCTAAATGACTTTCAAAGCGTACATCGAGATAGGCTGGATCACTTAGATTTTGGAGAAGATCATGTGGCAGCACTGGGCTGAGGTAAATTGCATCATGAATTTCTTTAATTAAGGTCATTCAATCATCACTCCTTTCCTAAATTTGAGTTTATAACATCTAAAGTATGCTCTACAAGTGAATCCAAATATTCTTCAGCCCGATAATAATCATCAATCCTCCAAGTTTCTCGAGCACCGAATTGTTCCTTGGTTCTGGTATTGAAGTAAATCGAGATAATTGCAGCGTTATCATTTGCAGGATTGCTCCCTATCCATCTATACTTTGGTGGCAATACATCAGCAAACTCTCTACCTTCCTTTTCGACTTCAAAGTGAGCTATGAAATGAGCGGGAAGATCTTGATAGATTCGATTGTGAAATCTTTCCCGTATGAGCATCCTATATTTCTTGGGATTCTTAAGCTCAGGCCTTGTCTGAGCAGGCTTTTGTTGAGAGAGTAAAAACTTTCTTACTTCTTCCTCACCCAACTCAGGCATTGATTCTTTAAACAGATTAATTTTCCGTTTCAATTCTTCTTCAAACTTTTGGTTCTCGATTATTAAGTCACTGACAATATAGTGATCTGCTTCGATTGTCAGTTCTTCACTCACTTCGATGCTTGCTGTACTCTTATCGTATGCCCCAGATTTCCCTAATAACTTTCCTTCTAATTTTCTCTCGCTTCGCTCCTGCTTTTTTACTTTTTCGATGATAGAGCATATCTTCATTTCTTTCTGATATTCTTTCCAAAGAGCATCAAGACCGAGATCAACATGTGCAATCACAGTGGCAATGTTATCAGAAGGTTTATTGACTTCACTATCCGGGACTTTTCGAAGAACTCTTCCTATAAACTGTGAGTAAGGTGCCAATGACTTATAAGGGCGGAATATTGCAGCAACTGATAAGTATGTATGGTCATAACCCTCCCCTAACATAGCAACATGTATTATAGCATCACATCTATGATTCTCCACATCTGCAAGAATCCTATCTCTAATTGATTTATCCAAACCGCTATGAATAACCAGAGCATAAACGCCCTTTTTATGGAAAAGTTCTTGCAGTCGCTCCGCATGAAAAATGCTACAAGCCACTGCAATAATTTTATGCGGTACACTAGAACCCTCTTTTTTACCTTTCCATACATTTATAGCCTCATCGATAATTTGATTGTTACATTCAGGAGAAAGCGCTACGCTTCTTTGCACATAGTCTTCATCCTTTATTCCCATTTCAATAATTTCTTGCACAGTGTAGCGCCTGTTTTCGTCTTCATCTATTGTTAAGTACAGTTCATTAGGGATTAGCCTGAAGTTTTCCAAAGACTTTACTATCTTTAGTTGCATAGCTCTTCCTAAACGATAGTCAGTTACAACCTTACCTTCAATTGGCTTCCGATCTGTTCTAAAAGGCGTACCCGTTACTTTGACTACCTTCGCATTCTTAAAATATTCTAATGCCGTTCTCCATGTTGTGGCTGGCGAATGATGAGCTTCATCAATAATAATCATATCGAAAAAGTCGGGAGACACTTTCTTTAATAAGGAGTTTCTAAACTGAGCGCTGAGCTTATGTATATTTAAAATGACAATATTACTATGCTCCAACTCATGAAGGAGAGTATTATTATCATACTCTGTAACGGTGGGAAGTTGTTCATATGAAGAAAACACCTTTCTTTCAAGCCAAAAATTCGTCGGAACAGAAGGATCAAGGGATTCCACAACATGATCTTTAATAACAAGTTGTGGTGTAATAATAAGAACCCTACCAGTTGATATCCCATATGGTACAAGAGCCATGACGCCAGTTTTTCCAGCGCCTGTCGGCAATACAATGACAGCATCTCTTGTTGATTTGTCTTCCACAAAGTGCTTATATGCATCCAAATAAGCTAAAATCTGAGGTTCTCTAAGTTCCTCATTATCCACTATCTCCGGATCAGACAACATAAAATAATTTGAAACAAACGACATTCTGCGACTACCCCCCCAAATGTGTTGGAACGAATTTCCTTACATTTAAAAGTTCGTCAGAATTATGTGATCCCCTTCAAATCATTGAAAAAAACCAAAAAAATATATATAAAATCTGGTAGGAGGCTACCCATTAGTTGTGTAGCCGACCTCCCACACCACCGTGCGTACCGTTCGGTACACGGCGGTTCCATTAGGTGTCCAATACGGCCGAAATAAAGAAGACTATTCATTGGAGCAACTGAACTTGGCGTTGGTGTTTGGTGAAACCTCCAACCTGCCGTTCTATTACCGTAAGCTGGCGGGGAATATTCCGGATGCGAAGACGATTACAAATTTACTCTCGGATTTCTCTACACTTGGATTTTCGAAGGTCAAGTTGGTGATGGATCGCGGCTTCTACAGTGAGGGAAACATCAACGCACTGTTCAAGGCACATTTGAAGTTTTTGATCTCAGCCAAAATGTCCCTGTCTTTCATTCGCAAAGAGTTGGACGGCATCTATGATCAATTTCGCTCCTACGAACACTTCAATGAAAAATATGAGCTCTATCGCCATACCGTGCCGACGCAGTGGAACTACACCGAGCATCGTCTCTACAAAGGAGATACACTCACAGAACAGAGGCGTATGTACATTCACTATTACTACAACATTGACAAAGCTGCCGAGGATGAAAAAGCACTTGATCGCAAATTGTTCGGTTTGCTAAAGGAACTGGAGTCTGGCAAACGAGTTCCGGAGCATGAGACGCTGTACAAGAAGTACTTTGAGGTCAAGACCACGCCCAAACGGGGACCGCGGGTAACGGTGAATGAAGAGGCTGTAGCAAAGACCAAACGATATTATGGTTACTTTGCCCTAGTCACTAACGAAACGATGGATGCCGACACAGCCCTGGAGCTATACCGGAATAAGGATGTTGTGGAGAAGGCCTTTGGCAACTTGAAGGAACGGCTCAACATGCGCCGCACATTGGTATCTTCTGAGCAAAGCCTAGATGGCAAGCTGTTTGTTGAATTCGTAGCCCTCATTTATCTTTCTTACATCAAGAAACAAATGCAAGGCACCGGTTTATTCAAGAAATACACGATGCAAAGCACACTGGATAAGCTTGATGTTATTGAGTGCTTTGAAGCCCCCGGTCAACAACTGCGTGTTGGGGAACTTTTGGAGAAGCAGAAGGAGATCTACACCAATCTGGGGATTGAGCCGCCATCATCGTTATGAGTTCCCGGGAATCCAGGGTGTAAGACTTTGCGCGGACCGGACATCGACCCTTCTCTCACTATTCTTATCAATTGGGTGGTTCGACATTTTTAACCACCACATGGTACTATAGTTATATAACCCTATGGGAGGCTTGTACTATGATAGATCGTCTTATTTTAAATGATGCTGCGTATTTTTATCATAGTACAGGCAGACTCACTTCTACTCTAATTAATTCAGTATTTCAATCGGTGTCCAGGCAAAAAACTGGACGATTCGTCGCCAAGTTCGTTAATGAAACTAGAAACATTAGCGAAAAAGTGATCACTTATTCATTATGCGTATTTAAAACAAAGGGAAAACCAAGTTTTCTTGACTCTGAAGGAACGGAAGAGGAGCTTAAATATGCCTACCTCTTATTAATTCAATATTCTGATATGTTAATTGTGAGCAAAAAGAATGTCAGTGGTGTTGAAAGAATGCTTTCTAATTATATTATTGAAATTAATTATGTAACTATATCACGTCTATTTCTTAGTGACAGAGCTTTTTTCGAAAAATTTTCAATGTCAAATATGGATGTGAGCGATAAAGCAGTTAGAAGAAGGAACATTGAGGCAATGGATTTGAAAAGCTCATTTTCACCTATATACGCGAGCAAATATATTTTAAATTCTATTAGGATTAAAGATCAAGATAGCAATAGAATAACTCTTGCTTTGAGCACCTCTAGAATAAACAGATTAGGCAGAAAAGGCTCGTTTGATGATTATCTACAATGGGTTATTCAAGTTGTAGATAAAATAAAAAATTTTGAGTTGCATGAAAGTTACTTAGATAACTTCTCTACCCCTTTAAAGGTTCAAGAGACACTGAATAGGCTAGTTCCTACTAGTGTACTCTTTCATTTCGGAGATTTACTAGACCAATTAGATCGTGGGGAAATCGAACGAATTGAATATCGAATCGACGAAAACAAAAAGAGATATGTTGATCTTCAAGGCTTCATCGACTCTTTTGGTACTTTTTGTGAGATTAGTGCTGTCGAAATCGGAGAGACAGGCAAATTCCTGTACAAAGTTTTAAACCCGGTGGATAAAAAACTGCTCTTGAAAAAAAACAAAAATTCCATAAAAGTTAGTTCTGCCAGACTTAAAAACATTTACATTGTCTACTCAGGCTCTGAGGTTAGACTTATTGACTATATTAATAGTGCACAGAGTTTTATAGTAACATTTTCCGAGTTCGATATTGTATATACTAATAAAAGATTATTCCAGGACAGTAAGCTTTTGGCCAATTTAGACTCCTTTATGGATGTTTTGGAAGAACAGCAGGAGTTAACAACCATCCACTCTGAAAAAGGTAAAATTGAACCCCACATGACTTCTTTCGAAGGAGATACTCTCTTTAGTTTCATTGATTCAGTCTTAGCAATAGATCCGGAATACCTATTTTGTGATGATCTGGGGAATGAGTTTGCGGATTTCATATCCATTTATAATCAAAACAGTATTTGCTATTACCATGCCAAATACGCCACTTCCCAGTTTTCAGCCAGTGACTTCCAAGTTGTAATCGGCCAAGCATTAAAGAATATTGGAAATATGAGCCCATCAAATGCACAACTTGAACAGAAGAAGACACGTTGGAGCTCACTATACTCTGGATCAAACATACCGATGATGCGAAGAGGCGACAGCGTTGAAAATGGGGTTATTGCTTTTACAAAAACATTAAATCATCCAAATACAATAAGTCATATATATATCGTAGTTAATTATCTCTCAAAGAGTAGAGTTCTTTCTGAACTAACTGCGTTGAGAGAAGGACGTAGTACCTCAGCACAAAGTGTTCAGCTATTTTGGTTATTTTCGTCCTTTATTTCTACCTGTAAGGAATTAGGTTTCCAAGCACATATAACCTGCAAACCATAGCTGACCTTAAATTTACAATTAGAAAATGTAGGTCAAAAAGGTACACGAACACCTTCTCTCTGCCGAAGCATCCAACAGTCCGCCTACATGGCTGTTTCCCGAGGTGCTACTACCTTCACCCTATTCCTCAGGGGCCACTTCCCGTGCCCCGCAAGCATGAAATGCTAAAAATTTCGCCTCATTTGTGATACGGTTCCCCCCGCACAATCTTAAACGCCCTGTACACCTGCTCCACCAACACCAGCCGCATCAGCTGATGCGGCAGCGTCATCCGCCCGAACGACAGCTTCAGGTCGGCCCGCTTCAGCACCTCCGGCGCTAGCCCCAGCGAGCCGCCGATAACGAAGGCGACGTGGCTGCGCCCATACACGGCGAGGTCCTCGAGCTGCCGCGCGAGCTCCTCGCTCGACAGCGTGCGGCCGTCGATCGCCAGCGCGATGACGTACGTCTGCTCGCGCAGCTGTGCCAGCAGGCGCTCGCCCTCGCGCTGCTTCACCTGCGCCTCCTCGGCGGCGCTAATCGTCTCAGGTGCCTTCTCGTCAGGCACCTCGACCAGCGTCACCTTCGCATACGGCCCGAGACGTTTCACATACTCCGCGATCCCCTGCACGAGATAATTCTCCTTCAGCTTCCCTACCGATATGATCTGTATATTCACAAGCAGCCGCCCCCTGTCTCATCATCTCTTCCAATAACCCAAGCCTACCTGCACAATCCCGTTCCACGTGCAACATTACCTCTCTCCGCATACAAAAAAAGAAGGCCGCAGCACGACCCTCTTCAGCGAACAGCTATACAACCAAAAACTGGCCCCGACACGTGCAACGCTCGCAATGCTCCGGCGGTGTCCATGCCGAGAACGTCGTCTTCTCCAGATCGACAATATCCGGTGCATCCTCATATTCGTCCACGAACATATCAATCGCTAGCTCCAGATGCTCTTTACATACGATGTGCATATTGATTCTGACCCCTTTATCGTTCCCCTGGCAATTGCTTATGCTGTGAGTGATCGTCTGAAATAAGTACTATTAGTGTACCCTAAAGCGCTCCATCTCACAACCTGCCTTCGGCAACAAGGGGTCCTTACCAGCCGCGGAGCGGAAGCCAGCCGCCCCAGCACGCCAGCCAAGACACCAAGAGAAGCACCGCAAGCGCCTTACCTAAGCGCTCCTACCCCACACAAGCTCCCGCACTTCCCCCAGCTCACCCTACTTCTCCTGCAGCTCCTCCAGCGTCACCGTCACGTTCTGCTTCTTGCCGCCGCGATAGTACGTCACCTTCAGCTTGTCGCCGATCCGCTTGCTGCCGTACACATACTTGCGCAGCGACAGCGTGCTGTCGATCGGAGTGCCGTCGAGCTCCACGATCACATCGCTGCTCGCGAGCCCCGCCGCCTTCGCCGGGCCGAGCACCTCGAGAATGAGCACGCCCTCATTCACATCCTTCGGCAGCTTCAGCTCCTCCGTCCCCTGGAACGACTGCAGATCCTGCGTCACGACACCGATATATGGACGCTTCACCTTATGATCCTTGATCAACGCATCGATGATGCCGCGCGCCTGATTGATCGGAATCGCGAACCCGATTCCCTCCACACCCATATCCGCCACCTTCAGCGTATTGATGCCGACCACCTTGCCGTCGAGATTGACGAGCGCTCCGCCGCTGTTGCCTTGGTTGATCGCCGCGTCCGTCTGGATCAGGTCCATCTCCCAGTCGAACTCACCCTCGCGGCCCAGTGTCACCGGAATCGTACGCTTCGGCCAGCTGATGATACCCTTCGTCACCGTAGGGGCGAAGCCGAGCCCGAGCGGGTTGCCGACCGCGATCGCGGTCTCCCCCGGCTGCAGCGCGTCCGAATCGCCGAACTCCGCGATCTCCTTAATGCCGCTTCCATCGATCTCTAGCACGGCCAGATCCGTAATCTGATCACGACCGAGCAGCACCGCAGGGCGCTTCTCCCCCGTCACCGTAATCGCATCCAGCTTCGTGAACCCCTCCACCACATGGTTGTTCGTCACGATCCGTACCTTATTGCCCTCCTTGGAGAAAATAACGCCAGACCCCAGACCCATCGACCTCGCGTGCATCGTTGGCTCATCTGCGCCCGCCTCCGTCGTCCCGACAATGCTCACCACGGTCGGCCATACCTTGCCAGCCGCGCCAACGACCGTATCGCTCATCTGCTTCTCGCTCAGCGTTCCGCCCTTCAGACCGTGTGACGGCACCGCCAGAGCAGGTACAGCGGCACCCTCCGCCACGCTGTCCGCGTCCGAATGAGCCGCACCCACATACAGCCCCAGCGTCAGCACGATCAGTGCAGCGCCGCCTCCAGCCGCCAGCATCCAGCCCGGCACTCGGCCCAGCCAGCCGCTTCTTGGTAGCCGCCATGCTTCCCTGCGGGACATTCTGGTTGAATAGAACTCATCCTCGAATAAACTCACGCGTCTGTCCCCCATTTCCGGGCGCCGCTTCCTCTGCGGCTCATCCGTCTCGATCTCTTTCTCTCATCCCACGAACATACGAACCTTACAAGCCCATGAAGGCACCGCGCTAGCGGTAACGTCATCTTCTAAACTTTCAACAATAAGGAATAGTTTCTCTCTAACCAGACTAGAATATAGTCATAGAGCTTCACGCGCTACACGAACACGCACATGCACATGCACGCTAACCATTCGCCAACGGAAGGATGATCCGCTTGAATAGGAACACGAACCGCCTGCATACCCACCTCGAGGAGATCGCCTGGATCGCCAAGCTCGGAGGCGTGCAGGAGCACCAATACCGCAACTCCCTCCTGCTCAGCGCCGTCATCGAGCTGCTTCAAGAGAAGGGCATCCTCACGCTGGAAGAAATAACAGATAAAGCCCGCGCACTCGAGCAAGCCGACCTCCCTGCTCATCTACGCCAGGACGCCGACTACAAGGTGGCACCCTGACGCCATAGCGCCACTGGAAGCACCATCACTCCCCCTCGGGCCTCGAATGGAGCGATTCGATCAGTCTTCATCGATCCGATCCCATTCGGTCGCCCGGTCATAATACGTATCCATCAGCTTCGCCCGGTAATCGTCCGGTGCAAGCCTCTCTTCTAAGATGTTATTCACGGTAAGCCTGGCCAAATCCATCAGATTATGATCCCGGCTCAGATGCGCGAGATATACCCGCTTCGTTCGCTCACTCATCACGTCGAGCAGCGCTTCTCCAGCCGCTTCATTCGATAAATGCCCGACGTCGCTCAGAATGCGCCGCTTAATGTTCCACGGATACCGCCCCATGCGCAGCATCTCAATATCGTGGTTCGACTCGAGCACGAGCACGTCGCTGTCGCGGACCTGATCGGCCACCTTCGAGCTCATATACCCGAGGTCCGTTGCGACGCTGAGCTTCTGGTCCTGATGGTAGAAGCAATACCCGACCGGCTCAGCCGCGTCATGGGAGATGCCGAACGACTCCACCTGCAGCGAGCCGAACTCGCGGAGCTCCCCCGTCTGCATCGTGCAGCGGTTCGCCTCGGCGATCTCCCCAATATGCTTGTCCAGCGCCTCCCACGTCTTCTCGTTCGCGTACACGGGCAGGTCGAACTTGCGCGCAATCGCGCCCAGTCCCTTAATGTGATCGGCATGCTCATGCGTCACGACGATCGCATCGAGCTCGGAGGCCGACATCCCCTTCTCCTTCAGCAGCTGCTCCAGCTTCTTCGCGCTCAAGCCCGCGTCGATCAGCACCTTGCCTTCCTCTGTCGCCACGACGGTCGCATTGCCTGTAGACCCGCTCGCCAGCACTGTGAATCGTATACCCATAGCTTCTCCTGCCCTTGTATTCGTCTAGTGATGCTTCCTCATGATGCTGGCCGTATACGTTGAGGCGGCTCGACCGCCCCGTTAATCGCGTGCACCCAATACAGATCACCATTCCCCAGCGAGATGCGCCACGTCGGCACCATATAGAGCGTCTGGGAATTGTACAGCTGACCGTGATACCCGAGCCGCACGCCCGTAATGACCGTCCCCGGCTCCAGGTAGTTCTCCACCAGACTACGCAGCGCGATGTACGGCGAGATGACCGACTGCTCCGGCTGCGTTCCCTCCGACATAATGCGCACATACCCCTGCTGATATGACGTCACCATCCCGTCCTTCTCGAACAGCTTCAGCTGCGCCTCGAACATCGGCAGTGAGCCGTACAGCTGGTGGAATACGAACGTGCTCGTGTCGCTCGTCACCGGGTCGAACTGGTACGAATCCGTATTCGGAATGCCTGTCTTCGCCAGCATATCGGTGAATGTTCCTTTATTGATCAGCGGATCGAACTTGAACGGGGTCGGCACTGGAATCGGCCGCTCCACCTCGTGGTAATCATCGAAGCGAGCAACGATCTCCTTCAGCTTCTGCTTCTCCTTCGGTATATCTGCTGGCACTTGAATGTTCTTGAGCTTCAGCAGCTGCTGGAGCTCCTCCATCACCTGACTGTCCGGATTCACACCGAGCTCCAGCAGCTCCGTACGACTCGTGCTCAGCTGGAAGCCGAGCACCACATTGAGCAGCAGGAACGACAAGATCAAGATCGTTTTGGCGCGTCCCCAATCCATGCTACGACCTCCCTTATAGCCCCATCTATCCTTAGTTCAAAAATTCATACGTCCCATCATACAGCTCGACCGCCCACTTCGGCACCAGCTCCATCGTCTTGTCCGACAAGAACGGACGATACGCCGGGAACAGTGACACGATCTGCAGCCGCTTGCTGTACTGCTGCAGCATCGCCTCGAGCAGCTCGCCGCCGGGCAGCTCCGCTTCGCCACGCTTCACCGACTTCCAGTCCGGCAGCACCGTCGAGCGCTCGTAGCCGGAGACGACGTCCTTCTGCAGCGTAATGCGCATGTAGCCGACCTGCTCATCCCTCGTCCCGACAATCGGGTACGAGCCGTAATATTGGCGGAACACGTACGTCTGGTTGCCTGGCAGCAGCCGCTCCGGCATGCGTTGCACCCCGTACGCGCCGTTCCAGCCGCCGTGCTGGTTAATGAATTGCACCGCTGTCAGCAGGTTGCCGAGGTAGTTCACCCGATTATCGCTGGCCGGAGCCACTGGATCAGAATACGTCATCCAATGCTGACCGCTCTTCAGCTGCAGCCCCCGCTTGGAATCGGTATAGATCTCCGAGCCGTCCCGCTCCGTCAAGTTCCGAATAAGCGCCGGATCGACGAAGAACGTTCGCTTCAGCTGGTCTACCGTCATGAGCGTATAGCCGAGCGTGTAGGACGGCATCGGATACGACTTTTGCGGAATGTACATGTCGTTGAGGGTCGGCTTGTATGCCATATAGCTGCCGGCAGCGCTGACGAACCGCTCCTCGATATCCTTCGTCGTGAAGTCGGCCTTCGCCTCGTACACGACGTTGTACGTATCGGTGAACAGCAGCGTGCGTACCCGACTGGAATCCTCAGCGAAGATCCATATCTTCGTAATGACATCATGCTCTGGAGGCAGCTCCCCCTTAATCTGCAGCAGCTGCTGTAGCACGGTGAGCGGCAGGCCGTCGCGGAAGCGCAGCTCCACGCCCGGCTGCTTATTCCGCACCTCGTCCCAATTAATAGAGAGCGAGCTCATATTGGTCTTACGGAAGCCCTCCAGATATCGCTGCTTCACCGTCTGCAGCACCTCGGCATAAGGCGAGTTGTGCGCGTAGACGACCGTGTGCTGGCCCTCACCCAGATGAATGACGATGTGATCCGGGAACAGCATGTCATCGAGCGTCGCCTGTGTGCCGAGCAGCTCCGGCTTCACATATTCCTCCTGAATTAACGGCTGCTCGGGCTGCGGATAGCTGTAGGCGAGCAAGTAGCTCTGCACCAGACTTAGCAGCACGAGCAGCGTTAACGCGGCTGTCTTCAGCTTCTCGATCATCCGACTGCCTCCTCCTGCGGGTAAGGGAGCGTGAATGTCACCTTCGTCCCTTGACCGAGCTCCGATTCGAGCTGAATCGTTCCTCCATGCGCCTTCACAATTTCCCGGGCAATGGACAGCCCAAGGCCTGTGCCGCCCATCGAGCGCGAGCGCGCCTTATCGACGCGGTAGAACCGCTCGAAGATGCGGGCCTGATCCTTGCGCGGAATGCCGATACCGTTATCCTGCACCGACACCTCGAGCCTTGCCGGCTCCGGACAGCACGCCGCAATGCGGATGCGGCCTTGCTCCGGTGTATATTTGATCGCATTCGATACGAGATTGTCCAGCACCTGATCGATCCGATCGCGGTCGAGCAGAATCGGCTTCAGTCCTCGCTCCACCGCGACCTCGATCTCAATATCCCGCTGCTCCAGCTGGAACGAGAAACGGTCGGCGACCTCCTCGAGCATCTCCGCGACGTCCGTACGCTCCTTAGCAATGAGCGCCTGCCGCGAATCCAGCCTCGACAGCTGCAACAGATCGTTCACGAGCCGAATCATGCGCTCCGTCTCGTTGTGCGCCACATTGACGAACTTGCCCGCCAGCTGCGGCTCCTCAAGCGCCCCATCCTCCAGCGCCTCCAGATAGCTCTTGATCGTCGTCAGCGGCGTCCGCAGCTCGTGCGATACGTTCGCCACGAACTCACGACGGGACTGCTCCAGCTTCTCCTGCCCCGTCACGTCCTGCAGCACCGCGATCGTACCGACCGCGCCTCGGCCCTTGCTATGAATCGTCGTGAACGTCACCCGCACGAACAGCGGGTCGTCCTCCTCATCGTGCACGAACTGCAGCATCGTCGCATTATCCTCGCTCGCCTCCAGCTTGCGCACGACGCTCGGCGTCACGCCCAGCAGCTCCGAGATCGGCATGCCGAGCGTCGTATCCTCGTTCACCTTCAGCAGCTGCTTCGCCCGCCGATTGATGACGATAATGCGCCCTTGATCGTCAGAGGCGATCAAGCCGTCGTTCATGTTCGACAAGATCGAGGCGAGCTTCTCCTTCTCCTCCTCGTGCAGCGTCAGCGCCTCCTGCAGCCGCTCCATCATGAAGTTGAACGTCTGCCCGAGCTGACCGAGCTCGTCCTGCCCCATAATCTGCACCTTCTCATCGAAACGCCCCTCCGCAACGGCCGTCGCCTGCTTCGTCAGCGCCTTCACCGGGTTCGTGATCGTCGATGACAGGAATACACCGAGCACTGCCGTCAGCCCGAGCGCGATCAGCGTACCGGAGATGAAGAACCGGTTAATCCGGTTCATCGTGTTGTAGACCTCTTCCATCGAGGCGATAATATAGACCGCCCCGTATACTTTAATGCCGGAGCCGATTGGCTTGGCAATAATGAGCTTACGCGAGCCGTCGAGATCGACGAACATGCGCTGATTGTCCTTGATGCCCTGGAGTGCGCGCGTCACCTCGGTCTGCGTCGTCTTGCTGCCGACGACCGACTGGTTGCTGTCGAGCGAGCTCGTCAGCACGAGACCGTTCGCATCGATCAGCTGAATCTCTGCCTGGCCGCTTGCGAACAAGCTGTTCACCATCTGGTTCACATCGCCCAGCGTCCGCTTCGTCAGACGCTCCGTACCGCCTTTACCTGCATCCTGAAGCTGATTGTCGCGGAAATAATCCTCCGCATATTGCGCCAGCAGCCTCGCCTGGTAGTTGCGGTTATCGATGAAGTCCTTCTTCAGCGACCCCTCCAGCGTCTGGATGAAGTAGACGCCGATCAGCTGCATCGCGATCATAATAAGCAGCACATAAATAATGATCAGCTTCGCCTGAATCGAATGGAAGAATCGGTTGCTCTTCCCGTCAGCAGCAGCCGCACCGCTCATCTGCTTCACCTCAGCTGCCATATGAGCCTGGGTTAGACTTCGTGTTCTTCATCATGTAGCCGAGTCCGCGGCGTGTAATAATATACTCCGGACGGCTCGGGTCATCCTCCAGCTTCTCGCGCAGCCGGCGGATCGTCACATCGACCGTACGTACATCGCCGAAATATTCGAACCCCCACACCGCCTGCAGCAGATGCTCCCGCGTCATGACCCGGCCGCTATTCTTCGCTAGGTACTGCACAAGCTCGAACTCGCGATGCGTCAGATCCAGCGGCGTTCCGTCCTTATAGACGACATACATATCCGTATCGATGAACAAGCTCTGGACACGCAGCCCTTGGCGCTCGGCTTCCTTCTCGGTCACGGCAGCTGCCTCCGGCGCCGCCGCTGTCTGCTGCTGACGGCGCAGATGCGCCTTCACCCTAGCTAGTAGCTCCCGCGTACCGAACGGCTTCGTCACGTAATCGTCCGCTCCGAGCTCGAGCCCGAGCACCTTGTCGATCTCATTATCCTTCGCCGTCAGCATAATGATCGGCGTATTCAGCTTCGCCCGCACCTCGCGGCACACGTCCATCCCGTCCTTGACGGGCAGCATCAGGTCGAGCAGAATCAAGTCAGGGGACTCAGCATATGCCAGCTCCACCGCAGCTGCACCATCATAGGCAAGAATGACCTCATGACCTTCCTTCTCCAGGTTGAACTTCAATATATCGGCAATCGGCTGCTCATCGTCTACCACTAATATTTTCGCCACGGAATTCATCACCGCCTGTTATCGAGTCACTCGAGCGCTTCACACGTCCTATTATTTTACCATACTATGAAGCAAAAAGAGACATGGAACCGCCGCTTCCCTGCGACTTCCATGCCCCCTGCTGCTCTATCTATCTCTAGCTCTATCTATCATCCATACCCGTTACCGGTTCAAAAACTTAAGCGGATTCTGCGGCGACGAGTTCCGCAAAATCTCGAAGTGCAAATGCACCCCCGTCGAATCTCCGGTGCTGCCCATAATACCGATCTTCTCGCCCTTCTCGACGATCGTGCCTTGCGTCACTAGAATCTTGCTCAAATGTCCGTACAGCGTCCGATACCCGTTCAGATGATCTATAATAACATAATTGCCATAATCGCTCTTCGAGCCGGCAGTCACGACCTTGCCATTGTCCGCTGCGAGAATGTTGCGGTTGCCTGTAATGTCGATGCCCTTGTGGAAGGCGCCCCAGCGCGTGCCGTACGTGCTCGTAATCGAAGCCGATACGACCGGCCAAGCGAACTTGCCCGTGCCCTCGCCGCGGATTACCTTCGTTCCCCGCTTCACGACCGCCTTCTTCGGCTCCTCGACGATCTCCTCGGCGAGCACGACCTCCTCTTCGAGAAGACCGTTCACCTTCGTCAGCTGGATCGTCATCCGCTTCATCCCGTTCTGACCAGCCGTCAGCGTCTGCGTCAGCCCGAGCTTCATGCTATCGTCCTGCACATATTCCGTCTCGTGCTGAATCTCTTGGTTCTCTACGATCTTCTCCACCGTCCGCACGGACAGCGTCGGCTGCAGCACCGTTAAGTCGAGCTGCTGGCCTACCTTGATCATATCGTTCGTAATCGTTGGGTTGTTCTGATAGATGAGCTGCTTCGGAATGTTCAGCTTCTTCGCGATGCAGGAGACGCAGTCGCCGTCCTCCACCGTATACTTCGTTGGCTGCACGTCGCCCGTCTCGAGCTTCTTCTGCATCTCCTCTGGCTGGATCAGCTCAGCTGGGTTCAGCTTCACCTCACGCAGCTCGACCTGCTGGACGAAGTCCGCATTCAGCAGCTCTGCCTGGACGATCGAATCCTTCGGCGAGGCGGATAGAATACCGACCTTGCCCGCTTCCTTCGTCTTCACGGTCGCTGCAATAGCGTTCGACTTGATCTGCTCGAGCACCCCGTTCGCCAAGCTCTCGTCCTTGAGCACGCCCATCGGCTTGCCATCCACGAGCAGCTCTACACCTACCGGATACGAGTAGAAGTAATCAGCCAGCGTATCCATAACGTACTGATCGTCGGCCTTATGGTTGAAAGCCCTTTCACGCTTTAATTCGATGGCCGGTTCCTTCACGATAACTTTGAAGCCGGAAGCGTCCTGAGACAGCTCGTCCCGCTTCGCTTGCTTGAACTGTTCGATCCGTGCCGGGTCCGATACGGTTCCGATCGCATCACCATTTGCGAACACCTGGTAGTAATCGACCATGCTCGCCCGTACGTACTGATGGCCGCTCCACACGACAGCCGCCATGAGCACGACAGCTGCTGAAGATTGAAGCACTAGTCCTCTATGCTGTGCCAGTGCTGCCTTCCATGTATGTCTGTAAGCAAGCGACTTCGCCTGCATATCTGCTTGTCCTTCTGTATGTATAAGTGCACGCTGTTGCTGATCAGCTTGACGATCCGCGGATGCATCCCCGGAATCGCTAGTCAAGCGCTCTGGCCGTGCTTGTGGTCGATTCGTGAAGAGCTTGTCCACCAAGCTCCTAAGCCGGCCTATCCCTCTGAAAACGTTCATCTTCTTCTCCTTTTAAGTCGTTTTTTGCCGCATTCGGACGTAATTCGCTTCATCGCTTTGCCAAGCAAAAGCAATAAAACGCGACGATTTCCTACTCAGATACTAGCTTGCTCTCCTCTACTGCCAGCCGTTCTCTCGGATGTCTAACGAACTGCACATAAAAACACCTAAAATTGGGACAATAACCATGGTGTTTAAAACACGTACCTTAATAAATTTACCACATGCCCTCTGCTTTTTTCAACAAAATTGTATACTATACCACATTATTGGACCCAAACATGACAGGAGTGTGAAGGTAAGCCATGGAAACATTAACAGCTCTATTCCGCAGCCAGCATGAGCTGGAGCAAGCAGCAGCGGCGCTGCGCGAGCAAGGCGCCATCAACCTGAAGACAGCACCAGCGACGGAGGACCAAAGTCCTAGCGCCCAGCAATGGAGTAATGCTGCAAGCTCCGGCGTTGTAGACAGCACGGTGATCGGCGCGAATCAGCAGCGCTACTTGCAGGTTGTCGTCGAATCGTCGAGAAGACGTCAGGCCGAGGATACGATTGTCCGCTACGGAGGTCAGTGGTAGACGCACGAAAAAACGCCCTGGCGCGCAGCTTGCGCTCAGGGCGTTTCAATTAAAGTCTTCAGCTCCGTATACTCCTCGGGCTTCAGGTGCTGCTGCAGCAGTTGATCCAGCCGCTTCACCTCCGATGCCGTCAAGCCATTCTCCATCATGACCGATATGTCATTCAGGTCCTTCTGCGGCAGGCGCGTCGCGAGCATCGAGAACACCTTCGCCTTCTGACTGTCGGAGAGCTGCTCCTTCTTCTTCGTGAACTCCTCGCTCGAGACGACGACCTTGCGATCCTCCTGCAGAAGCAGCTCCGTCCCCTCGGAAGCCGACTCCAGCTCCTTGAGCGACTGCGAATTCCATACCGCTACAGCATCCTCTGGGACCCGATACGGGTCAGGGTCACCGTTCGTTCGCTTGGACGATGAACCAGACGGCTCATCCTTCGTGCTGCCTCCGACAGGCGTAGCCGACACGGCCATCTCCTGCTCCCTCACACGATCCGCTTCCACCACCACAGAGCTATCGATCCCGAGACTGCCGACCAGCCGACTTACGAATGGAGCCCACTCGATCCTCGCGCTGGCCGGACGCTCGATCTGCAGCTGCTCCAGCACCGCATCGACATACGTATTGACCGTGAAGAACGTGACCGCCACACAGCAGACCGACGTCACCGCAGCGCTCACCGCCAGCTTCACCAACCACTTCAACCCTCTCACGTACCCAATCCTCCCCTCCTGGAATAACAGGCTCAGAGGTCCCTCGGAGCTGTTATGGCAAGCCTCGAATTTGGCGCAGCCAAATTGAGGGCCTTCCTCGACTTCGCATCCCTGCCCCTGGAATAACAGTTCCGAGGTCCCTCGGAACTGTTATGGCAAGCCTCGAATTTGGCGCAGCCAAATTGAGGGCCTTCCTCGACTTCGCATCCCTGCCTCCTGGAATAACAGTTCCGAGTTCCCTCGGAACTGTTATGGCAAGCCTCGAATTTACTCTTACTAGTATGGACCTGTTTATGGAATATCAGTCATCGTCGCTCAACGAATATGGGTGAAGTGGTTAGTGAGCAAAACAAAAAGAACGGGCTCATCGCCCGTTCTCCTTCAAATCAATCTCTTATTCGTAAATCGGCTTCACCAAATTCGTCTGCTCGCGATTACGACCAACCGAGAAGATCGCGATCGGAATACCCGTAAGCTCCGACACACGCTCTACATAGCGGCGAGCATTAGCCGGAAGCTCATCCAGCTTGCGCACGCTCGTCAAGTCCTCGCTCCAGCCCGGCAGCTCCTCGTACACCGCTTCGCACTCAGCCAGCATCTTCAAGCTCGCCGGATAATGCTCGATCACTTCGCCGCGATACTTATACGCCGTGCAGATCTTCACCGTCTCAAGACCAGCCAGCACGTCCAGCGAGTTCAGCGACAAGCCTGTAATGCCGCTGACACGGCGTGCATGGCGAATGACGACCGTATCGAACCAGCCAACACGGCGCGGACGGCCTGTAACTGTACCGTACTCGTGACCGCGCTCGCGGATCCAGTCACCCGTCTCATTGATCTGCTCCGTTGGGAATGGACCATCACCGACGCGCGTCGTGTAAGACTTCGCTACGCCGATGACCTGCTTAATCTTCGACGGTCCAACGCCCGAGCCGATGCATACGCCGCCGGCCGAAGGGTTCGAGCTCGTCACGAACGGATACGTGCCTTGGTCGATATCGAGCATAACGCCTTGAGCGCCTTCGAACAGCACCTTCTTACCTGCATCGATCTGATCGTTCAAGATAACGGATGTATCCATCACATATGGACGCATACGCTCCGCATAGCCGAGGTACTCATCAATGATCGACTGCGCTTCGAGTCCCTTAGAGCCGTACACCTGCTCGATCAGGACGTTCTTCTCGGCAACGAGCTGGTGCACCTTGCGCTCGAACTCCTCGGCATCCATCAGATCCGCGATCCGAATACCGTTACGAGCCGCCTTATCCATGTAGCAAGGACCGATACCTTTGCGCGTCGTGCCGATCTTGTTGTCACCCTTGCGCTCTTCCTCAAGACCATCAAGCAACAGATGATAAGGCATAATGACGTGAGCGCGGTCACTAATCTTCAAGTTATTCGTTGTGAAGCCGTTATCATGAATATATTGAATTTCCTCCAGCAGCGCCCCTGGATTGATAACCATCCCGTTACCGATCACACATAGCTTATCCTCATAAAAAATACCCGACGGAATCATCGTCAGCTTATATTTCTTCTCATTAATGAGAATCGTATGTCCAGCATTATTGCCGCCCTGATAACGTGCTACAACATCTGCGGACTCAGCAAGGAAGTCGGTAATCTTACCCTTTCCTTCGTCTCCCCATTGGGTTCCAACAACTACTACCGTTGACATTCACACTACCCCCGTGTGGTGGAAACCACCCATGATTTGCCTAATAGGCACAATACGCCATGAATAGTTTAGCAGTCCTGTTATCCAAAGTCAATAAAAACGAACAATCTAAACGCTCGTCCATGTAATGTTCGGAAATCGCAAACCATATTAAAGCCGCATAAAACCGTTTCCTTGCACATCAGCCCGTGTCCGCATATTACCATTCCCTTGAGCTACCCTGCCTATGCGCACGAAAGAGAGCTCTCCCGATAAGGAAGAGCCCTCCGACAATGAAGTGACTATTAATAAAATGGATCATTGCCAATGCTTCTGTTCAAATTGTTCAGGCTCTCTGCTTACGACGACTTCGCCATCGGCGGAGGCTCCGAATGGGACCGATCCAGGCCGACGAACTTGTTATAGTTCTTCAGGAACGCCAGCTCGACCGTGCCGACCGGGCCGTTACGTTGCTTGGCGATAATGATCTCGATAATGTTCTTCTTCTCTGATTCCTTGTCGTAATAATCATCGCGGTACAAGAACGCTACGATATCGGCATCCTGCTCGATCGATCCGGATTCACGAAGGTCAGACATCATCGGACGCTTATCCTGACGCTGCTCGACGCCGCGGCTAAGCTGTGACAGCGCAATGACCGGCACGTCGAGCTCACGGGCAATCTGCTTCAGCGTACGCGAGATCTCAGATACTTCTTGCTGACGGTTATCGCCCTTGCCGCGTCCGTGAATGAGCTGCAGGTAGTCGATCAGAATCATCCCCAGTCCCTTCTCCTTCTTCAGACGCCTGCACTTCGCTCTGATGTCTGCCACTGTAACGGAAGGAGAATCGTCGATGTAGATATTCGCCTCAGACAGCGAGCCGATCGCCATCGTCAGCTTCTCCCAATCGTCCGACTCCAGGAAGCCCGTCCGCATGCGTCCCGCATCGACGTTCGCCTCGGCGCAGATCATACGCTGTACGAGCTGAGCGGCGCCCATCTCGAGGCTGAAGATCGCCACCGTCTCCTTCTCCCGCACCCCGACATTCTGAGCGATGTTCAGCGCGAATGCCGTCTTACCTACGGAAGGACGCGCTGCCACGATAATCAGGTCAGACCGCTGGAAGCCCGACGTCATCTTATCAAGATCAGAGAAGCCGGAGCGTATACCGGTCGTGCTCCCCTTCTGGTTGTACAGCATCTCCACCTTATCGAATACTTCCATAAGGACGTCCTTGATCGCGATGAAGCCGGAGCCCGAGCGCGCCTGCGAAATCTCCATAATGCGCTGCTCGGCGTCGCTCAGCAGTGTACCGACCTCATCCTCACCGGCGTAGCCGTTCGTCACGATCTGGGTCGCCGCACGAATTAATCGGCGCAGCATCGACTTCTCTTCCACGATCTGCGCGTAATAATCGACGTTCGCGGCCGTCGGCACCGAATGGGCCAGCTGGGACAAGTACGTAATCCCGCCGACCTCCTCCAGCTGCTGCTTATCCTGCAGACGCGCCGTCAGCGTCACGAGGTCAACCGGCTCATTCGCTTCGGCAATTTCGATCATCGCCTCGTAGATTCGCTGGTGAGCCCCACGATAGAAGTCTTCGCCGTTCACCCGCTCCATCGCCGTAACGAGCGCATCGCCGTCAAGCAGAATCGCACCCAATACCGCTTGCTCAGCCTCTATGTTTTGCGGGGGTATGCGATCCATAAACAGGCTCTCATTCATCCGTTGATCCCCCTGACTTCAGGATACTTTTCTTACTTTCTGCAATATGAAAAGCCGGCATGACCTTCACACCGGCTAACTCGACTTCCATAGACGTTCAGCACCTCAGCCCGTCCGCTTATTCCTCTGTCACATGCACCTTCAGCTTCGTGCTAACCTCCGGATGCAGCTTCACGGCTACCTCTGTCACGCCAAGCGTACGAATCGGATCGTTCATCATAATTTTACGCTTGTCCAATTTATATCCAAGCTTCTCCAGTGCTTCGGCTACCTGCTTGTTCGAGATCGCGCCGAACAGGCGGCCATCGGTACCGGACTTTGCCTTCAGCTGTACCGTCGTCTCCGCGAGCTTGCGTCCAAGCTCCTCGGCCGCGGCCTTCTCCTCGGCCTTCTTGCGCTCCTCAGCCTTCTTCTGCTGATCGATCACCTTCATCGCACCTTCGCTTGCTGGCGCGGCGAGATTTTGCTTGAACAGGAAGTTCTGTGCGTACCCTTCAGATACTTCCTTCACTTCGCCCTTCTTGCCTTGACCCTTAACATCCTTCAACAAAATAACCTTCATTCGAATAGCCCCTCCTCTGCGTGTATCTCGTTCAATATTTGCTTCAGCCGCTGCGTCGCCTCGGCTACAGTTCCCTCTATTTGAGTCGCGGCATTCGTGAGATGCCCGCCACCGCCCATTCGCTCCATGATGATCTGTACATTCATCTGTCCAAGCGAACGAGCACTAATTCCGATTAACCCGTCCGGTCGCTCGCTAATGACGAACGACGCCATGATACCTGTCATCGTTAACAATGTATCAGCTACTTGCGCAATGATCAACTGAGAATATTTACGTCCCGGCTCGGTGACGGACAATGCAATATGGTCGAAGATTACAACCGCGTTCTTGATGATCTCTGATTTCTTAATATAATGATCGAGGTCCTCCTTCAGCAGACGCTGAATGAGCGATGAATCGGCCCCATTGCGCCTGAGGTACGAGGCCGCCTCGAACGTACGAGCGCCTGTACGAAGGCTGAAGCTCTTCGTATCGACGACGATGCCTGCGAGCAGCGTCGTTGCCTCCAGCACCCCCATCGTAAGCCGATCATGGAAGTACGGCAGCAGCTCGGTAACGAGCTCACAGGTGGACGACGCGTAGGGCTCCATGTAGACGAGCGTCGCGTCCTGTATGAACTCCTCGCTGCGCCGATGGTGGTCGATGACGACCTTGCGCTGCGTAATTTGCAGCAGCCTCGGCTCCGGCGTCATCGATGCCCGGTGCGTATCAACAACGACTGTAAGCGTTCGCGACGAGCTCACCTGCAGCGCCTGCTCCGGTGTAATGAACCAGCGGTTCAGCTTCTCATCCTCGTGGACCAGCTCCATCAGCTTCTGAATACCAGGATTGACACCCTCTAGCACGATGTAGCCTTCCTTGTTGCTGACATGCGTCATCTTCAGCACGCCAATCGCCGCCCCGATGGCATCCATATCCGGCAGCTTATGGCCCATAATCATGACATTGTCGCTATCCTTAATCAAGTCACGCAGCGCATGGGAGATGACACGAGCCCGAACTCGCGTTCGCTTCTCCATCGCATTCGTTCTGCCGCCGTAGAAGGACAGCCGCTCTCCGACCTTCACCGCCGCTTGGTCGCCCCCGCGTCCGAGCGCCATATCAAGGCTCGTCTGCGCCCATAGCCCGAGCTCCGGATACGTCGACGCGCCTGATGCAATACCGATGCTCAACGTCACCGGCAGCTTATTCTCAATCGTCAGGTCACGCACCTCATCCAGCAGCTCGAAGCGAGACTGCTCCAGCTGCTTCAGCCCTTTGTAATCCGTAAGGAGCAAGTACCGATCCGAAGCTGTTCGGCGCAAATAAATCTGATGCTTCTGGGCCCAGTCGTTAATCTCGCCCGTCACCTTCGCCAGCATCAAGCTTCGCTGCTGATCGTCAAGTCCTTGCGACGCCTCGTCCAAGTTATCCATCATCACTATACCCATCGCCAGCTGCTCTTCCTCCAGCTTCAGCTGAAGCGTCTTCATCGGCGTAATGTGTGTGAAATACAAGAGGCGCTCCTCTGCCTTAATCAGCACCTCGTAAATAAGCTTATCTACGGTAATCTCGATCCGCGGCTCCTTGTCCTTACGTCCCTTGAGACTAGGAAACAGCTCCAGCAGCGGCTCACCGATTAACGTATCCTTGCCGAGCATGCGAGCCACGTACGGATTGTGCCATTCGATGATTCGCTCTTCATTATAGAGCAGAACGCCTAGCGGCATCTCATGCAGAACATCCGTGCCGGCCTTCTTCACCCGATGGGACAAGGTCGTGACATAGTCGTTCAGATCGCTCCGGAAGGCTGACTCCGCGCGGAATGTATAGAACGCTAGAGCCCCGCTGACGAGCAGTGTAACGATAGCGAGCTGCCATACGAACAGCGCAAGGAGACCGTTCAGCATAAGGACGAAAGCGAATACGCCGTACATGGGCAAGCCATGCCTGCGCTTCATTAGAAACTTCGGCATTGTTCGATCCCCCTCATGATCCCTTGTGCGTCATCCGATCGCGAATTGGGAATGATACGTCAAATACCCCGAGCAGACTGAGTAGGAAGAACACTGGAGGAAAGACGAACAGCAGCACGATTCCCGTAATCGGCAGCGCCTTGTTCCATCCCTTCGTATAAGCGGTGAAGAACAAGAAGGAGATGCCTTGGAACGCGAACGCCGTACTCAGCAGCGGCACAAGATTAACGACAATCGTGAACATCCCCGAGCTCGAATCCTGCACGAATAATTCTGCAATAAGCGCCAGCACATAGATCCAGACGAACGACTTCGGCAGCATCCAATCCTTCACCGGACGGAATGCCGCTGCCTGCTCTCCGTATCGAACGAGCAGCCTTCTCGTCACCGTGTGGGACACCATAATGTACAGGAGCGAGATAGAGATCATATAGAGCGGCAGCATCTGAACCGTTACACTCGCCAGCGTCTCGATATCGAGCTGCAGCAGCTCCTGCATCTGCGGCGAGTAGAGCTGGAACGATTCTCTCATCAGCTGCTTCAGCTCACCTGTCGGATTGAGCCCGAGCAGGTCCGCCACGAGCAAGCTGATCAGCAGCTCGCCGAGCAAGGTCAGCACACCTGCTGTCATCACCGCACGCGCCGATGCTTTCTTCCGATACTGGTTGCCCATCTGAATGGCAGGCGGCAGCAGGAACAGCGAGATGGCGACGAACAGCGCTCCGAGCCACCCCCCGATCAGGACGGAGCCGAGCACATAAGCAAGGGCGAGTGCCCCGATATAATGGATAAGAAACGATTTTGTCCCGAGCCGCACATACAACAGCAACACAGGCACCAGCAGAACGAACAAGGATGCCAGTCCGAGCAGCGGGACGATAAGCGAAACAAGCAACAGCGCATAAATAATGCTCACCCCGAGCATGCGCGGCACACGCGATTCCTGCAATTCGTTCACCTCTTACGCAAATGATCTTCTAACGCCGAAATATCACCATACCAGTCCTCTAGCTGGTGACCTTCCTCGCGATGCTTCTTCATCTTATCCAGTACCGCTTCATCCAAAGCGCGCAGCGAAATGCCGAGGCGTCTTCCGAGTATGTAGCAGCAGGCGATGAGACTTGCAAGACCGTCTATGATTTTATGATGGCTTCCTTCCCATATGCCCTTCAGCAAGTGCGCCATTTGATCCACGAGCTCCGTCTTCAGCCACTCAATAATTTTGGCCCGCTTCGCGAGGTCTACATCCTTATCCATAAAAGTCACGCCGCTATCTCCCCTTATCTCGGCATTTAGTTGATTATACCACAGTTTCTACACCTTTTGCTCCGACTGCCACAGCTTGAAGCAATAATCAATGATCTCGCGGCGACGTATAATGCCGATGAAGACGCCGTTATCATCGACAACAGGCACGTAGTTCTGGTTCGTGGCGAGCGTAATCAAGTCCTGCATCTGTTGATTAATATGGACCGGCCTGATCTGCATATGCTGCGGCACCTCGGTCAGCTGTACGCGATGCGCATTGTCGAACCCGATCTCTGGCGAGCGCTTCAGCTTCCACAGCAGGTCACCTTCGGTAATCGTTCCTACATAACGGCCATGCTCGTCCACGAGGGGTACAGCCGAATATCGATGGTATTCCATACGCTCTAGTGCCTGGCGAATCGTCGAATGAGGGGATAAATAAATAACCTGCTCCTTAGGCACAAGAAAAAAAGCAATATTCAACGTTCTCCCTGCCTTTCTGTTCATCACAACGCATGCTTGTTTACCCGCTTCTTCATCATAACATGAACGTTCCTATAACAAAAACAAACCGTGCACGTATAGAGATCGTGTAGGAACGTCCTCGCATGAAAAAAGGAGACAAGACTGAACGAATCAGCCTTGTCTCCTTGGGTACTGCGCTTGAATCCTATTCCGTTGTATAAGGCAGCAATGCGATTTGACGAGCACGCTTAATTGCGATCGTCAGGGCACGCTGATATTTAGCGGATGTTCCAGTCACACGACGTGGAAGAATTTTACCGCGCTCCGAGATGAACTTCTTGAGCGTTTCAATGTCTTTGTAGTCGATGTGCTTGATTTTGTTGACGGTGAAGAAGCAAACTTTACGGCGCTTGCCGCCTTTTTTGCCACGTCCGCCGAACTTTCTTTCGCCGCGCTCGCCGCGGTCTTCAGAACGCTCTCTTTTTTCAAATGCCATTGTTCTCCATCCTTTCTACGTTAGATTCATTCCGAGCCGTCCTAGAACGGCAAATCATCATCGGAAATGTCAATCGGCCGACCGTCATCCTGGAATGGATCCTGGTTGTCGCGTCCTCCGCCGAAGCCTCCACGATTACCACCGCCAGCGCTGCTACCACCACCGCCGCCACCGCTATAGCTAGGTCCCGAGCTGCCTTCTTCACGATTGGCACTGTTCGCCGATTCCAAGAAACGTACATTATCTGCAATGACTTCAGTCACGTATACGCGCTTGCCCTCATTGTTGTCATATGTGCGTACTTGAATGCGGCCCTCGACAGCGGTCAGTCGACCCTTGCGAAGATAATTCGCACAAGTCTCTGCCAGCTGGCGCCAAGTGACGACCGGAATGAAGTCGGCCTCGCGATTGCCCTGGTTATTCGAGAACGGGCGATCTACTGCAATTGTGAACTGGGTTACAGCTACGCCTGCAGGTGTATAGCGCAGTTCTGGGTCACGTGTAAGTCTGCCGATCAGAATGACACGATTCAACATCCGTATTCCCTCCCGGAATCACTGTCTGACGCTTTAGCATTCCGACAGCCTGCTTGATTACAACAATAAGCCGATTTAAGCGACTACGTCACGAACGATCAGGAAACGAATGATTTCATCCGAAATCTTCATTACACGGTCAAGCTCGTTAACGACGTCATTGTTCGCGTTGAAATGAACCAACACAAAATGACCGTCACGAATCTTGTTGATCTCATACGCAAGACGGCGCTTACCCATCAGGTCTTGTTTTGTAACCTCGCCACCGTTGTTGATGATGTTCTGGAACTTCTCTACCGTAGCCTGTACAGCCTCTTGATCGAGCTCAGGACGGATAATGTACATCACTTCGTATTTGCGCATGTTGCCACCTCCTTTTGGACTAAGGCCCCTAATCCAGCTGATGCCGTTAGGAGCAAGGAGCGAGAATCGTTGATACCTCAAAACTCGCACCTAAACAATATAGCAAAATTCGCTGAATAACGCAAGCATAATCCCTCTTTCAGCCGCATAAGCCCCCTTGTGATGAATGGCAATTATTGAGGAACATGGTCTGCCTCAGAATCGGAGAATATATAGGTACATCTTTCAGCAGGAGGTGACCCTGACATGGGTGAATGGAGTCAGTTTCGTCCGGGCGATAAAGCTCCGAATGACGGCGAGTATATGGAGGTAGGCGAGGACGCCTTCCACATGGGAATTAACAATCCGAAGATGATTACGCTGAAGAAGGGCGAGCATTTCCCGGAGACAAGCAATCATAACCGCAAGTGGAAGAAAGTGTTCCGCGGCTAGTGAAGAGCTGCCCCCGTTCGAGGCTGCGTTCTAGGCTATTCTCGAAGGCATATGGCTTGGAACGGGGGCTCATGAAGATTGCAACCAACATATCTACGATTACTGAAGGAGCATCCTTATGAATTATAGAGCTACCACCGTATTCACCATAATCGGGGCTGCACTGTGCGTGCTTCACTTTTTCGGACACGAATACGATCCGATCTACTTGCTCTTCTACGCTTTTAGCGTACCGGCCTGGTTCTACCCGTTCTTCAGCTACACGAACATTAATCCGTTCTGGCTCTATACACTGACCATTGTGTCGTGGACGATCATTGGTTATCTCATCGACCGATTCACGGTCATTCGTCAGAAGCGTCGTTCTCCGAACGGCTAGAGCTTCCCTCACAGGCTGCACCCGTTCAGTTCAGCGGGACAGTCTGTTTCTTTATGCGTTTATGAAAAAAGGTATGGATCGCTTAGAGCAGGCTATATACGATTACATAAGAGAAACGTTGAATTTTAGAGAAAAGCATGCATTTAAACGCTTACATAGTCTTTATATGGCTAGATCAACCTGTATAGAATCGGGTATAATTCTTTCCTGTAGACATCGGCCCCGACTTTTCTGAAAGTGGAAAGTCAATATTATTAGAATATAGGAGGATCTTATTGAAATGAAACAACTGAATACGGGCTGGTTCTCGAACACAAGGAACGACCTGCTCTCCGGCATGACCGTTGCATTAGCGCTAATCCCAGAAGCGATCGCATTCTCGATCATCGCGGGTGTCGATCCGATGGTCGGGCTGTATGCATCGTTCACGATTGCGATTGTGATCGCCTTCGTCGGCGGTAGACCGGGTATGATCTCCGCTGCCACTGGAGCGATGGCGCTGCTGATGGTCAATCTGGTGAAGGACCATGGCATCGAATATTTGTTCGCAGCCTCCATACTCGCGGGGATTCTACAGTATGTGCTTGGCCTGCTAAGGCTCGGACAGCTTGTGACATTCGTACCGCAATCGGTCATGACGGGCTTTGTCAATGCGCTGGCGATCCTGATCTTCATGGCGCAGCTTGTGCATTTCACCGGTCAAGGATGGATCATGTATGCGCTCGTCGCACTGACGCTTGCTATTATTTATTTACTTCCACTTGTGACGAGAGCTATTCCATCTGCACTTGTCGCTATCGTCGTCGTATCGGCCATTACGATGGGGCTGGGTCTGGATGTACGTACCGTTGGCGACATGGGCAAGCTGACGAGCTCGCTGCCAGTGTTCCATCTACCTGAGGTGATGCTGTCGCTTGAGACACTATGGATCATATTGCCTTACTCGATCTCACTTGCCCTTGTCGGCATACTCGAATCGCTGCTGACGGCAACGATCGTAGATGAGATGACCGATACGTCCAGTGATAAGAACCGTGAGATCAAGGGTCAAGGCGTTGCGAACGTCGTAACTGGCTTCTTCGGCGGCATGGCCGGCTGTGCAATGATCGGTCAGTCTGTCATTAACGTCAAGTCTGGTGGACGAACACGGCTATCGACGCTTACCGCAGGTCTGTTCCTAATCTTTCTCATTCTCGTGCTAGGCGATGTCGTCAAGGACATTCCGATGGCCGCGCTCGTCGGTGTCATGTTCATGGTTTCCTTCGGAACGTTCGACTGGGGATTCCTGCGTAACATTCGCAGCATTCCTCGTGCCGATACGCTCGTAATGCTCGTAACCGTTGCGATCGTTGTGGCGACACATGACCTGTCTTATGGCGTTCTTGCCGGGGTCGTGCTGAGCGCTCTCATCTTCGCCTGGAAAATCGCCCGCATCCGCGCTGTTACAACGGTGCAGCCGAACGGCACGAAGCGCTATGACATTCAAGGACAGCTGTTCTTCGCGACGACGTCCTCCTTCACCTTGCTGTTTCAAGCGCAGGACGATCCGGAACGCATTATTATCGATTTCTCAGGCTCCCATGTATGGGACCATTCCGCGGTAACCGCGATCTCCAAAGTACTTGTGAAGTATAAGCAGCTGAACAAATCTGTAGAGCTCATCGGACTTAATGAAGAAAGTCGTTCGCTTGTAGAGCGCATTGGCCTCTCTTCACCTCAAGGACACTAGGGCAGCTACACGATTCATGGCTTGGATTCGCTCACAAACAATAAGCTCACCTCCGGTTCTGATCGGATGGTGAGCTTTTTTATAGGAGCGTATGCTTCATTATGATTTAGGCTGCTTTCGCTTCATGGACAGCGAATTCAGCATGTGCAGGATCGAATCCTTCATATCAAACAGCAATTCGAGTCTTCTTCTACTGCTCTCCGACAGCTCCTGCTGAGCCTTCGTTCGTTCCTGCTCCCAACGGGTCAACGCGAGCTTCCGATATTTCGTATCGTGCATGCGTACCACCTCCATATAAGCTGGGACATATAATAGCGCTTACACTATTATATTATGAATTATACAGCTTTTGGTGAGTACATACAATAAGTTGTCAGAAATTTTAGATAATTTATCGCAGTAAACGCTGCTACGATTGGTTTCTGAACGCTACCGCTACCGTAATCTCCTCTAGCGACTGCTCCTGCCCATAGAACTGTTCGTCCATCGCTTGATTCGCTTCGATAATGTCTGCTGCTTCCTCGTTGTTCAGCTCATCCATAATCGACTGATGCTCTTCATTCGGATTCATCTTATTTCCTCCTAACTCCTGTTTGGTTCTCTTATGGTGTACATGCCCTGCTCCGCTTATGCACAGCTGTGGACATCAAGTTGAATATAGTAAGTCTGACCGTTATCCACATGTGCATAACGTACCTGTATTGATTTAATCCTCACTTTAAGCCTGCAAGATATGGTTCCAACTTATTCACAGCCCACTCCTACCTTCATCCCCACATCACGCGAAAAAACGACCTCGCGGTCGTTTTGGTTTGTTATGTATGGCGGAAAGAGTCTCATTTTGAAACATCGCCAAAATACCATTCTTTATCCGCTTAATATCTCTTGGACTCTGATACCGTAAAATTTCAATGATCTCTATTAAGTCAGCTTAACCTGCACAATCATGTCTTTATAAATTAAATTGCTGAAGGCAACGAACATTGGATTCTTCCCAAAGGCAGTCAACGTATGGTCAACGAGCGAGACCGCTTCCACAACAACTAATGTAGGTAGGTTTATGTAGATTTATAGGCTTGAAGTGTGGCTCCACTGCATCACAAACCCTTTCCAAAGTCCTTTTGCTTCCATGTCCTTCTTCACTCCCATCAAGATAAATACTTCCTCAAATTGACGGTCATAAGCCTACAATATCTTTTATCCCAATAATGCCACTCAAATTGAATATTCCACGTTACAGCTATTTTGCTTTATCCACCTAAGTCCTGACACCTCAGGCATTAAATCACGATGATTGCCCCAATTAATAACATGTAGATTCAACAAGTCGTCATATGGAACTGTTCCAATATTAGATGAATTACAAGCTGGTGCATGAGCATAGATCAGTAGCTTTTCTGCCTTGTCAATCAGGCTGTCCCAAACATCGACAGATACATTCTTAATGCCGCTTAATCTTCCAACATAGATCCTGACGTTCTCTGAATCCTTGTTAAAATGCCAATTTTCTTGACTTATTCGTGTAGCAAAGGTTTGTCTTACAGCCTTTCCTATGTACAATAGTACGTTAGATCCGTAAACTGGATGACTTCCATAAATCTGGTACACGCCATAGTCCTTAGATACATCATTAAGACTAATGAGTTCGTCTAAGCTAAAACTGCCATACCATTGAATGTTAATGTTTAACATGATTATATCTCCGATTATTTAGTCACATTAAATTTGATAGGCACACGTTTGATTACTGTTTTTAACACATTCTTATTATCAATTTCGCATTTGACTAGTTTCAATATTTTTGCTCTTGCAGGATGTCGCGGATACATATCGTTTGTTAAGATGTTCTTGCTTTTGTTATTTACTTTCAGTACAATCACACTGCTCATTTTATTAGCATTTCGGACGAAATCGTATACCTTTATGACTTGATTACGATGTTTATCTTTGTCCATGTTTTTCGGAACATTGCCCCATGCGAGTACAATATATTTAGCGTTTTTAATTTGATCCTCGATTACCATATTATTATTCTCAACAACTTCTTCATACTGTTTACCCAGCCTTTTTAATATACTATTAAGTTGGGAAGAATCTGCTTTATAAACAGAAAATAAATTGACGATATGTACGTTTTCCTATCCCTGTAATTTTGCTGATATTCAACATACTTTTCTCTCGTGAATTTCAGAATTTTATTTATTGTTCTATCCGATTGAATACTGTCGGCTTTACTCGGATTCATTAATATATAAAGGACATATTCATCGTTATCATTGATTCGTGCTTTTAGAATATCTCTCTTTTTTATTGATCCTTGAATTGTGCAGTTATTTGTAATGATCTTGCCGCGAAATGGCTCAGGATATTTAACCATTACATCTACCTCCTATCAATTCGAATAATATATGAATACAGTTTCATTGCTTTATGAATGTTATCTTGTCCCCAAGTTCCACGTCTGTTGTTTTCCATCCAGCAGACAACCATGAACGTGCGTGTGAATGGTTTCCGTCCTGTTCATTTGCCCACCAAGAATTGTGCTTATATGCAGACGCAGGCAGTTTAAATTTCAATAACTCCTCGATTTCATCGAATGTTAGTGTAATATTTCTATGCTCATTCTTTCGATTTAATAAATCCGTAATAGGTGAATACTTGCTAGTCAATCTAAACTCCCCCTTCCCTAGTTTAATCACTTCATCTCTCCTATTTAGGTGATTCCAAACTGAATCCGCTTTACTTTTCTCGTTGATTCCATTAATTTCATACGCCTTTTCAACTTCTTCCTTTATTTGTTGGTAATGTGCCTTGCCACCTAAACGCTCCAATGCTTCAATCGCCGCTTCCCCTATTTCCTGTCCCCTAAGTATCGTTAGAGGTTTATCGACTTTTTCGCCTGTTAGCAGTTCTAGTTCGTTTTGAAACGCGGTAATTGCTAATTCAACTTGCTTCATTTCATTTTGAATATTCTCCAGCTGAATGCGCAAATCGTTTCTTTTGTTTATCTTTTCATCAATCATTTGACGAATCATTTCAATTCTTTGTTGATTGTCCACCTCGACAACCTCCTTCCGATAGCAACTATAACACTTTTCGTTAGTTGCTTCAATAGTAACTATATAAGTAAACATATTAAAGGTCATTATTTTTCGTCGTCAGGTGCGCCTACCGCTTGTAGAGTTTGGCATTGCGTTCTATTGGTAAAATCCCCTCCGCCCCAGCCAATACAATTTTTTTATTGAAATTAGATCGTACGTTCTCTTGAACATTTTGAGCAAAAATATTTATTATATACGTGAATCCGTGACAGCCCGCTCGTGACTGTAGGGAAATGGTAAAAGCATCAAGGTAATGAGCATTTCAATTGAACTTCCTCGCGTGGACAAAAAAAGCACATGTTGAAACACGCCTACGCGTGAAGGCGTATACACCCCTATTAAACATTGAGTCTCAAGTGGTTAGGATGGTGAGATACACACGTCGCAACGTTTGAAACCAAGGACTGTGCGTTCCAAATGCGAATTTGACTTGCCTAGCATGTCTTACGAGTCGTGAAGCATGGTAGATCATATTCTGAATGACCGTGCGAATCCGTCTGCGGCCAACATTGTTTCGAATCGGAGAGTCGGGAATCTGCAGACTGAGTTGCCCCATCAAGCGAAGCATATTGTATGCGAACACGCCCGCATGCAATATGAGATTGTTGGTTGCAAACTTGCCAGCGGGCAAGCGTTCCAGATCAAGGTCTGTCTTGATCTCACTGTGGTACTGTTCACTGGTGCCGTGATCGCGATACAGTTCAATGACCCGCCAAGCCGAGCAACGCAAGGAAGTCCAGTACACCTCGACCTCGATCTCAGGAACGAGGAAGATTTGACCTTCACGGCTTATGGTTCGTTCGATGACACGAAACACTTGACGCAGCGGCTCGTCAAATCCTTGTTCACGAATGAGCATCGACCCGATGTATACCTTCTTTCCTTCGCGTTCTTCGCAGCATATGCCCAGATCTTGTGCGAACAAGAGCCACGTCTCCTTTGGATCTCTTCGCAGATTTTTCTTGATGATGTAATCGGCACGAGTTTCTTGAGTGTGACAGACCTTCAGATTCGCCAAGCAGTCGTTGCCTGCATCCATTCGAACAAGGAGCGGACGGTCTGTGACTCGGCGTGCATATTGAATGCTGGCCTTCAAAAATTCATCCGTGTTCTTCTGGCAATGCACGCTGCCCTCACGCAGTTCCACATGGACGCCGTAGCCCTCTTTGCCCAAGTAAGAGAAGATCGGAGCAAAACCATCATGGCCTTTGTAGGTGCGAGATACGCCTTCTTTTTCGTGCGGGAGTTGTCAAAGGGAGACACATCGATATCGAGCGGCAACAACGTAGTCCGTTCCTTCTCGCCCAGGACAAGAAGATCAACACCCGTAAGCGGGGCGGCCACTCGGCGTAACAGGTCCGCCGACTCTTCCAGCACAATATCTTTCCATATCGACGAACCCGCCATATCTAAGCGCTGGCGCAAGGTTGGACTAGATGGAACATCGCGAATGTCAAGACTGATGCTGAACGCATCGTCTTGCCGGAATGGCTCAATATGATCAAAGTCGCTCTTGCCTTGGCAGAGCAGACCCAAGTAGCTTTTCATCACATCAGCATTCGAGATATCTGGATTCGGGTTCTCGGGCAATACCGTTTTATTCAAACGTGCACCGAGATTAGTCTTTGCTAGCAAAGCTCCAATAGCGGTTAACCCGGTATGTGTGGTTAAGTACTCATTAGATTGGACGAATTCGAACTTCAAGCCAATCACCCCATTGGTGAAAGTATTGGATCGTTATAATCCTTTAATTTCGACACAAAATCTTGGATTCCCTCTATTTTTCTCTTGTTTTCATATTCTTTTATCACGGATTCACGATATAAATAGATTTCCTATATATGGGTGGGGGCAGTGATATGAACAATGAGGAAGTGTATACTTTTTTCAAAGAAATTGGGGTTGAGCAGCTCCATCATGCTAATACCGTATTAACTGCCTGTACCTTCCTAAGTGAAGGGGGCTTACTCTCTCGCGGTTTTGTTGAAGATCGAGGGCTGCCGCAGACTTGGCAAAACACAGATGAAATTGATAAAAAGTATGACATTTGGCATGACCTTTTCTTTGATGATGTAGATATTCATAATAGAACATCACGTCAGAATTTCTACGGTTCTGTTCTTTTTACTTATGATCTTGAAGTTTTGCTTGAACTAGATACTCCACCAGTAGCAATAACCAAATCAAACCCCAAAATATGGACGGACAAACAAACCGTACATGATAGATACTTTTCTTCGTTAGACGAGTTACGTTCAAAATATAAAATAGGGAAATTTGGTCAAATGATAACACTTAGAAATGCCCGAACCCCCCTTACTTTCGAGCATTTGAAAGAAATAATAGTGGATGCTCCTGAGATCACCCACGAAGAAATAAACTTGGGTCAATATGCTTTTGAACGCATAGCTAGAGCTGCGGAATTACGCGGTATAAACGAAAAAGTAAAAAAACGAGATTGTTGGTTTTGTAATTGTTACTCCGATGATAATACACCAGAATGGGCGCTAAAACGATTCTTTATAGCATAAAATTAATAAGCCACTTCCATGTTGAAGTGGCTTTAATTATTAAATTGAATTTATGGCTCATCTTAAATCCTGTTGTGGTGGCTCCACATATCTTAGTGTTGTTTGAATCGAATCATGACCAGCCAGTTTAGCAACGTTCTGAATAGGTACGCCAGCATTAACAAGGCTTTTGCAGAAGCTATGGCGCAGAGAATAAACTGAATGTTGTCCGTCCAGCTTCTCTCCTTTTTTTGATCTCTCCAACAACCCACAGCATTCTAAATATGTATCCAACATAAACGCAATCGCTTACGACCTATTCTTTTGTCAGGTACTTCTTGCACAGCAAAAAACCTCCCATAATTGTAGGAGGTCGGAATTAGTTAGACCGATAATAAACATCTAGGCAAGTAACAGCACTTACTTTCATTATGTTATGCCTTCAAGTGTAACAAAGGAAAAACAGTGGCGGAAAGAGTGGAGTACTCCCCTGACGGGGAGACTGCGAAGTATTCCTACCGAAGCTTATGCTCCGACGAACCCTGCCCTTGGCCTTGGGGTTCTCATCCCACTCCCGACTTCCGCTCCACATCACGCAAAAAAACGACCTCTCGGTCGTTTTGGTTTGTTATGTATGGCGGAAAGAGTGGGATTCGAACCCACGCACGGCTTGCGCCGCCTAGCTGATTTCGAGTCAGCCCCCTTGGGCCTCTTGGGTACCTTTCCGCATTTCCAACGGGACAAGTAGTATAATACCACAGACGCGAACCATGATGCAAGTCTTTTTTAATGAAAAGTTAAAAAGTTTATCCATCTGCCCTGTCATCAAGAACTGACCCTGGCGTCCTACCTTCAGCCGCCGCAGAGCGCAGCACCTTCTTCAGCTTGCTCTCGAACTTAGCCCGGGGTACAAGCACACTGTGCTTGCACCCGACACATTTAATCCGAATATCCATGCCCATTCGAATAATCTCCATCTCATTCGTCCCGCACGGGTGGGGCTTCTTCATCAGAACGATATCGCCCAGCTCATACTGCTTACGCTCCATCTACGCCTCAGCCTGCTCCTTTCGATGATACGTCACAAGTCTCGGATACGGGATCTCGATCTTATTCGCATCGAACGCCTTCTTGATCTCGACATTCAGCTTCCGCCCAACCGCAAAATGCGTATTCGGCTTACATTCCGCCGTCACCCGCAGCACGATCTCCGACGCCCCCAGCATCTGCACCCCTAGCACATCTGGCGCCTTCACGATGTCCGGATTCACCTCGTACGCTTCCTTCACCGTATCCTGCAGAATACGCAGCGCATGCTCCACATCCGCCTCATACGCAACGGATACGTCCACGACCGCTATCGAGTTATTGATTGAGAAGTTCGTCACCTGATTAATCGAACCGTTCGGGATGATAAATACTTCCCCTGTCCAGCTACGAATTCGTGTCACCCTGAGACCGATCTCCTCAACCGTCCCCTTGTACGTATCGACCTGAATCACATCTCCAACTGCGAATTGATCCTCGAATATAATGAAGAAGCCTGTAATGACGTCCTTAACCAAGCTCTGCGCGCCGAAGCCAATGGCCAAGCCTACGACACCCGCACCAGCTAATAGCGGACCTAAATTAATGTTGAACTGGCTTAAAATCATCAGGATCATAATAAAATTAATGACATAAGACACGATATTGCCAATTAGCTTACCGATCGTTCTCGTCCGTCTAGCGTCAAACTTAAGCGGACTCTTCTCACGCTCTACAATGAGATGCTGCACCGCTTTATTCGCAATCTTGATAATAATCCGCGACGCCACGTAGATCAAGGTAATCTTCACGACGATGAGCAGCAGCCCAATCCATACCTCCGGATCCGACACATACTGAACAAGCTTTTCCTGCATGCTCATCCATGCTTCCGTCCATCCTTCCACGGAGTTCGGTGCTGCTTGCAGCTTGCGACTTGCTTGTAGAATAGTCATCGACTCCCCCCTTGTTCGTAATCCATCCTATCATATTTGCCGTCTTTTTTAAAATAAATGCCGCGAATTTCAACGTGCTCATTCGTAATAATTTGCTTGACCTGCTCCAGATCAGCCTCTGGAAATTCAAGCGACAATGCACAACCAGCCGTAATTTCCTTCGGAGTCGGACACATGTCGTTTTCGATCTCAGCATACTCCAGCAGCATCTCTGCCCTGAGCGCTTGCTGTGTCGAGTCAAAAGCCATCAATAGCATCACGCTATTCACCTCTATCATTTTCGTCGCTCATAGCACGTATAAAAGCTCTGGAATCTTCGTATACTAGTACTATTCTATCGAACAGAAATGGTTAGTATAAATCAACCTTGCTCCCTTAAGGAGGGATTCCTGTGAAGCTGCCTTTTACCAAAGACACGACCGCCAAGAAGAAAGAACAGTCATCGCTCGAGCTGCCACTAAAAATGATGCATTCGGAATCCAACTGTATGGAGCTGCTATCGGAGGCACTATTCAAGCTCATCCAGCAGGTGCCAAGCCACCGGCCCATTGTCATCGTCTGCGTCGGCACAGACCGCTCAACCGGTGATTGCCTCGGGCCGCTCGTCGGCATGCAGCTCAAGCGGCTGCAGCTCGATGGCGCACACCTGTACGGCACGCTCGACCAGCCTGTACATGCGATGAATTTGAATGAAACACTGACTACTATTCACCAGCATTTCAACCAGCCCTTCATTATCGCTGTCGATGCTTGTCTCGGTCAGCTCACGAGTGTAGGCTGTATTCAGCTTGGCAACGGTCCTGTGAAGCCCGGAGCAGGTGTTAACAAGGAGCTTCCGCCTGTCGGTGATATGCATATGACCGGAATCGTGAATGTCGGCGGCTTCATGGAATACTTCGTGCTGCAGAATACAAGATTGAGCCTGGTCATGGCCATGTCCGAAACGATCGCCAAGGCCATCCATGCTGCATTACATATGAGAAAGCAATGGAGCCCTATTCCTTTGGTAAAGATCGACTAACCGCTTCCCGCTCCTCTGGTGACAGCGTATATTTCGATCGTCCTTGCTCCAGCGGCTTCGCATATACATACGTCTCCTCGCGGTTATGTATACCGCTTATGACAACGCCGTTAAGCTCTTGGTCTACAATAGCTACAGAGAAGCTTAGATCGCTTCCACTGTCGCCAAAAGCATTATAGCGCATCACCCCAATATGGGCCTTCAGCTTCTTGAGATCTTGGCGTATCGAGCTTATCGCTTGATCCGCCTTTTCGCTTTGCTGCTCAAGCTGCTTGCTCCTCCCTTGCAGGTCCATAAGCACCTCCTCGATATTCATCGAACTGGAACCATTGAGCATCGCTTGATACGATTTGCGAAGCTTCCTAAGCTTTACCCCCATGACGATCATGAGAACTATAAGAATGAATAACACAACGACTGCTGCTAATCCAATGACTTCTACCGGTATAACCATTTCTCGCGCCCCCGTTACGATCTCTGTATTAAGTCAGATGCTTGGCAATCTCCTTCATCGCCTGCACGAATTGCTTTACCTCTGTCTCCGTTGTGAAGCAGCCGACACTAGCTCTTACTGCCCCATTGTGAAGCGTATCTGCCGTTTCGTGAGCGAGCGGTGTACAATGATAGCCCGCACGTACTGCGATGTCGAAGCTCTGATCTAGAATAAAAGCAATTTCAGAAGAATCCGTATTTGCAAGTGTGAACGAAACAAGCCCTGTGCGTGGCTCCCCTATTGCCGGCCCTAACAGCTTCACACCTTCTATGGTTGATAGTCCCTCCATCATCGCTTGTGTCAGCTTCCATTCATGCTCATAGATGGCGCTAACCCCTTGCTGCTGTATCCACTTAACGCCTTCCACCAATCCCGCTATACCTGCCGTATTCTGCGTTCCTGCTTCATAGCGGTCCGGCCTGACGAGCGGCTGCTCGATCGCCTCAGACTGGCTGCCAGTACCGCCGTACAACAGCGGGTCGAGCTGAAGCTCTGGGTGTATATACAATCCCCCCGTCCCTTGCGGTCCAAGCAACGCCTTATGACCAGGGAAGGCAAGCATATGAATGCCAAGCTGGTTCACATCGATCTGAACAGTGCCTGCCGTTTGCGCAGCATCTACCAGCAGCTTGATGCCATGCTCCGCACACAGCTGTCCGATCTCGGCAATTGGAAGAATAGATCCAAGCAGATTGGAGCTGTGGCTGATGACGATGAGAGAGGTGTTCGGTTGAATCGCTTGCTTCACCTCATCGATCAGCAGTTGTCCTCTATTATCAGTATTCACGTATGTAAGCTGAGCTTGTCTCGTCCGTTTCACATGCTCAAGCGGTCTACGGACTGAGTTGTGCTCCACAGAAGTACATAGGATGTGGTCACCTTCTTTAACATACCCAAGAATAGCTAAATTTAGTGCCATCGTCGTATTCAAGGCGTAGACGATATCATTCGGATTTCTCACTCCGAACAACTTAGCCAATTGCTTCCGCCCTTCGAAAAGTATTCGGCTAGCTCGAACCGCCATCTTATGACTCCCTCTTCCGGGATTAGCAGCATCATGCTCTAATGCACTCATCATCGCCTTCAACACCTCTGGCGGCTTCGGCCAAGATGAAGCGGCATGATCCAAGTATATCGTGCTCATATAGACAGCCCCTTGTTAATATGGAGTAATGTTTCACTTACATAAATATAGCATACCAAGCTCACCCTGAATCAATCAGGCATGATCTGGGTATGCTATACATAAACAGCTCACTATGAGGATTTACCTTGAAGCAGCTCTAACAAACGATTCAAGTCATCACTCGAATAATATAACAACTCAATCTTACCTTTATTATTGTTGTGCTTGATTTTCACCGTTGTGCGGAACATCTCTCTCAGGTTCTCCTCAAGCTCGTCAATGTACGGATCCTTGCGCTTCGGTTTAGCTTTCGTTTTCTTAGCATCCGAATTTTCTTCAAGACGCTTGACCTCTTCCTCAAGATCACGAACGCTCCACTGCTCTTTAATGGCCGTATCCGCTAGTGCTTTAATAAGCTTCTTATCCTTCAAGCCTACAATCGCCTTCGCATGGCCCATCGTTAATGTTCCACGTGAAACATATTCCTTTACTTCTTCTGGAAGCTGTAGCAGCCTTAAGAAGTTAGCGATATGCGAGCGACTCTTACCTACCTTAACCGACAGCTCCTCTTGTGTCAGAGAAAATTGATCAACAAGTGCCTGATAAGCAATCGCTATCTCCATCGCATTCAAGTCTTCACGTTGTACGTTTTCAATAAGTGCAATTTCCATAACCTGCTGATCGGTAAACTTCTTAATAACGGCAGCTATGGTTGCCATACCACATAGCTGTGAAGCCCGATATCGACGTTCACCGGCGATGATCTCATAGCCCTTCAGTACGGTACGAACGATAATCGGCTGAATAACACCGTGCTCTTTAATCGAGTCGGCAAGCTCCTGAATCGTCTCATCATTAAAGTGTCTGCGTGGTTGATACGGATTAGCACGTAGCTGCGAAAGCGGAATCTCTACAACCTTATCGTCATCATTAATGCTCAATGCAGGCAACAGCGCATCCAGCCCTTTTCCTAAACCGACCTTCTTACTCAAATCGCAATCACTTCCTTCGCAAGCTCCAAATAAACCTCGGCTCCCTTGGATCTCGGATCGTACGTAATAATCGACTGCCCATGACTCGGAGCTTCGCTTAAACGCACATTACGTGGAATGATCGTCTGATATACCTTCTGCTGGAAATACTTCTTTACTTCTTCAATAACCTGCATACCTAAATTTGTACGTGCATCAAACATAGTCAGCAATACGCCTTCAATTTGAAGGTTCATATTTAGATGCTTCTGAACAAGACGCACCGTGTTAAGCAGCTGACTCAATCCTTCCAGCGCATAGTATTCGCACTGAATAGGAATAATGACGGAATCAGCGGCCGTCAAGGAATTCACAGTCAAAATTCCAAGAGATGGAGGGCAATCGATTAGAATATAATCAAACTGATGCTTAACGAGCTGCAACGAGCGCTTCAAGCGAACCTCTCTGGAGATCGTCGGTACAAGCTCAATCTCTGCTCCTGCTAGTTGAATTGTAGCTGGAATGATCTTCAAATTATCAAGCGCTGTGTCGCACATGGCATCCTTCGGATGAATATCATTGATGAGGACGTCGTATATACAATACTGAACGTCCGCCTTATTGACTCCAATACCACTTGTCGTATTGCCTTGCGGATCAATATCGACGAGCAGCACTTTTTTCCCGAGCGATGCCAACGACGCACCAAGATTAACGGAAGTTGTCGTTTTACCAACTCCACCCTTTTGATTCGTTATGGCAATTGTTTTACACAAATTATTCACCTCTCCTGGAATAACGTTTCCGAGTCGTCTCGGAAACGTTATGGCAAGCCTCGAATTTGGCGCAGCCAAATTGAGGGCCTTCTTCGATTATTCTACTCTTTTCTGCGCCGCTCTTGCGGCAGCATCGCTCTCCTGGAATAACAGTTCCGAGTCATCTCGGAACTATTATGGCAAGCCTCGAATTTGGCGCAGCCAAATTGAGGGCCTTCTTCGATTATTCTACTCTTATCTGCGCCGCTCTTGCGGCAGCATCGCTCTCCTGGAATAACAGTTCCGAGTCATCTCGGAACTGTTATGGCAAGCCTCGAATTTGGCGCAGCCAAATTGAGGGCCTTCTTCGATTATTCTACTCTTATCTGCGCCGCTCTTGCGGCAGCATCGCTCTCCTGGAATAACGTTTCCGAGCCTTAATAAAAAATATCATTGGAGAGCAACGAACAACTCGCCAATGACTGGTCAGAGCTTACTGCTTGCTTGAAAAGAAAAGAAAAGCCTCCGGAAGAGGCCTTAATGCACTAGCTCTACTTTTCTATTTTAGCGTTTTGGAATCCGAATTACAATCTCATAATGATCGTCGCGATCGTTCTCTTCCGTATTAATTGGAAGCCCCGAAGAGGTTACCATATCTACAGATTGTCGGATCGTATTCAATGCAAGCCTAACATCCTTCGAGTAAGAAACACGCTTCGCCTTACTTTTGGCGACCTTGTCGGCTTCTTTCAGAAAGGCGATCTTAGCCTCTGTCTGCTTCACGTTTAGATCCTTGGAAATAATCTCTTCAAGGAGCTTTACCTGCTGCTCTTCATGCTCGAACGCAAGTAGCGCTCTCGCGTGACGCTCGGAGATTTTCCGCTCCATCAATGCAAGTTTGACAGGTTCGCTCAGATGCAGCAAGCGAATTTTATTGGCTATTGTCGATTGGCTTTTGCCTAGACGCTGTGCAAGACTTTCTTGCGTAAGCTGATGCAGATCAATGAGTTGCTGATAAGCAATTGCTTCCTCGATCGCCGTTAGGCCTTCTCGCTGCAAATTTTCGATCAAAGCTATCGAGGCAGCTTGAGCATCGTTGAATTCGCGAATAATAGCCGGGATCGTATCCAGTCCCAGCTTCGTAACCGCGCGCCAGCGCCGCTCCCCTGCGATCAACTCGAACTTGTTGTTCCGTACCCTTACAACAATCGGCTGGATGACGCCATGTGTTTTGATCGTTTGGCATAACTCTTCGATGCGGTCATCGTCAAAGATCGTCCGAGGCTGATAAGGGCTTGGGATGATGCTGTCAACAGGAACATTCTTCACTTCATCCGCTGATGTTTTTTCGTTAAAACCAAACAACTTCGAGATTTGTTCCTTCATAACGATTATCACCCGATCTTTTTCAACAAAAAGTGAAAAGTATATGCTCTTACTCTATTATTCTCCAACCATAAAGCAAAATCCTGCTATATTAATTATGAACTTTGTTGGATAATCCTCTAAAAAACCTGTTACAATGTTCCACGTGGAACTATGATGAGATTATAAGTGGATCTTTAATAGGTGTTCCTGCTTTCCTTGGATATTTCTTCGGGGTAGCAGCAACTTTCTTTATTGTAACAATATGTCTAACCGAATGCTCCACAGGTAGCTCGAACGGATGAGTTGACATCCATTGACCCTTTAGCTCCTTCAAGCTATATTGAGCCTCAGCCAGCTCGTCTCCAATCTCATTCCCCTTCATTGCCACGAATACACCAGAGGTCCGAACGAACGGTAAACAAAATTCATTCAGAACAGCTAATCTCGCGACCGCTCTTGCCGTGACGACATCGTACTGATCGCGATGCTCCGGCAGTCGCGAAGTATCTTCAGCTCGGCCATGAATCAGCTTCACATCAGACAGCTTCAACGTCGTCACAACATGATTAAGAAATTGAATTCGCTTATTCAGAGAATCAACAATTGTTACCTGCAAATGTGGAAAAGCTATCTTGAGCGGAATACTCGGGAATCCAGCCCCGGAGCCAATATCGGCGATCGTCCGAACATCTCCCATCGGTACAAAAAAGCTTACAGAGAGAGAGTCATAGAAGTGCTTGATGTACACCTGCTCCCTCTCTGTAATACCTGTCAAATTCATTCGTTCGTTCCAGTCGACCAATTCTCGATAATAATGCTCGAATTGCTCCAGCTGTCGATCCGAAAGCGTTATCCCTTTAACCGCTAACAGCTCTATAAACGCAGCATGCACCTTATCCATTATTGTCCTCTCGCCGCCACGACTTTGTTATAATGCTCTAGATGAACAAGAAGAATCGAAATATCAGCTGGAGTTACGCCAGAAATACGAGAAGCTTGCCCAATCGAGACCGGGCGAATCTTCGCAAGCTTTTGCTTCGCTTCGGTTGCGATCCCATGAATCTCCTCATACCGAATATCGTCAGGAATTCGTTTCTTCTCCATCTTACGCATCCGATCCACCTGAGCCAGCTGCTTCTCAATATAGCCGCTGTACTTCACTTGAATCTCGACCTGCTCCTTCATGTCCTCGGTCATCTCATAAGGTGATGGCGACAAGCTGTGAAGATGCTCGAGCGTAATCTCAGGACGACGCAGCAGCGTCAGCAGATCAACGGAATTGACCAGCTCCGCACTGCCTAGCGACTGCAGCAGCTCCTGCACCTCAACCGGCTTCACCTTCGTGCTCTTCAAGCGCTCCAGCTCCTGATCAACAATACGAAGCTTCTTCTGGAACAGCTCATAGCGCTCATCTGTAATCAAGCCGATCTCATGACCGATCTTCGTCAAGCGAAGATCTGCGTTATCGTGACGTAGCAGTAGTCGGTACTCGGCACGTGAGGTGAGCAATCGGTATGGCTCATTCGTGCCCTTGGTCACCAGGTCATCGATCAACACACCGATGTAAGCCTCCGAGCGATCCAGAATGACCGGCTCCTTCCCTTGCGCCTTCCTGGCCGCATTGATGCCCGCCATCACGCCTTGACCAGCAGCCTCCTCATAGCCGGATGTTCCATTAATTTGACCCGCTGTGAACAAGCCAGAGACCACCTTCGTCTCCAGCGACGGCAGCAGCTGAGTCGGCACGACCGCATCGTACTCGATTGCATAGCCGGTCCGCATCATCTCGACCTTCTCAAGTCCTGGAATCGAACGCAGAATGCTCAGCTGAACGTCCTCCGGCATGCTCGTCGACAAGCCCTGAACATAATACTCCTTCGTATATCGACCTTCCGGCTCGAGAAAAATTTGATGCTTCGGCTTGTCGCTGAAGCGTACAATTTTATCCTCGATCGATGGACAGTAGCGCGGACCCGTACCCTCAATAGCCCCTGAGAACATCGGTGCCCGATGCAGGTTATCGTTAATGATCTGATGCGTCGCTTCCGACGTATACGTGAGCCAGCATGGGAGCTGGTTCGGAATTTCTTCCTTCGTCTCGTAGGAGAAAAATTTCGGCTTCTCATCGCCAGGCTGAATCGACGTTTTGCTGAAATCAATCGTATCCTCATGCACCCGCGGAGGCGTCCCGGTCTTGAAGCGTACGAGCTCCAGCCCATGCTTGCGAAGATCCTCCGACAGCTTAACCGCTGGCTGCTGATTGTTCGGCCCCGACTCATACATCAGCTCGCCCATAATAATTTTGCCGCGCAAGTACGTACCGGTCGTCACGACGACTGCCTTCGCGGAATACGTCGCCCCCGTCTTCGTCACAACGCCCTTGCAGACGCCATCCTCCACGACGAGCGACTCCACAAGACCTTGACGTAGCGTCAGATGGTCTGTCTGCTCAATCGTTTCCTTCATCTTATGCTGGTACAGAAATTTATCCGCCTGCGCACGCAGCGCATGCACAGCCGGGCCCTTGCCCGTATTGAGCATCCGCATCTGAATATACGTTTTATCTATGTTACGCCCCATCTCGCCGCCCAGCGCGTCAATCTCCCGAACGACGTGACCCTTGGCCGGTCCGCCGATGGATGGATTGCACGGCATGAATGCCACCATATCGAGATTGATCGTAAGCAGCAGCGTCTCACAGCCCATCCGTGCCGCAGCCAGTGCCGCTTCACAGCCAGCATGACCGGCTCCAACGACAATGACATCAAATTGTCCCGCATCATATCCCATTACGTAGTGCCTCCTATCGATGTTTATTTCCCTAAGCAGAATTGGCTGAAAATGGTGTCAATCAACGATTCGCTCACCGAATCGCCGATAATCTCACCCAAGTGCTCCCACGCATTCCGAATGTCGATCTGAATCATATCAATCGGCACGAATGCCTCCGTCGCACTATATGCCTCCTGTAGCGCAGCTCTTGCCTGCTTCAGCAGATGAATATGCCGTGCATTGCTCACATACGTCAAGTCGCTCGACTCTACCTGTCCGCTGAAGAACAGCGCAGCAACAGCCTTCTCGAGGTCCGCGATGCCTTGCTGCTTCACAATAGACAGACGCACGACCCGCTCCTCTCCGAACGCTTCTACGAGAACATCTTCCTCGAGTCGCTGCTCCAGGTCGACCTTGTTGATGATTGCAATCACTTGTCTGCCCGACAGCTCCTGAATCATCTGACGCTCATCATCCGTCAGCGACTCTGCTCCGTTGAATACAAGTAAAATCAGGTCTGCCTCGGATAGAGCTTGCCGCGACTTCTCCACTCCTATTTTCTCGACGAGATCCGCCGTCTCCCGTATACCAGCCGTATCCAGAAGCTTCAGCGGAATACCGTTCACCTGCACATATTCCTCGACAACGTCTCGCGTCGTTCCTTCAATATCGGTAACAATCGCCCGCTCCTCTTGGGCAAGCGTATTCATAAGCGAAGACTTCCCGACGTTCGGTCGTCCGATGATGGCGGTGACGAGTCCTTCACGCAATATTTTACCTTGCCCGGCTGTCGTCAGCAGCTGATCGATCTCCTCGATTGCCGCACCGCATTTCGTCTTGATGAACGAGTTCGTCAGCTCCTCCACATCATGCTCCGGATAATCAATGTTCACCTCGATATGAGCCATCGTCTCCACCAGCTGATGACGCAGTGCTTGGATTTGCTTCGATAGTCGTCCCTCCGACTGCTTGTAGGCGATGCGGAACGCCCGGTCCGACTTGGCCCGAATAAGGTCAATGACCGCCTCGGCCTGGGATAAATCGATTCGTCCGTTCAAGAAGGCCCGCTTCGTGAATTCTCCCGGCTCCGCGAGTCTGGCACCATGCTCGAGCACCAGCTCCAGCACCTTACGGACTGAGACGAAGCCGCCGTGACAGCTAATCTCTACGACGTCCTCCTTCGTGAAGGAGCGCGGCGCCCTCATAATCGTAACGAGCACCTCTTCAATGCGTGCATTCGTGCCCGGATCATAGATGTAACCGTACTGGACCGTATGAGTAGGCGCATCCGTCAGCTTCAGCCTGCCCTTGTAGACACGGTCACTCACCGCAACGGCATCGTCGCCGCTCACACGAATAACGGCAATGCCCCCCTCGCCTAGAGGCGTCGCAATCGCTGCTATGGTGTCTTGTATCATCTGCCTGCACCTCATTCCTCATACCGTGTAATCTTATTTCATCGTCCCAAAAGAAAAAGCAATGAGGCCATTCAAGCATGACATCATTGCAGCTCATCTCATTATCACCTGACTCATCTCACCGTGAAACGATAACGACCCGACGATTCGGCTCGTCTCCCCGACTAAACGTACGCACATTCGTATGCTTCTGCAGCTGTGCATGAATGATCTTCCGCTCCTGGGAAGGCATAGGCTCGAGAACAACTTCCTTCCCCGTTCGAATGACCCGCTCGGCCAGTCGATCAGCCAGCTCCTGAAGCGTCTTCTTACGCCGCAAGCGAAACTGCTCCGCATCGAGCACGATACGCAGATGATGATCCGCATATCGATTCGCCACGATATTGACCAAATATTGCAGCGCATCAAGCGTCTGCCCCCTGCGGCCGATCAGCATGCCGATCTCAGCACCGTACAGATGCAGCTCATAGCCGTCACGATCCTTCTTCTGTTCAATCCGAACGTCATGCAGCTCCATTGTACGGAGCACGTCCTTCAAGAAGGCAACCGCTTCTTCCATGGCATCGGGTAGCAGCTCAAGCTCCACCTTTGCAGGGCGCGTGCCGAATAATCCGAACAGTCCCTTGGCAGACTGCTCCAGCACTTGAGTCTTGACCCGATCTTCGGTTGTACCGAGCTGCTCCAGTCCGCTGCGGATTGCAGCCTCGACCGTCTTACCCGTTACCACGATTTTTTTCATCTCATCCGGCCACCCTTATTTTTTAGATCCGCCTGAGCTTGACTTCAGCTTCGCTGGTTCTGCTGCTGCTACTGCCGGCTTCGGCTTGCCGTATATAAAATAAGTTTGCACTACGGTGAAAATATTACTGAATACCCAGTACAGAGGAAGCGCCGCTGCAAAATTCATCGCCATGACGAAGATCAGTACCGGGAATATAATCATCAGGCTCTGCATCTGAGGCGTCATCTGATGAGCCATCATCTTCTGCTGTATATATGTCGTCAACGCCGCCAGCAGCGGCAATACATAATAAGGGTCCTTCTCGCCAAGCTGCATCCAGAGGAACGTATGCTCTCCAATATGCTCATTACGCATGATGGCGTTATATAGTGCGATCAGAATCGGCATCTGGACCAGAATCGGCAAGCAGCCGGCAAGCGGGTTCACGCCTTCCTTCTGGAACAGCTTCATCGTCTCTTCCTGTACCTTCTTCGGATCGTCCTTATATTTCGTCTGCAGCTTCTTCAGCTCAGGCTGAACCTCTTGCATCCGCTTCGAGCTCTTGTACTGCTTCAACGTAAGCGGCAATATAACGAGGCGAATAATAATCGTTACAATAAGAATGGATAAGCCGTATTGCCCTCCAGTCAAATCCGCAAACCAATCCAGCGCATCCGACAGCGGACCTACGAAGTACTTGTCCCATACGCTGTTCTCGCGGTCAATCGGAGAGATCTCCGTGCTGCAGCCTGCAAGCAACAGCAATGCCGCCAGAGGCATATATTTCAATAGTCGACGTGTCAAAAGAACATCCTCCCAGATTCAGCTTTTCCAATAATAAACTATATCACAGTTCCGGGCACAAAGAAACTAATCCGCCGTTTTCGGCTCTTCCTTGCGCCGCAGCAGCGAAGCTCTTTTCAACACGTGGAATACACTCTTCTCCATCTCGTGATAGTTCATCTCCAGCACCGGCTTGCGGGCGATCAGAATCAGATCGTACCCGGACGGCAATCGGCTTGCGTTCAGCCTTACGATCTCCTTCAGCTGCCTTCGGATCCGATTGCGCACGACGGCGTTACCGATCTTCTTGCTCACGGATACACCGAACCTGAAGGTCAACTGGGAAGGCTGTACCTTATAATATAGTACGAATTGATGGTTGGCCGAAGATTTGCCGTGCTTGTATACCTTGTCGAAGTACTCCCGTTTCGTTAAGCGATTTTTTTTCTCCATCGACATCGACCATCTCTCCATTTATCATCAGACGACTGGCCGCGCAGTCTATCCTCATCGTACGCCAATTTCATCTAAATTAACCGCTCGAGCATCCCAATACAGCAAAAAAGACCACCTGAAAGTGGTCTTTCGTCTTATGCGCTGATAACTTTTCTACCTTTTAGACGGCGGGCAGCAAGTACTTTACGTCCGTTCGCCGTGCTCATTCTTTTACGGAAGCCGTGAACTTTCTTGCGCTTTCTTACATTTGGTTTAAATGTAGGTCTCATTGGATCGTGCACCTCCTCAAGCCAGGATCGTCATTCAATCCCGCAAAAATACCTTTCAATATTAAATCACTTTCCAGCTCAAATGTCAATGCGGTCACCGGGTTAAAGTTATGCACAGGCTTGCCCATCGAAACAGAGTTACCCCCCTGTGAATAAAAAAAACCGCACAAATCCCCAAATTGTCGAATTGTAAACAAGCTATAAACAATATCTTGTGCTGTTGATAACTTTTGTACACAAGCTATGGGGTTTGTGGATAAGCCTAAACATTTCATTGCGGACGCAGGTCTTTTTTGTTATCATGAATATGTTTTCCGTTGTGGATACGTATTTTTACTAACAGGGTTATCAACAGGCTGTGGACAACTTTGTGAACAATTTACACGGCCTATGTATAATTGATCGGGCACAGTTCTGCATAATGTGGATAGGTTCGACATGTTTCTTATAATTTCAACAGCAGCCGCAGCTTAGCCTTATTGGTACCTCATTGAAGGAGTGAATAGATTGTGGAAAGCCATCCTAACGAACAATGGCAGCAAGTCCTTTCCATATTGCAAAAAAGGGTGAGCAAACCTAGTTACGAAACGTGGCTGATCTCCACAAGGGCAGTCGTCTTTAACGATTCGACCGTCGTCATCTGTGCCCCGAACAATTTTGCTCGTGACTGGCTAGAGAACCGTTACACCAAGCATATTAAAGAAGCGATCTTTGACTATGCGAACAAGCATCTTGATGTGAAATTTATTATCGAGACCGACGAAGAAGCGCAAGCTGATGATACGCTGGCTGCCGCTATGCCAGTGCCTGCGAAGGGTAAGCCAGCTCCAGCGGAAGAGACCTTCTCTCATATGATGAACTCGAAGTATACATTTGATACGTTCGTCATCGGTTCGGGCAATCGGTTCGCACACGCAGCCTCGCTCGCAGTCGCTGAGGCGCCTGCCAAGGCATATAATCCGTTGTTTCTATACGGCGGCGTCGGACTCGGCAAGACGCATCTAATGCACGCGATCGGGCATTACGTGCTCGATACGAATCCGCAAGCACGCGTCATGTACATCTCGTCCGAGAAATTCACGAATGAATTCATCAATGCGATCCGCGACAACCGAGGCGAGAGCTTCCGCAACAAATACCGGAACATCGATGTTCTGCTTATAGACGATATTCAGTTTCTCGCGGGAAAAGAACAAACGCAGGAGGAATTTTTCCACACGTTCAACGCCCTGCACGAGGAGCGGAAACAGATCATCATATCAAGCGACCGTCCGCCTAAGGAAATTCCGACACTCGAGGAGCGTCTGCGCTCCAGGTTCGAGTGGGGGCTTATTACCGATATTCAGCCGCCGGACCTTGAGACGCGAATCGCCATTCTGCGCAAGAAGGCTAGGGCTGAAAATCTGGATATTCCGAATGAAGCGATGGTGTATATCGCGAATCAGATCGATACGAACATCCGTGAGCTGGAGGGTGCGCTTATCCGAGTCGTCGCCTACTCCTCACTTATTAACAAGGACATCTCATCTCATCTGGCTGCAGAAGCGCTGAAGGATATTATTCCGAGCAGCCGCCCGCGAGTCATTACGATTCAAGATATTCAGCAGAAGGTCGGAGAGTTCTTCGGATTGAAGATTGAGGATTTCAAGGCGCGCAAGCGTACGAAGTCGGTCGCGTATCCGCGGCAGATTGCGATGTACTTGGCCCGAGAGATGACGGACTTCTCACTGCCTAAGATCGGGGAGGCGTTCGGCGGCCGCGATCATACGACCGTTATTCACGCCCACGAGAAAATTTCGGAGGCGTTGAAGACTGACCAAGAGCTGTATAAGATTACGCAAAACTTGATCGAAAAAATTAAGAATGTGACCGGATAAGCACCGTTTCCAACGTCCGATTTGGCATTCTCTTATAAGTTGAATAAAATGAAGCCTATGCACAAACTATTCACATGTGGATAGGCTTTGTTTTTGCGCGGTTTGCCCACATATCCACATATCCACTGCCCCTACTACTATTACTAATAAAAAAAAAGACTATAATATATAAGCATATGCCGTTCCGGCTCAATCTAGACCTGTAGGAGTGACATTATGAAACTATCCGTGCTTAAAGAGTTTTTGAATGAATCGATTCAGCATGTATCGAAGGCGATATCGAACAAAACGACTGTTCCAATCCTGACAGGAATCAAAATAGATGTAGATTCAAGCGGAATGACATTGACAGCAAGCGATACCGATATTTCCATTCAAAGCTTTATTCCGATTGAAAAAAATGAGCTGCAGGTCATCGAGCTGAAGCAATCGGGAAGCGTTGTGCTGCCATCGAAGTTCTTTGTCGAAATTACACGGAAGCTCCCTGCGCAGCAAATCGAAATTGAAGTGAAAGACAACTTCCAAACGATTATTCGTTCAGGCTCCTCGGAAATTCAATTAATGGGACTTGATCCCGAAGAGTATCCGATCATGCCAGGCATCGAGGAAAGCAAGCGAATCCAGATTCCAAGCGACGTCCTGAAGCAAATGATTAAGCAAACGTCCTTCGCCGTCTCAACGAACGAAGCAACGCCTATTCTTACCGGTATACTGTGGACGGTTCAGAACGGTAAGCTTAAGTTTACAGGCTGTGATCGTCATCGGCTTGCGAGCCGCGAGGCCGCGATTGATACGGAGGCAAGCTTTACACTCAACAATGTATGTATAGCCGGTAAGACGCTGAATGAGCTGTCCAAAATATTGCCGGATCAAAACACGCTGATCGACGTCATTTTTGCCGACAACCAGGTGCTGTTCAAGATGAGCAGCCTCTTGTTCTACACCCGCATTCTGGAAGGCACCTATCCGGATACGTCCAAGCTTATTCCGCAGTCGTATCAGACGCAGCTCGTCGTGCATACGGACCAGCTGATTAGTGCGATTGATCGTGCCTATCTGCTGTCCCGTGAAGACAAGAGCAATATCGTTAAGCTAACGATGCGCGACAACGGTTCGATCGAGATCTCATCGAGCTCCACCGAGCTTGGGAAAGTAACGGAGGAGCTGGACACCGTGCAGCTGACTGGTGACATGCTGCGCATCTCGTTCAACTCCAAATATATGCTGGATGCGCTCAAGGTCATCGACAGTGAGCATATTCATATTGGCTTTACCGGCGCGATGCAGCCGATCATTATTCGTCCGGACGAGAATGCAAGCCTCCTTCAGCTCATTCTTCCGTATCGCACGACGAGCTAAGAGAGGATGAGTACGATGAAGCCGATCGCCATACGTACGGAGTACATCACGCTTGGGCAGTTTTTGAAGCTGGCTGACTGTATATCCACAGGTGGACAAGCTAAATTTTTCGTTCAGGAAGCAGACATCAAGGTGAACGGCGAGGCGGAGAACCGCAGAGGCAAGAAGCTGGTCGCCGGGGACGTAGTAGAAGTGGAAGGCTGCGGCAAATTCCAAGTTGTAGCGGAGTAGTCCGAATCACTTGAGGAGGAGCCATTTTGCATTTAAAAAAAATAAGTATCGAGAATTACCGCAACTACGAGCATCTAGAGCTTAGCACTGATGCCAAGGTCAACATCATCGTCGGGCCGAACGCGCAAGGAAAGACGAACCTACTGGAGTCGATCTTCGTGCTGGCATTGACCAAGTCACATCGCACGAATCAGGACAAGGAGCTCATCCGCTGGAATGAGAAGTCGGCGCGGCTGCACGCGGAGATCGACAAGCGGTACGGGTCGCTGCAGCTAGACTTGACCATCTCCCAGCAAGGCAAGCGCGCAAAGGTGAACGGATTGGAGCAGCGGAAGCTGAGCAATTTCATCGGATCGCTCAATGTCGTCATGTTCGCTCCTGAGGATCTGGAGATCGTGAAGGGCTCCCCTGCCGTGCGCCGACGCTTCCTCGACATGGAGATCGGTCAGGTACAGCCGTCTTATCTATACGACTTGTCGCAGTATAATAAAGTGCTCGTGCAGCGCAACAATTACTTGAAGCAGATGTTCCAGGCACAGAGTCAAGCTGCGATGCTGGACGTTTGGAACGAACAATTGGTACAGTTTGGTATTAAAATTATAAAAAAACGTCAAAGCTTTATAAAAAAGCTGCAAGCCTGGGCAGAAAAAATTCATGCCGGTATTACGAACGGGCAGGAATTGTTAAAAATCGAGTACGACAGCACTCTAGCAGCTGCAGAAGGTCAAGATGAAGCTGTTTTATTCGACCAATTTATGATAAAGTTATCAAAGGTAAAGGATCAGGAATTTCGCCGCGGCGTCACGCTCGTTGGACCGCATCGGGACGACCTGCGCTTCTTCATCAACGAGAAGGAAGTGCAAACGTTCGGCTCCCAGGGACAGCAGCGCACGACCGCCTTATCGCTTAAGCTAGCCGAAATTGAACTGATCTGCGAGGAAGTGGGCGAATATCCGATATTGCTGCTAGACGACGTGCTGTCGGAGCTGGATCAATACAGGCAGACCCAGCTGATTGACACGTTCCAGCGCAAGGTGCAGACCTTCATCACGACGACCGGCATTGAAAGTATAGATGTGTCCAAGCTGGATAACACCTCCGTTCTTCATGTTCGAAGCGGAGGCTTGATATAGATCCGATTTCGCCGATTAAGGAGTGGGAAGCTATGTTCATCCATTTAGGCGGTGAGAAAATTATCCGCGCATCGGAGTTAATCGCTATTTTTGACCTGTCCATTGAGAAGTCCTCCAAAATATCAAAGCAGTTCGTTACATATGCGAGCAGAGATAAGAAAGTGGAAGTGATCGGCGAGGAGGAGAGCAAGTCGCTCGTCGTCACGCAATCGAAGGTATACTATTCACCTATTTCCTCTATGACCTTGAAGAAGCGCGCACATCAGCTGCTGACGACTTAGACGAGTACGATAGTTATATGCGATAATAGTTTCTTTATCACGGAAAAGTGGGTGTCTGCATGTCGGTAAATCCGGGTACAACCTATGATGAAAGTCAGATACAGGTGCTTGAAGGTCTGGAAGCGGTTCGCAAAAGACCGGGAATGTATATTGGCTCTACGAGCGTGAGAGGCCTGCACCATCTGGTCTGGGAAGTCGTGGACAATAGTATTGACGAGGCTCTCGCCGGCCATTGCGACAAAATTGAAGTTATCGTTCACAAAGACAACAGCATAACCGTTATTGATAACGGGCGCGGCATTCCAGTAGGCGAGCATTCGAAGATGAAGCGTCCGGCTGTGGAGGTCGTGCTTACCGTGCTTCATGCGGGCGGCAAGTTCGGCGGCGAAGGCTACAAGGTGTCTGGTGGTCTGCACGGCGTCGGCGTCTCGGTCGTAAACGCACTGTCGAAGAAGCTGATTGTGACCGTGAAGCGCGAGGGCAAGATACATCAGCAGGAATACAGCTGCGGCGTTCCCCAGTACGATCTGAAGGTGATCGGCGAGACGACGGAGAGCGGGACACAGGTGACGTTCTGGCCGGATGAGGAGATTTTCACCGAGACGACCGAATACGACTTCGATACGCTGCAGTCGCGTATTCGGGAGCTTGCCTTCTTGAATCGCGGCATTGAGATCGTGCTGGCCGACGAGCGCTCAGATGCATCGGTAAGCTTCAAGTACGAAGGTGGTATTATCTCGTTCGTGGAGTTTCTGAACGGCAACCGAGAGCCGGTTCATCAGCCGCCGATATACGTGGAGGGCGCTAGGGATCATATTCATGTTGAGGTCGCGTTGCAATATAACGACAGCTATAGTGAGAACATCTATTCGTTCGCCAACAACATCAATACACGCGAGGGCGGTACGCACGAGTCCGGCTTCAAGAGTGCGCTAACCCGCATATTGAATGACTATGCCCGCAAGCATCACGCGATCAAGGACAATGATGCGAATCTGTCCGGCGATGACGTGCGGGAGGGCTTAACGGCGATTATATCGGTTAAGATTCCGGAGCCGCAATTCGAGGGGCAGACGAAGACGAAGCTCGGCAACAGCGAGGTGCGGGGTATTGTCGAGTCGCTGTTCGCTGAGAAGCTGCAGGAGTTCCTCGATGAGAATCCTTCCATTGCGAAGAAAATTATCGAGAAGGGCGTGCAGGCGCAGCGTGCCAGAGAAGCTGCACGTAAGGCTCGCGAGCTGACCCGGCGCAAGAGCGCGCTTGAGGTGAGCTCACTGCCGGGCAAGCTCGCGGACTGCTCCTCGAAGGATGCCTCGATCAGTGAGGTGTACATCGTAGAGGGTGACTCCGCAGGTGGCTCCGCCAAGCAGGGACGTGATCGTCACTTTCAGGCGATACTGCCTCTGCGGGGGAAGATCTTGAACGTCGAGAAGGCGAGATTGGATAAAATTTTGTCCAATGCCGAGATTCGGGCGATCATTACAGCGCTTGGCACAGGAATCGGCGATGACTTCGATATTGCGAAGGCGCGCTATCACAAAATTATTATTATGACCGACGCCGATGTCGACGGCGCTCATATTCGAACGCTGCTGCTTACGTTCTTCTATCGCTACATGAAGCAGCTTGTCGAAGCTGGCTATATCTACATCGCCCAGCCTCCTCTGTACAAGCTGGAGCGCAACAAGACGATCCGCTATGCGTATAACGATCGGCAGCGGGAGCTCATTATGGCGGAGTTCGGCGAAGGCGTTAAGGTGAATGTACAGCGCTACAAGGGTCTTGGTGAGATGAATCCGACCCAGCTGTGGGAGACGACAATGGATCCCGAGAGCCGTACGCTGCTGCAGGTTAGCATCCAGGATGCGATCGAAGCAGACGTCGTATTTGATACGCTCATGGGTGATAACGTTGAGCCTCGCCGTGATTTCATTCAGCAGCATGCCAAATATGTTAAGAACCTGGATATTTAACTCATACGGCTTCTTCATGAGGCCGTGATTATACGTATAGAGCTGGATAGCTTTCAGATTGCGGGAGGTAGACATGTCGGAAGAACCACGTTCGCAGATTAAAGAAATCGATATAGGCTCGGAGATGCGGACATCCTTTATGGATTATGCGATGAGCATTATCGTCAGCCGCGCCCTTCCGGACGTACGCGATGGATTGAAGCCTGTTCACCGGCGCATTCTGTTTGCCATGTCGGAGCTCGGTATGGCGCCGGATAAGCCGTATAAGAAATCGGCGCGTATCGTTGGCGAAGTCATCGGTAAATATCATCCGCACGGCGACTCGGCTGTATATGAGACGATGGTGCGGATGGCGCAGGATTTCTCCTTGCGGTATATGCTTGTAGACGGTCACGGCAACTTCGGATCGATTGACGGTGATATGGCTGCAGCGATGCGTTATACCGAGGCCAGACTGTCTAAGATCGCGATGGAGCTGCTCCGCGATATTAACAAGGAGACGATTGATTTCGTCCCGAACTATGATGGGGAAGAGCATGAGCCGGCCGTGCTGCCTGCACGTTTTCCTAACCTGCTCGTGAACGGTCTGTCTGGAATTGCGGTAGGGATGGCGACGAATATTCCACCTCATAACTTGACTGAGGTTATTAACGGTGTGCAGCAGCTGATTGCGAATCCTGATATAACGCCACTCGAGCTCATGCAATCGATTAAAGGACCGGACTTCCCGACTGGCGGTTTCATTCTAGGACGGGAAGGTATTCGTCAGGCCTATATGACCGGTCGCGGTTCGGTTACGATGCGTGCGAAGGCCGACATTGAAGAGTCCGGCAATAAGGCGCGCATCATTGTATATGAACTGCCGTATCAGGTCATTAAGGCGAGACTGATTGAGAAGATTGCCGAGCTCGTCCGCGAGAAGAAGATCGACGGCATTACCGACCTGCGCGACGAGTCGGATCGTAACGGCATGCGCATCGTCATTGAGCTGCGCCGAGATGTCAATCCGAATGTTGTATTGAACAACTTGTACAAGCAAACAGCGATGCAGTCTAACTTCGGGATCATCATGCTGGCACTCGTCAATGGTGAGCCGAAGGTGTTGAACCTGCGTGACATACTGTACCATTACTTGGAGCATCAGAAGGTCGTCATTCGTCGCCGTACGGAGTTCGAGCTGCGCAAGGCGGAGGCGCGTGCGCATATTCTCGAAGGTCTACGTATAGCTCTAGATCACCTTGACGAAGTCATCGCCCTTATTCGTGCATCCCGAACGACAGAGGAAGCGCGGGAAGGTCTCATGAGCCGCTTCGGACTCAGTCATGATCAGGCACAGGCGATACTTGATATGCGCCTGCAGCGCTTAACCGGTCTTGAGCGTGAGAAGATTGAGGAGGAGTATGCTGAGCTTCTGAAGCGCATTGCGGAGCTGAAGGCGATCCTCGCTGATGAACAACTCGTGCTTGAGATTATTAGTAATGAGCTGAATGAGATTAAGGAGCGCTTCGGTGACGACCGCCGTAGTGAAATTACGATCGGCGAAGAGAGCATTGAAGACGAGGATCTTATTCCGAGAACCGAAGTCGTCATTACGATTTCGCATACCGGCTACATTAAGCGTCTTCCCGTGTCGACGTACCGCAGCCAGCGGCGAGGAGGCAAGGGCGTTATCGGCATGGATACGAAGACGGACGATTTCGTCGAGCATCTGTTCGTGACGAACTCTCACCATTATTTGATGTTCTTTACGAACAAGGGTAAGGTATACCGTCTGAAGGCGTATGAGATTCCGGATTTGAGCCGTACTGCTCGAGGCACGCCGATCATTAACTTGATCCAGATCGAGCAAGGCGAGACGATTAATGCTGTCATTCCCGTGGAGAGCTTCGATTCGGATAAGTACTTGTTCTTCGCGACGAAGAACGGTCTTGTCAAGAAGACGCCGCTTGATGATTACAGCAATATTCGCAAGGTTGGCTTGATTGCCATAACGCTTCGCGAGGACGATGATCTGATCGGTGTTCGACTGACAGATGGCAATCAATCGATCGTAATGGGCACAAAGCTCGGCATGTCCATCCACTTCCCGGAGCAGGATGTAAGAGCGATGGGGCGTTCCGCTACAGGTGTCAAGGGGATTCAGCTGGACGACGATGACATTGTCATTGATATGGATGTCGTGCAAGAGGACAATAGTGTCCTTATCGTGACGAGCAAAGGCTACGGGAAGCGGACGCCTGTGTCCGAGTACCGCATGCAGACCCGTGGCGGTAAAGGCATTAAGACAATTCATATTACACCGAAGAATGGTCCAGTCGTCGGTCTGAAGGTTGTTCAGGAGAATGAAGACCTGATGATCATCACGGCGCTTGGCACCATTATACGGACCAGCATGTCCGGTATATCGTTAATGGGACGCAATACGCAAGGTGTTCGTCTCATTCATATTAAGGATGAGGATGAAGTATCGACGCTTGCGCGTGTAGATAAGAGTGATGAGGAAGAAGAGCTCGAGGATGAGCAGGGATCACTATTAGTAGATGGTGTGGCTGGCGACGAATCTATAGAAGCTAATCCGGAGACGGAGGAGTAGGCTGTGTATCAGGAATGGGGACTTACATCCCCATTCTTTTTCGTTTATAATATCGGTTGAGTACACGTTAAGCTAGCTCCATCAGCTCATACAGAGAGTAAGGTGAATCGATATGGCTATGACCCCCGTCTCCCAACTTAAGGGCGGTGAGAGGATCGCCGACAGCGTACTAACGAAGTTCGATAACGTTTTGCTGCCTAAGGGGAAAATCATCACTGAGCGTGAAATAGAAATATTGAAGGCCTTTTTGATCTCGTCTGTACAAGTGGAAGGTCAGGAAGTTGAGACTTCCAATTTGAAGGATGTTGAAATTGTTGAACAGCCAACAGGAGCTGTGCCCTTCTATGAGAGCTACGACAAGCTGCTGCAGCTGATGCGGACCATTTTTCGTATGGCGGAATCCGGAGGACAGAGCTTACCTATACTCGAGATTCGAACTGCATTGGAAAGCTTAATCAAGTCCATTGACTCCTATCAAATCTTAACCTTCAGCCCTAAAGGCTTTCAGCTACAGGATTATATACATCACAATAGCATTATGGTTAGCCTGACTGCATATCATTTAGCCAAGTGGGTCGATATGCCTGTTAAGGACCTGATGCCGATCGCACTGGGCGGATTGCTTCACGATCTCGGGTCTGCCAAGGTGGAAAGCGCGATCTTGTCGAAGCCTACGAAGCT